>KN174107.1:2348-4259 GCA_000759655.1 Acidicaldus organivorans | reverse complement strand
CCCGCCAGCCCGCCGCCTCCACCACCGCCCGTTCATCGGAATCGGCGAGCAGGATGGGGTTGGAGTTGTTGATGTGGACGAAGACGCGCTGCCGGATGGGGACATCCGCGAACTGGGCGAGCGGCCCGTCGGGTTCGCCCACGCTCACATGGCCCATGCGGCGGCCGGTCTTGGCGCCGATCCCGGCGCGGATCATCTCGTCATCGCGCCAGAGCGTGCCATCGAAGAGGAGGAGGTCGGCGCCCCGCAGCCGCTCCTTGAGGGCGGGCGTGATCGCGGCGCAGGCCGGGACGAAGAAGACGCGATGGCGTCCGTCATCGATGAGCGCGCCCACCGTCTCTTCGCCTTCGACGATAGGCGGCGCCTCGCCGGGCCGTTCGAGATAGAGCGGCACCTTGCCGGGGACGGCGAAGAGGGTGAGGAAGAGCCCGCTCTCCGTGCCGTCTTTCAGGGGTAGGGGGAGGCGCGCCTCGAGGGGGACGGGGATGCGGGCGACGACGTCCCGCGCCAGCACCTCGAAGATCGGGTTTGCTTCGAGGATGGAGAGCACGTGACGGGTGGCGAAGAGGCGGAAGGGCTCGCGCTCGCGGAGATGGAGCAGGCCCGCGATCGAGTCGACATTGCCGTCGATCGGGATCACGCCCGCGATCGGGGTCGAGCGGAGACCTTCCTGGGGCCAAAGGAAAGGAGAGCGCTCGATCTGGAGGCGGAGATCGGGCGAGGCGTTGAGCAGGAACCAGGACCGTCCGTCCGCCGAGACGGCGAGGCTCGCCTGGGTGCGGGGCGGTGCCGTGGGATCGCCCGCGCGGGCCCGGCGGCAGGCTGGCGCGTTTGAGTTCCATTGGGGGAAACCGCCCCCCGCTCCCGCACCGAGAATGACCACGCGCACGTTTCTCTCCCTCGACTTCACGCCCGGGTCTTTGCCCGTTTTCCGCTCGCCTGCCTTCGGCTCGGCCGGCTTTCCAGTCCCCCCGCGCCAGCTCCCTCTACGTGCCCGGAGCTCAGCGGCGGCCAGGCTCGGAGGATGGGTTCCGCCCGCTGACCGGGACCGGAGAGGCGAGTTTAGGGTCTCCGTCCCCGCCCGTCACCCCGGCTTTCCATCTGGTCTCTGCGCGATGCCGTTCTGCGCAGTTTCATGCGCCTTCCCAACTTTCCGCGCGTGACTCGGCTGAAGGCTTGGGGGGGATACAAAAAAAGCCGTCTGCTCCACTGGAACTTCCGGCTCCCGAAACCCGGCCCGGTTTGCGTTGCCCTCCACGGAAGGCCGCGCAAGGCGGCGTCTTCAGGGGGCAACCGCGACGGGAGCACCGGACGCCCGCAGGAGAGGCCCGCGGAGCGCCGGCACTCCCTGCCGGATTACTTCACTTCCGCGCAGGCGTAAGAATTGATCTCGGCACCGAGCGCGATTTCGACGACCTTGGGGGTTTTCCACGACATGACGACATTCCTCCACTCAACGGGTTTCAAAAGATTTGGCCTATCGGCCGATCAAGATGCCGGATCAAGCCGACCCGCCCATCCAATGAGCGATTTAATACGAGCTTCTCCCTCTTGCAAATGGATTTTCCCGAACGTGCGTTTCGATTGCGCCAATCGGCGGTCATTTTCAAGGGGCGGTGCATTTACGATTTGTTATTGCAGATCCGGGTAAAGATCCCCAGAAGAACGGCAATGCGTTGGTCAAGACGGGAAAAGAGGGAGGACAGCGAGGCGGCCCTCGGGGGGCCGGGGAAAGCCCGACCGGGGGACGTTGCAACAGTCATGGGATGAGGCCGTGATCGAGAAGCTCGAATACCTGCTCGCGCTCGCCCGCGAGCGTCATTTTGGACATGCCGCCGAAGCTTGCGGGGTGACGCAGCCCACGCTTTCGGCGGGGATCAAGCAGCTCGAGGAGATCCTCGGCGTGCTCCT
>KN174107.1:0-2236 GCA_000759655.1 Acidicaldus organivorans | reverse complement strand
CGTCCAGCGCGGCTCGCGCTTCGTGGGCTTCACGCCGGAGGGTGAGCGGACGCTGGATTGGGCGCGGCGAATCGTGGCGGACGCCCGCGCCATGCGGCAGGAGATCCGCGCCCTCAAGCAGGGGCTCGCCGGAACCATCCGCCTCGCCGCCATCCCCACCGCCCTCGCCATGGTCGCCCGCCTCACCACCCCCTATCGCGAGCGTCATCCCGCGGTGACGTTCACCGTGCTCTCGGCGACCTCGATCACCATCCTCGCCCAGCTCGAGAATCTCGAGATCGATGCCGGGATCACCTATCTCGACAACGAGCCGCTCGGCCGGGTGCGCACCGTGCCGCTCTACCGCGAGAATTACTGCCTCATCACCGCCTCTTCCGCCGCGCTCGGCGATCGCGAGCGCGTCACCTGGGAGGAGGTGGCGGAGATCCCGCTCTGCCTGCTCACGCCTGACATGCAGAACCGGCGCATCATCGACCGCATGCTGCGCAGCACGGGACGCGACGTGCATCCAACCCTCGAATCGAACTCGATGGTGGTGCTGTGGTCGCATGTGCGCACCGGGCGCTGGGCGAGCGTGATGCCGCTCCAGCTCGCCGCCACGCTCGAGCTTGGCGATGCGGTCCGCGCCATCCCGATCGTGGGCGGGCCGCCCAGCCCGACGGTCGGTCTGGTGGTGAGGCATCGCGAGCCGATGACCCCGCTCACCGCCGCCCTGGTCACGCTCGCCGAATCGATCGCCCCCCAGCTCGCCGCCGAGGGGCGGAGCGGCGAGGAGGCCGCTCCCGGGCTCGCCGCCCCTCTCTTCGACAAAGTGTGATCGCGAAAAAACAACGAAGCCAGAGCGGGGATTGAGGAGAAATCCTGTTCCCCCTCTTTTGGTCTTCGCCTGTTAACCGTTTCTTCTCGATCAGGCGTGAATATTCGGGCGCTGGGGTGTTTCCCGGGTGGCCCGCAGTTCAATCGGTTTCTTCTATCGCGCCAAACGGGACATCCCCTTGATTGGGGAGGAGGCGGGACGCATTTCTCTAGCGAAAGGTCGGATGTCGAAGGGGAAGGGCCGCGCATGGCGGCGCCTCCCCGAGACCGGGGGGAAACCGGCGGGCCCGGCCGGAGGGGACGCCATTCCTCGGAGAGGGGTGGCATCGGAGAACGGGATGAGAACGCGAGAAAGTCGCGAAAAACCGGGCGCGCAGCGTTGAAAGGCTGAATTCGTGGCGATCGGAACATCACAGGTGAAACCAGGCTGGAACGGCGCCGAAGCGCGCCCCATTCTCGAAGAAGAGGCCCGACGCGAAGGAGGGCTCTTGCCCGCGCTCCATCGTCTGATGGAACGCTTCGGCCACATTCCCGAAGAGGCCGATGCCTTGATTGCCGAGGTCTTCAATATCTCGCGCGCCGAAGTCAAGGGCGTGATCAGCTTCTATCACGATTTCCGCCGTGAACCGGCGGGGCGGCACGTTCTCCGCCTTTGCCGCGCCGAGGCCTGTCAGTCCCAGGGCGGGCGGGAACTCGCCCGCCGCTTTCGGGAAATGAGCGGGCTCGATTGGGGCGATACCTCACCGGAGGGCGCGCTCACTCTCGAGCCGGTCTATTGCCTCGGCCTCTGCGCGGTGGCGCCCGCCGCCCTCTTCGATGACGAGCCGGTTGGGCGGCTCGATGGGACGAGGCTCGAAGAGCTGCTCGCCCGCGCCCGCGGCGCGCGTCTTGCGGAGAAACGCCGATGAGCGCGCTCAAACTCTATCTTCCGCGTGATGCCGCCGCCCTCGCAGTGGGCGCGGAGGCGGTCGCGGCGGCGCTCCGCGCCGAGGGGGAACGGCGCGGCATCGCCCTCGACCTGGTGCGCACCAGCTCACGCGGGCTCTTCTGGCTCGAACCGATGCTCGAAGTCGAAACCCCGCGCGGGCGGATCGCCTATGGCCCGCTCCGGGCCGAGGACGTTCCCTCCCTCTTCGAGCGTGGCCTCGCCGAGGGCCGCCCCGGTCATCTCCGCCATCTCGGGCGACCGGAGGAGATCCCCTTCCTCGCCGGGCAAACCCGCTTCACTTTCGCCCGCGCCGGCCTCACCGATCCCCTCTCCTTTGCCGACTACATCGCCCATGGCGGCGGCAAGGGGCTTGCGCGCGCCCTCTCGCTCGGCCCGCGCGGGGCGCTCGACGAAGTGGCGGCCTCCGGTCTGCGCGGCCGGGGTGGGGCGGGTTTCCCCACCGGCATCAAGTGGCGCACCGCGGCGGAGGCG
>JPYW01001399.1 GCA_000759655.1 Acidicaldus organivorans | reverse complement strand
CGAGCGCACCACGAACGAATCATCGCAGAGGGCGACGCGGATGGGGGAGGCGGGAAGGGAAGAGGATGCCGTCGATGAAAGCGGCGCCCCGCTCCGGGGCAGCGGCGGCAAGGTCATGCGCCCATCCCGATCTGGGCGAATTTACCCATCAAGATCTCTTCGTCGAAAGGTTTCATGATGAATTCCTGGGCGCCATTGGCGATGGCTTCCTCGATGAACCGGATCTCGCTCTCCGTCGTGCAGAAGACGACGAGCGGCCGGTCGGGCCCATATTCCTGCCGCAACGCCTTGAGGAATTCGATCCCGTTCATCACCGGCATGTTCCAGTCGAGGAGGACGACGTCCGGCAGATGGCGATGGCAGGATTCGAGGGCAACGGCGCCATTGTTCGCTTCCTCGACGGCAAAGCCGTGCGCTTCGAGGATACGGCGCGCCACCTTGCGGACGACGGCGCTGTCATCGACGACGAGGCAGGAAGGGGGTGATCCGAACACGGCGACTCTCACTCAGTTTCGATTCGATATTCGTTGCTTGACCAAATCTTTCAAATCTTGCGTCATGTATTCAGTGCTTGCCCAACGTCTTCAGGTCTTGCCGAGCATGAGGAGACGGTTGATGTCGAGCACCACCATCAGCCGCTCCTTGAGCCGGTAGATGCCCTGGCTCTGGCTCGCCCAGAGGAGGGCGAGGGTAGGGGGGTTGGGCTCGAAGTCGGCGGTGGAAAGGCTCAGCACTTCGCTCACCTGATCGACGAGGAAGGCGTAGAGTTCCGCCCCCTGCTCGGTGACCACTGCCATCTGCTCGGCGGGAGGGCGGGGGGGTAGGCCAAGCCGGCGGCGGAGGTCGATCGCGGTGACGATGCGGCCGCGGAGATTGAGGCTCCCCGCCACCTCGGGCGGGGCGAGCGGAATACGGGTGATTTTCGGCGTCTTGAGCACGTCGCGGACGAGCTCGACCGGAATGCCGCAAAGCTGCTCGGCGAGCGTCAGCGTCACGAAGACCCGCTCCTCGGCCGAAGCGTGGGCTCCTTCGGCGCGGAGCGCGGCCGGAGCGGGAGTGTGGGGGGAAAGGGCTGGCGTCATCGCGGTCCTTCCTCGGGATGAACGTTCTCAGGCCGCACGGCGGGCGTAGCGCTGGGGACTGAGGCTCTGCTCGATCGAGGCGAGCAGCGCGTCACGGTCGAATTTGGGGACGAAATCGGAGAACCCGGCTTCGCGCGCTGCCTCGATCGCCTCCGGCTCGGCATGGCTGGAGAGCGCGATCAGCGGCACATCCGCCCAAGGGCCGCCCTCGCGGATGCGCTGGGCGAAGGCGTATCCATCGAGATCGGGCATGACGATGTCGGAGATGATGGCATCGACCTTGAGCCCGGCATCGCGCTGGCGAAGGGCGTCCTGGGCGTTTTCCACCGCCGTGACCCGGTAGCCGTGCATGGCGAGCGCCGGGATGAGGAGATGGCGGAAGAAGGCGCTGTCCTCGACGACGAGGAGATGCGCGCCCTTGCCGCTACCGGAGGCGTGGCTGCGGCCCGGCTGGTGCCATTCCCCGACGCCGAGGCGGAGCCAGTAATCGGTATCGATGACGTCGGTCGCCCGCCCGGCGATCACCGCCTGGCCGAGCAGGCCCGGGGCGGCGGTACCGAGCTCGATCTTGAGCGGCTCCTCCACCACATCGACGATTTCATCGACCATCAGGCCCATGCTGTGGCTGCCGTCGGTAAAGACGAGGGTGGGCTGGCTCTCCCGCCCGAGCCCCACGCCATCGAAGGCGACGAGAGGCATGAGCTGGCCACGATACTGCGTCACCATGCGGCCTGCCGAGCTTTCGATCCGTTCGCGCGGGATGTCCTCGAGACGGGCGACGAGGCCGAGCGGAACCGCCTTGGGCGTTTCGTCTCCGGCGCGGAAGATGAGTATCGCCACCGCTTCCTCCGAGGTGGCATGGTCCTGGACCGTTTCGGACTCGAGACGGTGCTGCTCGCTCCCGCTGACCCCGGTGGCACGGGCGATGCCGGTGGGATCGAGGATCATGATCACGGAGCCGTCGCCGAGAATGGTGTTGCCGCTGAACAGGGTGAGATGACGGAGGATGGGCGCGACCGGCTTGACCACGATTTCTTCGGTGTCGAACACGCGATCGACGATGAGGCCGAACTGGCTCGCGCCCACCTGCACCACCACCACGTAGAATTCGCTCGCCGCGGTGTTGGACGTCTCGAGGCCCAGAATGTCGCAGAGATTGACCAAAGGCAGGAGATGGTCGCGCAGCCTGAGCACCGGCGTGGTGTTGATCCGCTCGATCACCGGCTGATCGACCCCCTCTTTCGCCTCGGTGCCGGCGCGGACCAGTTCGACCACGCTGATCTGCGGTATGGCGAAACGCTCCCCGCCCGCTTCGACGATGAGCGCGGCGACGATGGCGAGCGTGAGCGGGATCTTGATGGTGAAGGTGGTGCCTTGCCCGGAAGCTGTCTTCAGGTCGATGGTGCCGCCAATCTTCTCGATATTGGTCTTCACCACGTCCATGCCGACGCCGCGGCCGGAGACGGCGGTCACCTGGGCGGCGGTCGAGAAGCCGGGATGGAAGATGAAGCGGAGGATCTGCGATTCGCTCATCGCGGCGAGCTCCGCCTCGCTCACCAGGCCCTGGGCCAGCGCCTTGGCCCGGATCCGTTCGACATCGAGGCCGCGGCCGTCATCGCTGATCTCGATGATGATGTGTCCGCCCTCGTGATAGGCATTCAGCGTGATCCGCCCCACTTCCGGCTTGCCGAGGGCGCGGCGCGTCTCGGGAGGCTCGAGCCCGTGATCGGCGCTGTTGCGCACCATGTGTGTGAGCGGGTCCTTGATCAGTTCGAGGACCTGCCGGTCGAGCTCGGTATCCTGGCCGATCATGACGAGATCGATCTTTTTGCCGAGCTCGTGGGCGAGATCGCGCACCAGACGGGGAAGCTTGTTCCAGGCGTTTCCGATCGGCTGCATGCGCGTCTTCATCACCCCTTCCTGGAGGTCGGAGGTGATGTGGGAGAGGCGCTGCAGGGGGACGGAGAAGGCGTTGTTTTCCTCGGTGCGGGCGAGCTGGAGGAGCTGGTTGCGGGTGAGCACCAGCTCGCTCACCAGCGTCATCAGGTGCTCGAGCACCTCCACGCTCACCCGGATGGTCTGGTTGACCACTGCCTCGCTCTCGCGGTGCGGCTCGCCCTCCCCGCCTGTCTTGGCAGCAGGCGCGGGCGCCT
>KN174106.1:1278-1444 GCA_000759655.1 Acidicaldus organivorans | reverse complement strand
CGGCGCCGAGCGCGAGCGCCGCGCCCGGTGGCGCCGCTGCCCCCACGGGCGCCACCCCCGCCAGCGCCACGGCTGGCGCCCAACCCGCCTCCGCCCCCGCTCCGGCACCCGCGGCCAACGCCGAGGCCAAACCCGCGCCCGCCGCCCCGGCAGCAGCGCCTAGCGC
>KN174106.1:0-1162 GCA_000759655.1 Acidicaldus organivorans | reverse complement strand
CGCCGCATCCGGAGCAGCGGCCCCGGCTCAGGCGGGCGCCCCGGCGGCAGGAGCGGCCAAGCCCGCGCCATGAGCGGGGCGCTTCCCGGCGATCCCCGCTTCTTCCGGCGCGCCGGCCCGTTCACCCTTGCCGAGCTTCTCCGCGCCGCGGAGCTCAGCGCGCCGCAGGAGGCCGATCGCGCCCGCGCCTTCACCGGGATCGCCCCCCTCCAGCAGGCGGGCCCGGCAGAGGTGAGTTTCCTCGACAACCGGCGCTATCTCCCCGAGCTTCGCACCACGCGGGCCGGCGCGGTGATCCTCCATCCCGACCTGCGCGAAGCCTGCCCGAAGACGGCGATCCCCCTCCTCACCCCGGAGCCCTATCTCGCCTGGGCGCGCATCGCCGCCCTCTTCTTTCCCCCTCTCCCCCCTGCCCCCGGCATCGATCCGCGCGCCGTGGTCGAAGAGGGGGCGAAACTCGGCGCGGATGTGGAGATCGGCCCCTTCGCAGTGATCGGCGCCAAAGCGGAGATCGGCCCGAGGACCCGGATCGGAGCAGAAACGGTGATCGGCCCCGGCGTGGTGATCGGTGCTAACTGCCGGATCGGGCCGCAGGTGACGATTTCCCACGCCCTGATCGGCGACCGGGTGGTGATCCATCCCGGGGCGCGGATCGGGCAGGATGGATTCGGATTTGCCATCACCAAGGAGGGCTTCGTCTCCGTTCCCCAGCTTGGCCGGGTGATCATCGAAGATGACGCCGATATCGGTGCCAATACCACCATCGATCGCGGCTCGGCGGGAGATACGGTGATCGGCAAAGGCTCGCGGCTCGATAATCTGGTGCAGATCGGCCATAATGTGCGCCTCGGGCGCTATTGCGTGATCGCCGCCCAGGCCGGGATCTCGGGCTCGACCACGGTGGGTGATTTCGTGATGATCGCCGGACAGGCGGGGCTCGTCGGTCATTTGCGCATCGGCGAGCGGGCGCGTATTGGGGCGCAGGCGGGGGTGATGTCGGACGTCCCGGCCGGGAGCGACGTCCTCGGCAGTCCGGCGCAGCCGATCCGCGCCTTTTTCCGGCAGGTCGCGGCGCTCAAGCGGCTTGCGGCGCGCCGGGGAGGCAAAGGCGCCGAGGAGACCCCGCCTGCAGGGCAAGAAACGCCTGCAGGGGGAGAAGCGA
>JPYW01001396.1 GCA_000759655.1 Acidicaldus organivorans | reverse complement strand
CCCTCCGATGCCGCTCCCGCCAACCCGCTCGCCCCCGCTGCCCCAAGCGCGGCGCCGGCGCGATGAGGCGAGATCGATGACGGGGCTTCTTCTCCTCGAAACCCTGCTGCGCGGAGCGGAAACCCTCTCCCGCGCCCTGCTGCCCACCCTCTTCCTCGTCCTCTTCCTCGTCCTCGCCGCCGCCCCCTTCGGCCTTCCCGGACAGGCCGAGGCCGCGCTCGCCGTCCTGCTCGACAGCGTCTTCTTCTGGAGCGTCTTCCGCCCCGCGGCTCTTCCTGCCCTCGCCCTGCTCGGGCTCGGCCTCCTTGCCGACCTCCTCTTCGATGCGCCGCTTGGGCTCACCGCGCTCGCCCTCCTTGCGGAAAGTGCGCTCGCCCGGCGTCTGCGCGGAAAACTCGTCCGTCAGGCCTTCCCACTGCTCTGGCTTGCCGCCGCCGGCGCAGCGCTCACGGCTCTCGCCCTCTTCTGGCTGGGCGCAGACCTCGCCGCCCGCGCCCTCCTTCCCCCCGGCCCGCTCCTGCTCGCCGCCCTCCTCGCCGCCGGGCTCTTCCCGCCGCTCCTCCGCCTCCTCCGCCCCCTCCATGAGAGGCTCGGCTGATGCGCCGTGAGAGCACCCGCCAGCGCCTCTTCACCCGCCGCGCCCTCCTGCTCGGCGGCGCCGAGCTCCTCGTTCTCGGCGGGCTCGCCGCCAAACTCTATCAGGTGCAGGTCACCGACGGGACGCGCTATGCGATGCTCGCCTCGACCAACCGCGTCGCCGCCCGCCTGCTCGCCCCCGCCCGCGGCCGCATCTTCGACCGCTTCGGCACGCCGCTCGCCAACAACCAGATGAACTGGCGCGCCGTGCTGATCGCCGAACAGAGCCACGACGTCGATGCCACGCTCGACCGGTTCTCGGCCCTCCTCCCCCTCTCCGAGCATGACCGCGCCCGCATCGAGCGGGCGCTCGCCCGCGAGCAGCCCTTCGTCCCCATCCTGGTGCGCGACTTCCTGAGCTGGGACGAGATGGCGCTCATCGAGGTCAACCTCCCCGACCTCCCCGGCATCCTGATCGATGTCGGCCTCACCCGCATCTACCCGTTCGGCGCCACGCTCGCCCATGTGGTGGGCTATGTCGCGCCTCCCAACGAGGAGGAAACCGACGCCGATCCGGTGCTCGCCCTGCCGGGGATGCGGGTGGGACGAGCGGCGATCGAACGCTTCCACGAGGGCGTGCTGCGCGGCAAGGCGGGCATCGTACAGGTCGAGGTCAACGCGGTGGGCCGCATCGTGCGTGAGCTCGACCGCACGGAGGGCCTTCCCGGCGACGACGTCACCCTCACCATCGACGCCGATCTCCAGCAGAGCGTGGTCGCGGCCCTCGGCGAGGAGAGCGCGAGCGCGGTGGTGCTCGATGCGGAGAGCGGCGACGTGCTCGCCATGGCGGCGAGCCCCAGTTTCGATCCGAGCCTCTTCAATTCCGGGGTGAGCCAGGCGCAGTGGGAGGAGTGGACGCGAAGCCGCCGCACCCCGCTCATCAACAAGGCGGTGGCCGGGCTCTACGCGCCGGGCTCGACCTTCAAGACGGTGGTGGCGCTGGCTGGGCTCGAGGCGGGGGTGATCGGCCCGCATGACCGCATCTTCTGCCCCGGCTATCTCGATCTCGGCGATACGCGCTTTCACTGCTGGAGCCGCTATGGGCACGGCGCTCTCGATCTGCGCGGGGCGCTCAAGAACAGCTGTGACGTCTATTTCTACGAGGTGGCGCGGCGGGTGGGAATCGACACCATCGCCGCCATGGCGCACCGGTTTGGCTTGGGCGGGCGCCCGCCGATCGAGCTTCCCGAGGCGCGCGCCGGCCTCGTGCCGACCCGGGCCTGGCGGCGGGCGCATGGCCATCCGTGGACGATGGGCGATACGGTGGTGCACGGCATCGGCCAGGGGTTTCTCGAAGTCACACCGTTGCAGCTCGCCGTGCTCGCC
>KN174105.1:2679-3608 GCA_000759655.1 Acidicaldus organivorans | reverse complement strand
CGCCCGCGGAGACGGCGGAGAGCGCGCAGGACGCGTTGAGCCGTGCCGGCTGAGCCGCCGCTTTCGTTTCTCGAACGAACCGATCCCGAATTGGCCGCCTATTTCAAGCGCCGCCAGGAGAATGCGCGCGCGGCGTTCCGCGCCGCCCGTCTCGCGCTCGAGGCGGGCGATCGGGTGGGCGCGCGGCGCTGGATCGAGCGGGCAAGCCGCCTCGCCCCGCACGATGAGCGGCTCAAGGCGAGCCTTGCCTTGATCGATCCCCAACCCGCCGACGAGCCGCTCCTCCTCGGCCTTGCCAAGCGCCATCGGCTGCGCCTCGCCTGGCTGGCGCTGGCCGGGCTCCGTTTCGCGAGCGGGCGGCCCGAGGCGGCGGCCGAAGCGATGGGGGCGGCGCTCGCCAACGAGGCGGGGCCGGTCGATGCCGGGATCGCGCATCTGGCTGCGACGCTTGCTGCGCTGACCGGAAGGCCGGGCTGGTGCGCGATGGCGCCGGGGGGGAGGCTGGTGGTGAGCCCGGGCCTCGATCCCGAAACCTTGACCCTCCGCCTCGGCCGGCGCCGTCTTCGTCCGCGTTGGGACGAAAACCACTGCCGCCTGCCGGGTTTCGAAGAGGGGGCGGCGCGCGGGGCAAGCGGCCTTCTCGAAGTAAGCCGCGACGGCAAGCCGCTCCTGGGCAGCCCGATCGATCTCTCCCGTCTGCAGCACCTCGAAGGGGTGGCCTGGCCCGAGCGCGCCGAGGGCGGAAGAGGGAGAAGCCGCGGCGAGGGCGTCTGGCAGATCGCGGGCTGGGCCTGGTATCCCGCCGATCCCGAGCGCCGCGCCGTGATCTGGCTCACCGATGCCGAGGGGCACCGTTTCGGACCTTTCCCGGCCGAGGACGAGACGATCACCCTCGCCCCGGGCGGCAACCCCTTCGCCCGTCCACGCGG
>KN174105.1:0-2595 GCA_000759655.1 Acidicaldus organivorans | reverse complement strand
CTTTTATATTCCCGCCGCCACGCTCGAAGCCGCCCGGCCTCCCTTCCGTCTCACCGACGAGGCGGGCTCTTCCCTCCTCGGAAGCCCGATCGACCCCCGTCTTTTCCGCCCTGCCCCCGCCGCGCGCTGCAAGCCGCGCTTCGATCCTGATCGCGGGCGCGGGGTGGTGGTGGTGATGCCGGTGCACGGCGATGCCGAGAAAACGCTCGCTGCCCTCGCGGCGCTCGAAGCCCATACGCCGGAAGAGGTTCCCCTCCTCGTCATCGACGACGCCTCGCCCGATCCGAACCTGCGTGCCGCGCTCGAGCGGCGGGCAGCGGCGGGGCGGATCGTGCTCGAGCGTTTCGAGCGCAACCGCGGCTATCCGGCGGCGGTGAATTTCGGGCTGCGCTGGGCGAAGGGGCGCGACGTCGTGCTGCTCAACAGCGACACCTGGGTGCCGCCCGGCTGGCTCGAACGGCTCCGTGCCGCGGCCTATGACACGCCCGAGACCGGCACCGCGACCCCACTCTCCAATGAGGCGACCATCCTGAGTTACCCCGCCCCCACCGGCAATCCGATGCCGCCGCCCGCCGCGCTCGCCCGGCTCGACCGGCTGATTGCGAAAACGCTCGCCGGACGGCGCGTCGAGATCCCGGTGGGGGTGGGGTTCTGCCTTTACATCCGCGCCGACTGCCTCGCCGATGTCGGGCCGTTCCGCGCCGAACTGTTCGGGCCGGGCTATGGCGAGGAGAATGATTTCTGCCTGCGCGCCCGGGCCCGCGGCTGGCGGCATGTCGCCGCGCTCGATCTCTATGTCGGGCATCATGGCGGGTCCTCGTTCGGGGCGCTGCGGCATGCGTTGATGGCGCGCAACGCCCGCCTCCTCGAGATGCTGCATCCCGGCTACGAGGCGGAGATCGCCGCCTATCTCGCCGCCGATCCGCTGTTTGAGATGCGCCGGGCCATCGACATGGCGCGCTGGCGCGAGGGGCGGCGGGGGCGGGACGGGCGGCCTGCCGTGCTCATGATCACCCATGATCGGGGCGGCGGCGTCGCACGCGCCGTGGCGAGCCGCCGCGCCCGCCACGAAATGCGCGGGCTCGGCGTGCTCGAACTCCGCGGCGCGCCGCTCGGTAGGCCGCGCCGCTCCTTCCTGGTCGATCCCGCCCAGCTGCAGGCCTATCCCAATCTCGGCTTTCGCCTGCCCGAGGAGGGCAAAATCCTCGCCACCTTGCTCGGGCGCGAGCGGGTGGGGCTTGCCGAACTCCATCACCTGCTCGGCCATGACGTCGCAGGGGTAATGGCTCTCATCCGCCAGTTGGGCCTCCCCTATGACGTCTTCATCCACGATTATAGCTGGATCTGCCCCCGCGTCGCGCTTTCCGGACGCGAGCGCCGCTATTGCGGGGAGCCGCCGCCCGAAGCCTGCGCGCCCTGCATCGCCGCGCGCGGCCGGGCGATCGAGGATCCGCTCGAGACGGAGTCGTTGCGGGCCCGTTCGGCGGCGATCCTCGGCGCCGCACGGCGGGTGGTGGCCCCGAGCCACGATACGGCGGCGCGTCTCGTCCGCCATTTCCCCGAGCTTCGCCCTCTCTGCGAGCCCTGGGAGGAGACCCCCGCTCCCACGGCCCAGGCCGCGCTCGCCGCTGCCTCCCCGGGGCGGCCCGTCACCGTGCTGCTTGCGGGTGGGATCGGCGAGGAGAAGGGGATCGATGTGCTCCGCGAACTCGCCGAGGATGCCCGCGCCCGCGATCTCCCGCTCCGTTTCGTGGTGGTGGGCTATACGGAGGACGATGCGGCGCTGATGGCAACGGGCCGCGTCTTCATTACCGGCGATTACGACGAGGGAGAGGTGGTGGCGCTCATGCGCCGTGAAAACGCCGATCTCGGCTTCCTTCCCTCGGTGGTGCCGGAGACCTGGTCCTACGTGTTGAGCGAGATGTGGCGGGCGGGGCTCTACGTGGTGGCCTTCGATCTCGGGGCGCAGGCCGAGCGGATCCGCGCCGATGGGCGGGGGGAAGTGCTGCCGCTCGGGCTTTCGGCCGCGGCGATCAATGAACGGCTGATCGCCATCGCTGCTTCTCCCGCGCGTCATCCCCCTTTGCGGGGGCGCACGTTCGCTTTACAAGGATAGTGAGTTAACGAAGGGCCCGTTTCGGGAGGAAGGTAGGATCCATGTCGGAACAGATGCAAAGAACGAAAAGCGCCAATCCGGCCCAGGGAGCGGGCCCGGCCCCTGCCGCTCCAGCGGCTCCGGGGGCGGCGCGCATGTTTACCGAACTCAAGGCCTCCGCCCATCTCATGACGCTCGAGGCCGGCCTCTTCTGCATCATGCAGACGCCGGGGGCGCGGCGCGGCGCCGACAATTCCGGCCTCCCCGGCGTGCGCATCTCGCTTCCTCCCCACTCGGCGCTCCGCCCGCAAGCGGTTTCGATCGCCTCCTTCCGCCCCGATGGCTATCTCAGCGGCGCGGCCGATGCCGCCCTCGTCCGGGTGAGCGAAGGCCCCGCCCAGATCCTGGTCACCATCTATCAGGAGGCGAACAGCCCGCCGGATCAGGCGCCGCGGCTGCAGGTGCTCCGGCTTTCCGAGGACATGCCGCAGGGCGGCATG
>KN174104.1:2831-5453 GCA_000759655.1 Acidicaldus organivorans | reverse complement strand
GGCCTTCGGAAAAAATGCGCGACTTCTACGCGCGCATCGCCGAGGAGGCTTCCTTCGACACGGTGGTGCTCGGCGAGGTGGTGTGCAGCAAGCGGCTTCCTTTCATCGAGGAAACCCTCGCCGAGGCGGCTCTGCGTCTGGAAAAAGCGGGAAAGGAGGTGATCTTCGCCTCCCCCTTGCTGGTTGCCGGGCCGCGCGAGGAGGCGCTGTGCGCCGCCCTCGCCGAACGGCGGGAGGGGCTGATCGAGGCCGAGGATGCGGCGATGCTCGCCCATCTCGCCGGCCGGCCGCACACGGTCGGCCCCTTCGTCAATGTCTATAACGGGGCGACCGCCCGCCACCTCCTCGACCGCGGCGCGGTGCGCCTTGCGCTGCCGCCCGAATTGCCGCGCGCCGCGATCCTTGCCATTGCGGAGGCGGTGGGGAGCGACGTTCTCGAAGTTTGGGCCTTCGGTCGGGTGCCGCTCGCCATTTCGGCGCGCTGCATCGAGGCGAGGCTTGCCGGGCGGCGCAAGGACGAGTGCCGTTTCGTCTGCGCCGAAGCGCCCGATGGGCGGCCGGTGGAGACGCTGGAGGGCGAGGCGTTTCTCGCCATCAACGGGGTGCAGACGCTGTCCTACGCCTATCTCGACCTGCTCGGCGAACTGCCCGAACTCGTGGAGGCGGGGATCGGCGGGATCCGTCTTTCACCGCAGGACTGCGACATGGGGACGGTTGCCGCGATCTTCCGCGCCGTGGCCGAGGGCAGGCTTGACCCCACCGACGGGCAGATGCGGCTTGCCGCGCTTCTCCCCGGAACGCCGTTTGCCAACGGCTTCTATCACCACCAACCCGGCCGGGCGTTCGTCGCGCCCTAGGCCCGCGGACGCCCGGCTCAGCCCGGGGCCAACACCGCAACCGCCGGCGGCCCCGGGCGGCGGGCGCTCACCAACCCCCCGTCCTTCAGTGATGGCCGGCGAAACCCCCGTGCATGGCAAAACCGTGTCCCGCGAAGCCGTGGCCCATGAAACCGTGTCCCCCGAAGCCGGGGTGGCCGAAGCGCCCGCCGGCAAATCCGTGATGGAACCAGGGATGATGCCAGCCCCAGCCGGGACGGTCCCAGCCCCAACCGCCACCCCAGCCACCCCAGCCGCCGAGGAAGCCTCCGTCCCACCCGCCGCCATAGACGGGCACGCCGTAGCCGCCGTAATAGCCGTCCCCGCAGGCGGCGAGCAGGGAAAGGAGTGCTGCGCCGACCGCTGCTCGCTTCACGGTCCTCCATGTCTGGCGGTGCTGCCGGACAAGGGAGAGAAAGCCGCGCGCCGCGCGGGACGAAAGCCGCCCTGGCGAGGAACTCTCCCCCGCTCCCTCGCCCTCACTTGCGGTCATAGACATCGACATAGGATGCCGTCTTGCCATCGGCCGAGGTGATCTCGCCATTGCAGATCATGCGCTGATTGGCGTTGGCAAGCGTGCAGGTCATGGTGTCGCTTTCGCCGCCCGGACCACGGAATACCGCCTTCAGCGAATTCGCCCCGAGCTGGAACGAAGCGGTGGAGTCGGCATCGACCGGATAGAACTCGCCATTGGCGGGAAGGTCATAGGTATCGGTGGTCTTGCGCCCCGTGGCATCGATGACGGTGACCGACCAGTGCACGTGCAGCGTATCGGCGCGGTCGAATTCGAGCTCCATGCCCGCGGGCGGCGGCTCACCCGGGGGCGGCTTCGACAGCGCCTTGTTCCATTCCCATTTGCCGACGAAGGGGCTCGCTTCGCCCGCGGCGAGCGCCACCAGCGGCCAAGCCGCCACGGCCAGCGTCATCCATCTGGTGATCTTCACCCTCGACCCTCCCCATCTGGAACCATGAGATAGACACCGCTATCGAGGCTAGCAGCAAATTCCACGCCTTGCCAGAGGGGAATGGGGCACCCTCATGGGGCATCTTTTACCCCGTCTTTGTATACAAATGAATATAAGCAAGCCCCTCTGTTTGCACACCTGTATGGTCGCAAAAACGAAACTCACTGCCCATTCGAAAATAACCCATCATTCGAAAATAACCCGCGTGATCGTCCGATGATTTACGATCCTATTACCCCCGATCCGGGCGAGAGGTGTATGAAAGAGGTGACCCGACGAAAGGGAGAGAGGAAACGTGGCCAAGCTCATCCACATGATGATCCGGGTGTTCGATCTCGACCGCTCACTCGATTTTTACCGCCGCGCCTTCGGGCTCGAACCCGTGCACCGCCTCGATTTCGACGATTTCACCCTGGTCTATCTCCGCAACGCGGAGGCCGAGTTCGAGCTCGAACTCACCTGGAACAAGCCGCGGCGCGAGCCCTATACCCATGGCGACGGCTACGGACACATCGCCTTCGTGGTCGATGACCTCGAGGCCACCCACGCGCGGGCCTCAGCCGCGTTCCCCAACGTCCAGCCCATCAAGGCGCTCCGCGACAAGGAAGGGCGCGAACTCGCCCGGTTCTTCTTCATGCAGGACCCCGACGGCTACAAGATCGAGGTGCTGGCGCGCGGCGGCCATTACCGTTGAGCTGCGCCCCCAAGACGTCACCCCTCAACACGTCAAAGACACGACAAGCCGTCAAAGGCACGAAGCGAGAATTTCCGGATTCCAAAAA
>KN174104.1:0-2702 GCA_000759655.1 Acidicaldus organivorans | reverse complement strand
CCGCAAGGGAGGATCGCATGTTCAGGGAAAATCTCACCCTCCACACCCACCAAGAGGCGCGCGGCCCATCCCGCCGCGCCCCCATCCCGCTCACGCGGCGCGAAATGCTGCGCGGAAGCTCGGTTCTGATCGGCGTGCTCAGCGCTGCCTCGGCGCTGGCCCCGTTCGCGCCGAGCCGCACCTGGGCGATCGAGCTTTCGGCGCTCGACGAGAGCCAGGCGCGCACCGTGCTCACCTTCATCAAGATCCTCTATCCCCACCCCGATCTCGATGACGCGGTCTATGCCATCACCGTCAAGGCGATCGACCAGAAAGCGGCCGCCGACAAGCCCACCCGATTGATGCTCGTCGAGGGGATCGGACGGCTTGATGCCATCGCCGGCGGAGCCTGGGTCAACCGCGATCCCGCCTTGCAGGAGATCGACGTCAAAGGGATGGAGGGCACGCCCTTCTTCACCCTGCTCCGGGTGACGACGATCAACACCCTTTATAACAACCCGCTTGCCTTCAGGCATTTCGGCTATGGCGGCGAGGAAGGTGATCTCGGCTATCTCCACAAGGGATTCGACGACCTCAAATGGCTGCCCGACCCGCCGGCGGAGGCGAGCGGCCCGATCCCCAAGGACGACTGACGCCACACGGCAGCAGGACGGCGTACGAAGCCACAAAGGACGGACACACGGAACGCAGGGGAGGACGACATGGCCCAGCAGAATGCGGCGGCAGGACCCGCCAACAAGGTGCAGTATGACAAGAACGACGGCGAGGTGATCGTCATCATCGGCTCGGGCGCGGGCGGCGGCACGCTCGCCAACGAGCTCGCCCAGATGGGCGCCAAAGTGGTGGTGCTCGAAGCAGGCGACTGGCACACCCAGAGCGATTTCATCGCCGATGAATGGCCCTCCTTCACTCAGCTCGCCTGGCTCGATCCCCGCACCACTTCGGGAAGCTGGCGAGTGGCCCCGCGATTTCCCGAACCTCCCCGCCTGGACCTGCAAGACGGTAGGGGGCACCACGGTGCATTGGGCGGGGGCCAGTCTGCGCTTTCAGGAGCACGAGTTCAAAACCCGCACCGTCTATGGCGACATCCCGGGGGCCAATCTCCTCGACTGGCCGATCACGCTCGCCGATCTCGAACCCTTCTACGACCTCGCCGAAAAGAAGATGGGAGTGACCCGCACCAACGGCATCCCCGGCCTTCCCGGCAACAACAATTTCAAGGTGCTCTACAATGGCGCGACCCGGGCGGGCTACAAGATGGTGAGCACCGGGCCGATGGCGATCAATTCCGAACCGCGCGACGGGCGCACGCATTGCTATCAGCGCGGCTTTTGCTTCCAGGGCTGCCGGACGGGGGCGAAATGGTCCACCCTCTATACCGAGATCCCCAAGGCGCTCGCCACCGGCAAGTGCGAACTCCGCGCCAAGGCCCAGGTGGTGCGGATCGAGCATGACGCGCGCGGACGGGTAAGCGGCGTGCTCTATTACGATGGCGAGGGCAATTTGCAGCGCCAGCGGGCCCGCGCGGTGTGTGTGGCGGCGAATGCGATCGAAAGCGCCCGCCTGCTGCTGCTCTCCGCCTCACCGATGTTCCCCAAGGGGCTCGCCAATTCCTCCGGCCAGGTCGGGCGCAACTACATGCGCCATCTCACCGCCTCGGTCTACGCCACCTTCCCCCACAAGGTCGAGATGTTCAAGGGCACCACCATGGCCGGCATCGTCGAGGACGAGGCGCGGCTCGATCCCAAACGCGGCTTCGTCGGCGGCTATCACATGGAGACGATCTCGCTCGGCCTTCCCTTCTACGCTGCCTTCCTCAACCCCGGCGCCTGGGGACGCGATTTCACCAGGGCGCTCGATCAATATGCCTATACCGCCGGGATGTGGATCGTGGGCGAGGACATGCCGCGCGAGACCAACCGGGTCACGCTCAACGATGCGGTGAAGGACGCCTATGGGCTGCCCGTCCCCAACGTGCATTACGACGATCACCCCAACGACGTCGCGATGCGCGAGCATGCGTTCCAGCGCGGCGCGGCGGTCTATGAGGCGGCGGGGGCGAAGGAGGTCTATCGCGTGCCGCCCTATCCTTCGACGCACAATCTCGGCACCTGCCGGATGAGCGAGAAGCCGCGCGATGGGGTGTGCAACAAGTTCGGCCAGACCCATGACATCGCCAACCTCTTCATCTCGGATGGCTCGCAATTCACCACCGGCGGGGCAGAGAACCCGACCTTGACGATCGTGGCTCTCGCCATCCGCCAATCGCGCTATATTGCCGATCAGATGAAGCAGGGCGCCATTTGAGGTAAGGCCCCTCCGTCCGGTGAGAACGGGGGGTCTCGGGTGGCGGCAGGATATGGGAGGAGACGATGTGCCGGATCTATGCCTCTTCAGACCCGATCCTTTACGAGTCCCGCACCCGCTCGGTGCGGATCCACGGGGTGGTCACCACCATCCGTCTCGAAAACATGTTCTGGCAGGTCATCCAGGAGATCGCCAACAACGAACGGATGACGACCAGCCAGTTCATCGAGAAGCTCTATGACGAGGTGATGGAACTGCGCGGGGAAATCGGCAATTTTGCCTCCTTCCTTCGCGTCTGCTGCCTGATCTACATGCAGAACGTCAAACCCTACGCGGAGCGGGAGGCGGCCGGGCTCGCCGCTCCCGCCCGCCCCGCCACGGTTCTGCCGCTCCGC
>KN174103.1:4543-6577 GCA_000759655.1 Acidicaldus organivorans | reverse complement strand
CCCGCGAGCCCCGCCACCACCCCGCTCGGCCCGCTCGATACAGAGGCGCGCTACGCTTTCGTCACCGATTTCAACACCGGCGCCACGCTGCTCGACAAGGACGCCGACGTCCCCATGGTGCCCTCCTCGATGACCAAGCTGATGACGATGTACATCGTCTATGGTCAGCTGAAATCGGGGCGGATGAAGCTCGACGACATGCTGCCGGTAAGCGAGAAGGCCTGGCGCATGGGGGGGTCGAAAATGTTCGTCCCCTATCCCGGAAGCGTGAAGGTCGAGGACCTCATCCGCGGCGTGGTGGTCGACTCGGGCAATGATGCCTGCATCGTCTTTGCCGAGGCGATCGCCGGTTCCGAGGAGCAGTTCGTCGTCCTGATGAACCAGAAGGCAAAGGAGCTCGGCCTCACCCAGAGCGTCTTCAAGAACTGCACCGGCATGCCCGACCCGGGCCATGTCATGTCCTGCCGCGACATTGCCACGCTTGCCGCCCGCATCATCCGCGACTACCCTGAGTACTACCACTACGACTCGGAAAAATCCTTCAAATTCAACAACATCGAGCAATACAACCGCAATCCGCTGGTCCAGAAGGGCCTCGCCGACGGGCTCAAGACGGGGCACACCGAAGCCGGCGGCTATGGGCTCGCCGCCAGCGCCGAACGGGCCGGGCGGCGGGTGATCCTGGTGATCAACGGGCTTCCCACCTCGCGGGCGCGGAGCGAGGAGTCGGAGCGGCTGCTCGAATGGGCCTTCCGTAATTTCGAAAACGTCAAGCTGCTCACCGCGGGCGAGGTGCTCGACCGCGCCCCGGTCTGGCTCGGCGTCAGCCCCTCGGTGCCCCTCGTCGCCGCAACCGACGTCACCATCACCGTGCCCCACCAGTGGCAGAACAAGGTGAAGGTGAGCCTCCACTACGAGGCCCCGCTCATCGCCCCAGTCAGCCAGGGCACGCGGGCCGGGGTGGTGCGGATCGAAGGGGAGGGGGTGCCCACGACCGAAATCGCGCTGCTTGCCGGCGAGGACGTGCCGCGGCTTTCGCTTCCCGGCCGGGCGCTCGCCGTCATCACCCACCGCCTGTTCGGCTCCTGAGGGCAGAGGCGCTTGGCACGCGGCGCATTCATAACTTTCGAGGGCGGGGAGGGGGCAGGGAAGACCACCCAGGCGGCCCACCTCGCCGCCTCCCTGCGGGCGGCGGGGCACGAGGTGGTGCTCACCCGCGAACCGGGCGGCACGACAGAGGCGGAGGCAGTTCGCCGCCTCCTGCTCGATCCCCAACTCGCGTGGACAGCGCTCGGTGAACTCCTCCTCGTCAGCGCGGCGCGCGCCGAGCACGTGGCGCGGCTCATCCGCCCAGCCCTCGATGCCGGCAAGATCGTCATCTGCGACCGCTTCACCGACTCGACCTGGGCCTATCAGGGCGCGGGCCGCGGTCTCGACGAGACGGCGCTCGCCTGTTGCGAGGCGATGATCGGTCTCAGCCCCGACCTCACCCTGCTCCTCGATGCCGACCCGGCCCGGCTCGCCGCGCGGAAGGGTGAAGCTGCCGACCGCTTCGAGCGGGAGAGTGCCGCGTTCTTCGCCCGGGTGCGGGAAGGTTTCCTCGCCCGCGCCCGGCGCTTTCCCGAGCGGATCGTGGTGATCGACGCCGAAGCCGCCGAGGCGGAGGTCGCGGCCGCGGTGGCGCGCGCCGTGCGCGCGCGTCTCGGGATCCTGCCGTGAGCGCGCCCGAGCCGCGCGCCAATCCCCATCTTTTCGGCCATGAAGCGGCCGAGCGGGACCTCTACGCCGCCGCCGAAGGGGGGCGGCTCCATCACGCTTGGCTGATCGTGGGCCCGCCCGGCGTGGGCAAGGCGACGCTCGCCTTCCGCTTCGCCCGGTTCCTGCTCGCCGGAGGAGGAGGATCAGGCCTCGCCGTGCCCGACGAAAGCGCGGTCTTCCGCCAGGTCGCGGCGGGGAGCCATCCCGATCTCCTCACCATCGCCCGCCCCGCCGATGAGGAGGGGAAACTCAAGGAAGTGCCGGTCGAGGAGGTGC
>KN174103.1:4145-4479 GCA_000759655.1 Acidicaldus organivorans | reverse complement strand
ACCGCCCCCCCAGGCGCTCCTCATCCTCACCGCGACCGCGGCGGGACGGCTTCTTCCCACCTTGCGCAGCCGCTGCCGCACGCTGCCCCTCCGCCCGCTCGCCTTCCCCGATTTCGGACAAGCGATGGCCACACTCGCCCCGGAGGCGTGGAAAAGGCTCGATGAGAGGTCGGCGCGGCGGCTTCATGCGCTCTCCGCTGGCGCCCCCGGCCGGGCGCTCGCCCTGCTCGAAGGCGATGGACTGGCGCTCGCCGATCTCGCCGATCAGGTGCTCGCGGGCGAGGTGCGGGCGGGAAGCGTGGCCGCCTTCGATCTCGCCGAGCGGCTGCATGCG
>KN174103.1:3424-4084 GCA_000759655.1 Acidicaldus organivorans | reverse complement strand
TATCGGGCACGCCTATACCTCGATCGCAGCCGACGTGCTCGCGCGCTGGAAGCGGCTCGAAGGGCGCGAGGTGTTCTTCCTCACCGGCACCGACGAGCACGGCCAGAAGGTGGAGAAGGCCGCCGCCGCCGCCGGGCTCGACCCGCAGAGCTTCACCGACCGGGTGGCGGGCGAGTTCCGCCGCATGGCCGAACGGCTCGACATCTCCTTCGACGATTTCATCCGCACCACCGAGCCCCGCCACAAACGGGCGACGGAGGCGCTCTGGCAACGGCTCGCCGAGCGGGGCGAGATCTATCTCGGCCATTACGAGGGCTGGTATGCGGTGCGCGATGAGGCCTTCTATGGCGAGGACGAGCTCCGCACTTTGCCGGACGGCACGCGGGTGGCCCCGACCGGCGCCCCGGTCGAGTGGGTGCGCGAGCCCTCCTATTTCTTCCGTCTCTCCGCCTGGCAGGAACGGCTGCTTGCCTATTACGAGGAAAACCCCGATTTCATCGCGCCTGCTGCCCGCCGCAACGAGGTGCTGAGCTTCGTGAAGGCGGGGCTTGCCGATCTTTCGATCAGCCGCACCAGTTTTCGCTGGGGCATTCCGGTGCCGGGCGATCCGGCGCATGTGATCTATGTCTGGATCGATGCGCTGACCAACTACATCTCGGC
>KN174103.1:2564-3366 GCA_000759655.1 Acidicaldus organivorans | reverse complement strand
TGAGCTTGCCAATGATCTCGGCAATCTCGCCCAGCGCACGCTCGGCTTCATCGCCCGCTTCGGCGACGGCGTCCGCCCCGCCCTTGGCCCGGCGGGGGACGAGGGAGAGGCCCTGCTCGGCGAGGCCCGCGCCCTTCCCGCCGCGCTTGCCCCCCTCTTCGACCGGCTCGCCTTCCACGAGGCGCTCGAGGAGATCTGGCGGGTGGTGCGGGCGGCGAATGCCTTTATCGACCGCGCCGCGCCCTGGCATTTGCGCAAGACCGACCGGGGGGCGATGGAACGGGTGCTCGCCACCCTGCTCGAGACGATCCGCGTCATCGCCACCGTCCTGCAGCCGGTGATGCCGGGAAGCATGGCGAAGCTGCTCGACCAGCTCGGCGTGCCCGCCGAGAAGCGGAGCCTCGCTGCTCTCGCCGAGGCGCTTCCCGCCGGGGAGAGGCTCCCGCCGCCCGAGCCCCTCTTTCCGCGGCTGGCCTCCGGCCTCGAAGGGGAGGGGTGAGATGTGGATCGATTCCCATTGCCATCTCGACTATTACGTCGAGGCCGAGCGGGAGGCGGTCCGCGCCCGCGCCCATGCGGCGGGGGTCGAGCAGATGATCAGCATCGGCACCCGCTTCGAGACGGCGCGCGACCTGATCGCGCTTGCCGAACGCTGGCCCGATGTGTGGTGCACCGTCGGCGTCCACCCCCATCACGCCGCGGAGGGGCCGCTCGTCGAAGTGGCCGAACTCGTCGCCCTCACCCGCCATCCCAAAGTGGTGGGGATCGGCGAGTCGGGTCTCGACTATTTCTACGACCGCGC
>KN174103.1:1295-2353 GCA_000759655.1 Acidicaldus organivorans | reverse complement strand
CGCGCGGGAAGCCGGGGTGCCGCTCGTGATCCATGCCCGTGACGCCGATGAGGACGTCGCCCGCATCCTGCGCGAGGAGATGGCGGCGGGCCCCTTCGCCTTCCTGCTCCATTGCTTCAGCTCGGGCCGGGCGCTCGCCGAGACCGGGCTCGAGCTCGGCGGCTATGTGAGTTTTTCGGGGATCCTCACCTTTCCCAAATCGGAGGGTTTGCGCGAGATCGCCCGCGACGTCCCGCTCGAGCGGCTGCTCGTCGAGACCGACGCGCCCTATCTCGCCCCGGTGCCGCTCAGGGGCAAGCGGAACGAGCCTGCCTTCATGGTCCATACCGCGCAGAAACTCGCCGAAATCAAGGGCGTGGCTCCCGAGGCGCTCGCCCGGCAGATCCGCCGCAACATGGCCCGTCTCTTTCCCCGCATGGGGCTGGCGGCTGAGGGGGATGGCGCGTGATGCGGGTGGTGGTGCTGGGCTCGGGTGGCTCGGCGGGCGTGCCGCTGATCGGCGGGCCGGATGGGCGCGGCGACTGGGGGGTGTGTGATCCCGCCGAGCCGCGCAACCGGCGGACCCGCCCCGCGATCGTGGTGATGCGCGGGGAGACGCATCTCCTGGTCGATACCGGCCCCGATCTCCGCGCTCAGCTCCTTGCCAATGGAATCAGCAAGATCGACGCTATTCTTTATACGCACGCGCATGCCGATCACGTGAGCGGGCTCGATGACGTGCGGATCCTCAACCGGATCGCGGGCCGCCCGCTCGAGGCCTGGGGGCTCGCCAAGACGCTCGACGAGCTCCGCCAGCGCTTCGGATATGCCTTTCAACTCATTGAGAATATGAATTTTTTCTACAAACCGGCGCTCATCGCGCGCCCCCTCGAGCCCCCCGCGCCAGTGCATATTGCCGGGCTCGAGATCGTGCCTTTCCGGCAGAACCACGGGTTTTCCGAAACGCTCGGCTTCCGGCTCGGGCCCTTTGCCTATTCGACCGACGTGGTCGAGCTCGATGCGACAGCGATGGAGATCCTCGGAGGGGTCGATACCTGGCTGGTCGGCTGTTTCCAGCG
>KN174103.1:0-1223 GCA_000759655.1 Acidicaldus organivorans | reverse complement strand
GCGCCGCACAAGACGCATGCCCATCTCGCCAAGGTGTTGGACTGGGCGGCGCGGCTTGGGGTGCGGCGCACCGAGCTTACCCATATGGGCACCGACATGGACTGGGGCTGGCTGTGCGCCCATCTGCCGGCGGGCGTCGAGCCGGCCTATGACGGGATGGTGATCGAGGTCGTGGAGACCGCCTGAGGGTCGGAGGGGCGCGCAAGGGCAGTGGCGGCGGAGTCGTGCGTGGGGCCCTGCGGGCGTGGGACTGGATCAAGGCCAGGGGCGCGACTGGAGGCAAGAGGGCTTCCCGCGAGCTCGGGCACTCCATGAAAAACGCGATGCAGTCCATTCAATTTTCTTCTTTTTCTCGCGCGTTTGCCTGCGCTGGAGCTGGATCGGGCGCAGCCGCCTTCCTCCCTTTCGTCCCAACTTAGTTTCCATAATATTCATTATGCGACAAAAATCTGCCGCGGCAGAAAGCCCGTTGGCCAGAAGCCCATTGGCCAGCCCCGCCCGTCATTCGGGAGCCATCACCCAGGCCCTCATTCGACCCCCGGATTCAACCCTAGGCGGGCCGCCCTCTCTGCCTCCCGGCTCTGCGATTGACGGCGCCGCCGCCTTCCGCCAGATACGGCGCGGGAGACATCGATGGCGGCCAAGCCGCGACGATGGCCCCCTCACCGGGAGAAAATCTCGTCGGGAGAAGACCTCGAGGGTTCGGAGACGGATTTGAGAGAACGGAGGGACATCGTGATCGCGCCAGCGCTTTCGCCTGCCTCATCTGCTGCCCCGTCTGCTGCCCGGACCCCGTTCCGGCGGCGGCCGCTCATCCGCCTCGCCGCGGCCGGGCTGGCGCTCGCTCTCGGCGCCTGCAATGGGTGGTGGCATCAGGAGCTCTCCGATTATCCCGTCTTCTTCGAGCCCAAATCGGCCAAGCTCGATGAGACGGCCAAGGCGGTGATCAAGGTCGCGGCCGATTACGCCAAGGAGCATCCGCGCCTCAACGTGGTGGTCAACGGCTATGTCGATCAGACCGACAAGAGCGCCGAGTCGCTGGCGCTTGCCGAGTCCCGCGCCAAGGCGGTGACCGATGAGCTCGTCGCCGATGGCGTCGCCCGCGAGCGGATCCACTACAACGCTCACGGCCCTGCCGATGCGCTCTTGAGCGGTCAGGCCGACCGCAGGGTCGATATCACCATTGGCGGCTGAGCCTCCCCCCTGCTCCCTCGCCTCCCCCC
>KN174102.1:405-1722 GCA_000759655.1 Acidicaldus organivorans | reverse complement strand
GGGCGGGGCTCGCCGGCCGCGCATGGGCGGGGGGCGCGAGCAGCGGGCCTGGGGTGGAGACGGTGAGCGGCTGATGGGCGGGCTTGCCCGGCTGGAGGGGAATGGCGAGCGAGGCCTCGATCGCCGCGGCGTTCTCGATCTGCGGAAAGAGGCCGAGCATCGGCCCGATGCGGGCGATGACGCGGCCTGCGGCCGGGGCGCTCACCTGGCCCGCCGTCGAGTAATAGCCGGTGGAGGCGTTCCCGTGCGGCTCATCGAGCATCATATAGACCGCATAGCGCGGGTCGTTCATCGGAAAGACGCTGACGAAGGCGGAGACGTTGGCGTGGCGCTTGTAGCCATGCGCGCCGACCTTCTCCGCCGTCCCCGTCTTGCCGCCGACGAAATAGCCGGGCACGTCTGCCTTCTTGCCATAGCCCTCGGTGACGACGAGGCGCATCAGCTTGCGCATGAGCAGCGAGGTGCTCTCCTGCATCACCCGCTTGCCCTCCGGCGCCGCGCCGGGGGGGAGCGCGAGCAGGGTCGGCCGCAGCCTGATCCCGCCATTGGCGATGGCCGCGGTGCCGCGCACCACGTGCAACGGCGAGACGGCGATGCCGTGGCCGAAGCCCACCGTCATCACCGTGGCCTCCCGCCAGGCGGAAGCGGGCGGGACGAGCGGGCGGGCGGCTTCGGGAAGCTCCACCCCCACCCGGTCGAAGAAGCCCATCTCCTTGAGCCAGGCCCGCTGCCGCTCCGCCCCCACCACCAGCGCGATGTGGGCCGCGCCGAGATTGGAGGAATAGGCGAGCACTTCGGGCAGATAGAGCCAGCGGTGCTTGCCCTCGAAATCGGTGATGGTGAAACGCCCAATATGGATCGGCTGGGAGGCGTCGAACTCGTCCCAGATATGGACGAGGCCGGCATCGAGCGCCATCGCCGCGGTCTGCAGCTTGAAGGTCGAGCCCGGCTCGAACATGCCGGTCACCGCGCGGTTGAAGCGGGCATCGGCCGGGGCGGAGCCGAACTCGTTGGCGTCGTAATCGGGGAGGCTCACCATCGCGAGCACCTCGCCGGTGCGCACGTCCATCACGATGCCGCAGGCGCCGATCGCGTGAAACTCCTCCATCGCCGCGGCGAGCTCCTCGCGCACCACCGCCTGCACCCGGAGATCGAGCGAAAGCCGCAACGGCGCGGGATCGGTGCGGAGCCGCTGGTCGAAGGCGCGCTCCACGCCCGCCACGCCATGCTCATCGACATCGACCCCGCCCAGCACCTGGGCGGCGACCCGCCCCAGCGGATAGTGCCGCCGCTCGGAGGGCTGGAAATAGAGCCCCG
>KN174102.1:0-312 GCA_000759655.1 Acidicaldus organivorans | reverse complement strand
GAATGCCGAGCGCGTTGATGGCGAGCTCCTCGCGCGGGGTGAGCGAGCGGGCGAGATAGACGAAGGATTTGTTGCTCGAAAGCCGCGCGGCGAGCTCCTTCTCGTCGAGCCTCGGCACGGCGGCGGCGATCTGGTGCGCCGCCTGCGCCGGATCGATCATCTCCTTGGGATTGGCGTAAAGCTCGGCGGTGGGGAGCGAGATGGCGAGGATCTGCCCGTTGCGGTCGGTGATCTCGGCGCGCGCGATATGGGCCTCGGGCGCCGCTTCCGGCGCGCTCGGGGCGGGGTCGGGGATGACGATCGGCTTGGGCG
>JPYW01001382.1 GCA_000759655.1 Acidicaldus organivorans | reverse complement strand
CATCGGGGGCGAGATAGACGCGCGGGCGGGGCGCCCGGGGCGGGGCGGCGCGCATGATCGCATCCGGATAAAGCGTCACCCCGGCGGCAGGTTCACCCGAGGGTCCGACATAGCGCCCGCCGCGGCCGAGCTCCTCGGCGGTGGCCAGGGCATAGACGGTGAGCGAAAGCCCGGTGTGGTAGCGGTAGCCGCGGAACTCGACCGGATCGACGGTGAGGCGGAACGCCCCGCGCCCGCGCCGCGCCGCCTCCGCCTCGGACGGTGAGGCGGAACGCCCCGCCCGCTCGGCCTGGGCGCGCGCCCCGGCGGGCAACGGGGCGGCCCGCAGCGCCTCCAACGCGCGGGGGGCCGGGCCTGCCGCGTGCAGCAGCGTGGTGAGGACGGGGGCGAGCGCGCCCCCCCATTCGCGCACCGCCGCCGCATCCTTGCGATCGAGCGCGTGGGCGAGTTCGGCCCGCCCCTCTTCCAGCCCGCTCTCAGTGAGCAGGGCGGGAATGAAGGGAGGCAGGGTGAGATCGAAGCTCACCTCGGCGAGACCGAGGGCGGCGAGCGCCTCGGCGGCGACCAGCACGAGTTCGGCGTCGGCGGCGGGCGAATCGGCTCCGATCAGCTCGATCCCGGCCTGGGCGATCTGGCGGTCGGGCGAGAGCTGGCTGCCGCGCACCCTGAGGCACTGCCCGGCATAGGAAAGGCGGAGCGGCCGGGGCGCATCGGCGAGGCGGGTCGCCGCGATCCGCGCCACCTGCGGGGTGGGATCGGACCGCAACGCCATCATGCGGTGGCTCAAAGGGTCCATCAGCCGGAACGTGTATTCGGCGAGCGCTCCGCCGGCGCCGCTCAGGAAGCCTTCCTCGAATTCGAGGAGCGGCGGCTTGACGCGCTGATAGCCGTGCGCCGCGAACACCCCCATCAGGGTCTCGACGGCGAGCGCCTCGGCCTCGGCTTCCGGCGGCAGCACGTCACGAAAGCCCGAGGGCAGGAGGGCGGGGTTGGGCGGCAGATCTTCGGTCATGGATCCTCGGTCGTCAGGGGGCCGCCTATAGCACCCCCCCGCTTGCCCAGAAAGGCCGCGGGCTTCGGGCCCGCCCCGCCCCTTCGCCGCCTTTCCCAAAACCGTGAGGCAGGGGGCGATTTGACTTCGATCAACGCCTTCCCCACCCTCGCCCTCTAAGAACGTCGCGGGCGCGCCGCCGCGCCTGAGAGAGGGCCTCGGCCTGCTTCGCCATCTCTTCGCAACCCGTCTGGAGAAGCGATGATGGACCTCACCGGAGAGCATACCCTGCCCGCCCC
>KN174101.1:3028-5326 GCA_000759655.1 Acidicaldus organivorans | reverse complement strand
GCCCCCCCTCGGCGAGACCCCGCCCCCCGCTTCGCCCGCGCCGCGCCGTGCCGACCCGGACGCGGCCCACCTCTTCCGGAGGCTCGTCCTTTACGAAGACGAGGCGCTGGTGGTGATCGACAAGCCGGCGGGGCTTCCCACCCAGGGAGGGCCCGGGCTGCGCCATCATCTCGATGGGCTGATCGCCGGGCTCGGGCTCGCCGCGGAGGACCGCCTCCGCCTCGTCCACCGCCTCGATCAGGACACGTCCGGCCTCCTCGTCCTCGGCCGCGGCGCGCAGGCGGCGGCCTTCCTCGCCCGGGCCTTCCGCGAGCGCAAGGTGGAGAAGACCTACTGGGCCGTGGTGGTGGGACGTCCCGCCGCGCCGGAGGGGACGATCGACATCCCCCTCCTCCTCGCCCACGGCCCGCGCGGGGCGCGGGCGCGGCTCGCCGAGGACCGCGACGCGCCGGGAGCCGCGCGCGCCATCACCCGCTTTCGCGTCCTCGACGCGGCGGGGCGGCGGGCGGCCTGGCTCGCGCTCTCCCCGCTCACCGGGCGGACCCATCAGCTTCGCCTCCACTGCGCCGCTCTCGGCACCCCCATCCTCGGCGAGACGAAATACGCCGACCCGCCCGCCCGGCTCACTGGATTTTCGGAACGGCTCCATCTGCACGCCCGGGCGCTTTGCCTTCCCCATCCCAAGGGCGGGATGCTCCTCCTCGAGGCGGCGCTGCCGCCGCATATGGAGGAGACCTTCGCCGCTTTGGGCTTCAGCGCGCCGGAGCCGGCGCCACCCCGCCGGGTGCGCCGCTGAGCGCCTGCCAGCGCGCCGCCATCTCCTCGTCCTCGGCCCGCGCCGCGACCCAGGCCTCGCTCCCGTCGGCGTAGATCTCTTTCTTCCAGAACGGGGCGCGGGTCTTGAGCCAGTCGATGAGGAAATGGGTCGCCGCCAGAGCCGGGGCGCGATGGGCGGCGGTGGCGATGACGAGGACGATCGGCTCCCCGGGGGCGAGCCGCCCCACCCGGTGGACGATGCGGCCCCCGAGAAGCGGCCAGCGCGTCCGCGCCTCCTCGAGAATGCCGCTGATCGCCCGTTCGGTCATGCCCGGGTAGTGCTCGAGACTGAGCGCCGCGAGCGCCTTGCCTCCCGCCTCGCCCCGCACCAGACCAAGAAAGAGCCCAAGCCCGCCCGCCTCTCCATCGCCGGGGGCGAAACGGGCGAGCTCTTCGGCGAGCGCGATCGGCGCCTCGCTCACGAGAACGGAAAAGAGGCTCGCGCCGCCCATCGCCTCAACCACCGGTGACGGGGGGGAAGAAGGCGACCTCATCGCCCGGCCCCACCGGGGTATTGGGCGTTGCGAAGTTTTGGTTGACCGCGGCGCGGATCACCGAGGTGGGGGCGAAGAGCGTGGCGAACTCGGGCCCGCGGCGGCGTTGGAGGGCGATCAGATCGCCCACCGTCTGCACCTCAGGGGGAAGCGCGATCTCCTCGCTCTCGCATTTGAGCCGCTCGCGCAGCCAGGCAAAGTAGCGAAGACGAACCGACGTGCTGCTCATTGTCCCGATCCATTGCCATCCGTGCTCCGCGCCGCCCCGCCGCCCGCTCCGGCGCCGGATTTGGGCGTGGGAATGGTGCGCACCGAGCCATCGGGCATGATCACCGTGCTCGTCCCATCGCCATTGGGGATGACGATCGCGTCTTTCAAGTCATTGCCGCTGGTCTTGCCCGCCTCGGGCGAGCTGGTCCCGGCGGGCGGTGGCGGGATGTTGGTCTTGGGCACCGGCGTCGTCGCCCGGTAGCGCTGGAGCTCCTCTTCCTGGGCGCGTTCGAGATCGGAGAGGGTCGGCATGACCGGGATCGGCCCCGGCCAGACATTGCCAGGCTCGGTTTCGATCGGCGGCGCGATCACCGGCTCGCCCTTGACGCGACGGACGTTCTCGGAATCCCCGATCGCCTCGTGTTCATTGCCATGATAGCCGTAGGCGTCATCGAGAAACGTGCCAAACCCCGAACAGGCAGGCAGCAGGAGCACGAGCCCCAGGGCGGTGAACAGCCGGGAAGACGACATCACGACCTCGCAAGCGGGGATCCACCAGACGTGAGCCCACGTTACGCCAAAACCGCAATCAGCTAAAGGGGCTTGGCGTGCCTCTCGATGAAGGCGGCGATCGCCTCGGGTGCCTCAAGCGGAAGCACCGGGCGGGGCGCGGCGAGGCCCTCCGCATCGGTGGCGATGGCGAGGATGGAGGGATCCTCCGGCCAGAGCGGGGGCTTGCCGAGAGCGGGGCGGAAGACCTCGAGGCGGGGGATCGGCT
>KN174101.1:505-2950 GCA_000759655.1 Acidicaldus organivorans | reverse complement strand
CCCGCTTGAACCCCTCGATCAGCACGAGATCGGCGGGCGCGAGGCGGGCGAGCAGGGAGGCGAGCGGCGGCGGGGGGGAGGAGGCAGGGAAGGGATGGACGAGGGCAAAACCCTCCTCCGTGACGAGCATCACCTCATGGGCGCCGGCGCGGCGGTGCCGGTCGCTGTCCTTGCCCGGCGCGTCGAGGGGGACGCGGTGATGGGTATGCTTGAGGGTGGCGACGGTGCGCCCCGCGGCGCGGAAGAGGGGAATGAGGCGCTCGATCAGCGTCGTCTTGCCGCTGCCCGAAGCCCCGCAAAGACCAAAGACGCGCAAGGATACCCCCGGCTCAGCCTTCCGGGGCGCGCGTGCCGGGAGAAGAGGCGAGACCCGCAAGCGGTGTCTTCCCGGCCTGGCGGAGCCCGGCCAGCAGATACTCCCAGCCGGTGATGAGGGTGAGGAGGGCGGCGATCCAGAGGAGGACGCGGCCGATCGGCCCCACCGGCAGCCAGCCGAGCCCGATCAGCTGCGCGGTGCCATCGCCCGCAATGAGCGCGCCGAGCGCCACCAGCTGCACCCCCGTCTTCCATTTGGCGAGCCGGGTGACGGGAAGGCGCGCCTGGCTCTGGGCGAGATATTCGCGCAGGCCGCTCACCAGGATCTCGCGCAGCATGATGACGATGGCGGGATAGAGACTCGCCTGGCCGAGACGATGGGTGCCGACCAGCATCATCAGCACCGCGCCGACCAGGAGCTTGTCGGCGATCGGGTCGAGCATGCGCCCGAAATCCGAGGTCTGGCGCCAGTCGCGGGCGAGCTTGCCGTCGAGATAGTCGGTGATGGCGGCGAGCACGAAGAGGAGCGTCGCCGCTGCATCCGCCCCCGGGGCATCGATCGCCATCAGCACGACGATCACCGGGATCACCGCGATGCGGGAAAGGGTGAGGAGATTGGGCAGGTCGGTCGGCATCGCGATGAATTTAGCGCTTTTCCGGCTCACGGAGAAATGTCGTCGAAGCGGGCCCCAGGGTTGAAATGGGCATAGATCCGCCGCGCCAGCGCCCGCGAGATCCCCGGCGCCGCCTCGAGCTCGGCCAGTCCCGCCTGGCGGATCGCCGCCACCGAGCCGAAATGGTTGAGGAGGAGGCGTTTGCGCCGCGCCCCGATCCCGCTCACCTCGTCGAGCTCGCTCCGGATCGCGCTCCGCTCCCGCCCGGAACGATGGGTGGCGATGGCGAAGCGGTGCGCCTCATCGCGCAGCCGCTGCAGATAATAGAGCACCGGATCATGGGGCGGGAGCTGGAAGGGCTCCGCTCCCGGCCGGAAGAACCATTCGCGCCCGGCATTGCGCTCCGGCCCCTTGGCGATGGCGAGCAGCGGGATGTCGGGAAAGCCGAGCGCGGCGAGGGTCGCGGCGGCGGCGGAAAGCTGGCCCGCCCCGCCATCGATGAGGACGAGATCAGGCCTCACCCCCTCCTCGCCCGCATCCAGGGCCTCCTTGAGGCGGGCGAAACGGCGTTCGAACACTTCGCGCATCATGGCGAAGTCGTCGCCGCCGCCGTCCATCGGGCTGCGGATGGCGAATTTGCGGTACTGCCCCTTCTCGAATCCCTCCGGCCCGGCGACGATCATCACGCCGTAGGGGTTTTTCCCCATGAGATGGCTGTTGTCATAGACCTCGATCCGCCGTGGGGGGGCGGGGAGACCGAGGAGGCGGGCGAGCCCTTCGAGCAGGCTCGCCTGGCTCGCCGCCTCGGCGAGCCGCCGCTCCAGCGCCTCGCGCGCATTGAGCAGGGCGAGCTCGAGCGCCTCGCGTTTCTCGCCCCGTTTGGGGACGTGAAGCGTGACCGGCCGCCCGGCGCGCAGCGAGAGCGCCTCGGCGATCAGCGCCTGATCGGGAAGCTCGTGGCTCAAGAGGATCAGCGGCGGGGGGGATTTGTCCTCGTAGAACTGGACGATGAAGGCGGCGAGCACCGCCTCGACGGGCTCCTCGGCGGCGTGGTGCGGAAAATGGGGGCGGTTCCCGTTGTTGTGCCCGCCGCGGAAGAAGAAGACCTGGATCGCGGTCCGCCCGCCCTGGCTGTGGGCGGCGAGGATGTCGGCATCCTGGAACGTGTGCGGGTTGATCCCGCCCGAGCCCTGCACCGCGGTGAGGCCGCGGATGCGATCGCGCAGGATGGCGGCGCGCTCGAACTCGAGGGCGGCGGCGGCGCGTTCCATTTCGGCGGCGAGCTCGGCCTGCAGGCGATGCCCGCTCCCGCCGAGGAAGGCCTTGGCCTCGGCGACCAGCTCCGCATACTCCGCCGCGGAGATGCGTCCGACACAGGGGGCGGAGCAGCGGCGGATCTGATAGAGGAGGCAGGGGCGGTCGCGGTGGGCGAAGACGGTATCGTTACAGCTTCGCAACAGGAAGGCGCGCTGCAGCTCGTGCAGCGTCTGGTTCACCGCCCAGGCCGAGGCGAAGG
>KN174101.1:0-427 GCA_000759655.1 Acidicaldus organivorans | reverse complement strand
GGCCGAAATAGCTTCCCTTGCGCAGCTGCGCGCCGCGATGCTTGAGGATCTGCGGGAAGGGATGGTCCTCGGTGATGAGGAGCCAGGGGTAGGATTTGTCGTCCCGCAAGAGGATGTTGTAGCGCGGCGCGAGCTTCTTGATCAGCGTCGCTTCGAGCAGCAGCGCCTCGGCCTCGCTCGGGGTGACGATGATCTCGAGCTCCGCCGTCTCGTTCACCATCCGCCGCAGCCGCTCGGGAAGCCGCCCGGGCTGGGTATAGGCGGGAAGCCGCTTGCGCAGGCTCCGCGCCTTGCCGACATAGAGTGCCCGTCCCCGCGCATCGAGCATGCGATAGACGCCGGGCCGTTCGGGAAGCGTCGGAAGATGGGCGCGGATCACCGCCTCCCCGCGCAGGGCGGGGGCGGCACCAGGCGGGGGAGATGGCGG
>JPYW01001378.1 GCA_000759655.1 Acidicaldus organivorans | reverse complement strand
GCGGCGCCACCGGGCGCGGCGCTCGCGCTCGGCGCCGTTCCCGGCGGCTTGACCGGCACCATCGGCGGCTCCTGCCCCTCGGGCGGGATGACCACGTGGGGGAGGACCTTGTTGAGCTGCTCGGCAACCTCGGCGGTGATGTCGAACTCGTTGACGTTGAGCGCCACCTGCTGACGGTGCAGGACGAGGTTCATGCCGCGGCTTTCCGCCACCTGGCGGATGACGGCGATGAGCACCTGCTCGATCTGGCCGAGCGCATACTGGCCCTCTTCCTGGATGATGCGGTTGCGCTCGCGGAACTGGCGCTGGGCGTTGGTGATGCGGTCCTGCAGGGCGCGCTCGCGGGCGCGGATCTGCTCAGGCGTGAGCTTGGCGCGCTCGTTCATCAGCGATTGCTGCATGTCGCGCCACACCGCCTGCTCTTTCTGGGCGTCCTGATTGAGCTTGGCCCGCCGCGCCCCGATCACCCGCTCCACTTCCTGCGCCGCGGTCGAGGCGCGCATCACGTCGGGCACGCCGAGCACGCCGATCACCGGGGTGGGCGGCGGAGCGCCCTTGGGGAGCGGCGGGAGCTGGGGGATCGGCGGAAGCTGGATCTGCATCGGCGGGCCGGGCGGCGGCGCGTTGGCCGCCTGGGCCGGCGGGGCCGCCTCGGTTGGAGCTTGCGGGCGCACCGGCGCGGCATGCGTCGGGGCCTTGTTGCTCTGGCCCTTCTGCGGCTGGGACTGGCCGGGGATGAACCACTCCTGGCCCTGCTGCTGGGCGGAAGCGCCGGCGGCGTAAACGAGCATGGAGCCCATCAGGAGGGGGAGAAAAACAGCGCGCATCAATCAGAACCTCGTGCCTACACCGACGCGGAAGACTTCGGTCATGTCGTACTTATACTGGATGATCGGAAAACCGACATCGATGTTGATCAAGCCAAAGGGGCTGTTCCAGGTCACACCCACACCGGTGGCGACCCGGATCGCGCCATCGTTGGTATAGATCGGATGGCCGGCGACCTGGCTGAGCCCCTGCAGAGCGCCCATATCGACGAAATAGCGTCCCGACAAGCCCAGATCGGGCGAGACCGGCAGCGGAAACCAGAGCTCGGTCGATTGCGTCCAGATGAAGTCGCCGCCCAGGCTGTCGCCCGTGTTGGGGTCGTGCGGGCCGACGCCGCCATCGAGGAAGCCGCGCAAATTCTGCCCGCCGAGGTAGAAGCGGTCTTCGAGGAAGGTCGGCTGCCCGTTGAGCGAGTGGATGTAGCCTGCCCCGCCGACGAGCGAAATCGCCCACAGATTGTTACCGGTAAAATAATCGAGCGGAATGATCTCCTGGGCGTCGATCTTGCCGCGCACGAAATCGGCCTGCCCGCCGAGATCCGGGCCGGAATAGTCGCCGCCGAGGCGGATCGCAAAGCCGCTATGCGGATTGATCGGGTTGTCGCGATAATCGATGGTGAAGGTCTGGCCGAGATCGGAAAGCGTCGATTGGCCGGACTGCGAACGGATGTAATAGCTCGCCCCGGAATAGACGTTGTAGATCTCCCGGTCGGCATAGGTATAGGTCCAGGCCTGGCGGAAATGCTCGTTGAACTGATAGCCGAGATTGAGCGAAACGCCGGTGCGGCGTTCGCTATACTCGGCGAAGTAGTAGAAATTGTTGTTCATATGAAAGAGATTGACCCCGGCAAGGAGATTGTTGCCGAGGAAATAGGGATCGGTCAGCGAAAGGCTTTCCGAGGTCTCGAGCTCGGCGATGATGCCTGTGATCGAGGCGTTCACCCCGGTGCCGAGGAAATTGTTTTCCGAGACGCCGACATTGAGCAGGGGACCGATGTCGGTCGAGTAACCGCCGCCGAGGCTGAGCGAGCCGGTCGGCTTTTCCTGCACCTGCGCCGTCACCACCGTCTTGTCCGGGGCGGAGCCCGGCGCCGAGGTCACCGAGACATTGTCGAAATAATTGAGCGCCTTGAGATTCTGCTGGGTGTTGTTGAGCTGGTCCTGGTTGAACGGATCACCCTCGGCGAAGGTGAACTGGCGCCGGATGACCTGATCCTCGGTGCGCGAATTGCCCACGATGTCGATCCGTTCGACATAGACCCGCGGCCCGGTATCGACATCGAAGAGCAGGCTCAGCGTATGGTTTTTCGTATCCTTCTGGACGCTCGGCTTGACCTCGACGAACTGCTCGCCGCGCGCCTGCACGTCCGCCGAGATCGCCTTGACCGAGTCCTCGACCAGATTGCCGTTGTAATAATCGCCCGGCTTGAGCTTGACGTCCTTGAGCAGCGAGTTGCCGTCGATCTTCGGGAAATGCGAATTGATCTTGATGTCGGAGATCTTGTAACGTGCCCCTTCATCGAGCACGAAAGTGACGAAAAAGGCCTTGCGGTCGGGCGAGATCTCGGCATTGGCCGCCTTGACGGTGAAATCGGCGTAGCCGTTCTGGAGATAGAATTTGCGGAGCAGCTCCTTGTCGTAGGCGATGCGCTCGGGCGAATATTCGTCGGCCGAGGAAAGGAAGCGCCACCACGCCGTCTCGCGGCTCGAAATGACGTCGCGCAGGGTAGAGTCGGAAAAGGCGTGATTGCCGACGAAGGCGATGCGGCTGATCAGCGCGGTCGGCCCCTCGTCAATCTTGAACACCACGTCCACCCGGTTTTCCGGCTGGCGGATGATCTGCGGCGTGACCGAGGCGGCGTACTTGCCCTTCTGGGCGTAGAGATCGAGGATCTTCTTGCGGTCGGCGGCGGCCTGGGCGGGAGTGAAGACCGCGCCGTCCTTGAGCCCGATCGCCGCCTTGAGCTCATCGTCGGTGAGCTTCTTGTTCCCCTCGAAAGCCACGCGGTTGACGATCGGGTTTTCGGCGACCTTGACGACGAGGACGTTCCCCTCGCGCCGCAGTGAGACGTCCGAAAAAAGGCCTGTCGCGTAGAGCGATTTGACCGAGCGGTCCATGCGGTCGGCATCGAACGGATCGCCCGGTTGCAGCAGCATGTAAGAGAGGATGGTGCCGCTTTCGATACGATGGTTGCCCTCGACCCGGATCGCGGCGATGACGTCGTTGGGATTGACCGGATGGACCACGACCGGCGGGGGCGGCGCCACTTCGGGAGAGGACGCGGCAGGAGGGGCGCCGGGAGAGCCGCCCGCGGCGGGGGAGGGCTTGGCAGGCGGGCTCGGCGCTGCTTCCGGCGCCGGCCCGGCCGGCGTCTCCTGCGCGATCGCCGAGGTCACGGCCACGCTCAGCGCGCAGGCGACGGCGACCCCCTTCCGCACGGTGCGTGCGCTCTTCACCCCTCACTCCTTTTTCCCAAGCCCCGCCCGCCAGGCGGCGCCATTCCTCAAAGTGATCCCCGTCACCGTGATCCCCAAACCGGGACGGCGTGTTCACTAAACCGTGCCCGGGTGTTTCGGCAAGGCGTGATTTTCTCTCCGCCGCTCACCCGAACAGACGACTCACCCATTTGAGGATGCCAAGCGAGTCGAGATCGTTCCAGGTGGCGAAAACGAAGAGAGCGAGGATCAGCATCAGCCCCGCCTTGAGCCCGAGCTCCTGCACCCGCTTCGGCACTGGCCGCCGCCAGACTGCCTCGAGCGCGTAGAAAACGAGGTGACCGCCATCCAGCACCGGAATCGGCAGGAGATTGAGCAAGCCGAGATTGACCGAAAGCACGGCGATGAAGGAGATGAGCTGGGCCACGCCTGCCGCCGCCACCTGGCCCGAAAGCGCGGCGATGCGAAGCGGCCCGCCGATCTCATCGCGCCGTCCCTCGCCGCGCAGCAGCAGCCAGATGCTCTTGAGCGTTTCCGCCCCCACCCGCCAGGTCTCCTCCGC
>KN174100.1:3236-3974 GCA_000759655.1 Acidicaldus organivorans | reverse complement strand
CGCGCGGGGTGAAGAAGCCGGGCTGGCCGAGGAGCATGGTCTCGGCGGAGGAGAGGGCGTTGAACATCCGCCGTGGCGCGTCGCCGTCGATGAGGCGCGGGTCGAGGAGGGGAAAGACCGGGCGGGAGGTGACGAGCTCCCAGAATTCGCGCAGCCGCTCCAGACGCCGCTCCGGCGGATTGCCGGCGATGATCGCCCCGTTGATGCTGCCGATCGAGATCCCCGCCACCCAGTCGGGCTCGATCCCCGCCTCGTGCAGCGCCTCATAGACGCCGGCCTGGTAGGCGCCGAGCGCCCCGCCCCCTTGCAGGACGAGGGCGATCTTGTCGAACGCCCGCCGCGTCTTGGCCGAGACCTTGCCTTCGGACTGAACCGGACCCGCATCCATCGCGTGCCGTCTCCTTCGCTCTTTCGTCATCACCCGGTGCCGTGATCTTACTGCCGCCCTCCCGAAGGCGGGCTAAGGCACCCCATCGAGGCTTGCCCCCATCCAGGCTTGCCAAAGATGTAGAGAGGGAGGGAGAGGGGCGGGAGTCACGTTTCCGAGAAGAGCTCAGCACCCTGCCCTTCGAGACGCACTTCGTCTTCCGCCGCGCCCGCAACCCAGCGGGGCAGGGGAGCGGCATAGGCGGGCGCCTCGGCCACCGCCTGGCCGATGAGAACGAGGGCAGGTCCGCGCGCTGGCGCCGCTTCGGCCGCCGCGGCGAGAGCGCCGAGCGGGGCGAGGAGGGCGCGCGC
>KN174100.1:0-3154 GCA_000759655.1 Acidicaldus organivorans | reverse complement strand
CGCCGCCGAGCCCCCGCATTCGATGAGGGCGGCGGGGGTGGCGGGATCGAGACCGGCGGCGAGGAACCCCTCGCGGATCGTCCCGAGCGTCACCCGGCCCATGTAGATCGCGAAAGTAGCGGCGGGCAGGCGGGCGAGGGCGGCGAAGTCGAGATCGACCCGGCCCTCGCGGGTATGGCCGGTGAGGAAGACGAGGGTGCGGGCTCGGTCGCGATGGGTGAGCGGGATGCCGAACTGGGCGGCGCAGGCCAGCGCCGCGGTCACGCCGGGCACCACCACGGTCCGGATGCCCGCGGCGCGCAGGGCGGCGAGCTCCTCTCCGCCGCGGGCGAAGACCAGCGGGTCGCCGCCCTTGAGGCGGACGACGCGCTTGCCCTCGCGGGCGAGGCGGATGAGCAGCGCATTGATCTCGGGCTGGGGCAGGCAGTGATCGCCGCGCGCCTTGCCGACATAGTAGCGCTCGGCGTCCTGGCGGGCGCGGGCGAGGATCTCGGGGGCGACGAGCCGGTCATGGACGATGGCATCCGCCGCGCCGAGCAGGCGCTGGGCGTGGAGGGTGAGGAGCTCGGCATCGCCGGGACCGGCGCCGACGAGATAGACGATCCCCTCCTCGGGCGCGCCCTCCATCGCCTCCTCGAGCGCCGCTTCCGCCGCCTGTTCCTCCCCGGCGAGGACGAGATCGGCGAATCGTCCGGAGAGCAGGCGTTCGAGGAGACGCCGGCGGGCGGAGGGTGGCATCAGGGACCTGAGCCTTGCCCGCGCCCTCTCGAGCGCGCGGGCGAGCGCCCCGAGGCGGGCGGGAAGGCGGGCCTCGAGTTCGGTGCGGAGGTGGCGGGCGAGCAGGGGCGCGGTGCCCGCGGTGCCGATCGCGACCGCAAGCGGGGCGCGATCGACGATGGCGGGCCAGTGGAAGGTCGAGAGATCGGGCCGATCGACGATGTTGACGGGGATGCCCCGCGCCTGGGCCGCCTCGGAAAGCGCCGCAAGATCGGCCTCTGGCGCATCCGCCCCCACGGCCAGGGCGAGAGTGGCGAGCGCCTCGGCCTCCGGGGCGGGGCCCGCGGGAAGATCGCAGGGATCGAAGCGGGGGCGGCGGATGAGCTCCGCGCCGTGGGCGGCGAGCGTCTCCGCCTTGTGCGCGGCGCGCGGGCCGTCGCCCACGACGAGGACGCGCCGGCCGCGCAGGTCGAGAAAGAGAGGAAAGAGGCGCATCACCCACCCCACCCGAGAGAGGTTTCCGGCGCTTGGGGGTAGAGGAAAACCCCGCGATCGGCTAGGCGGTCTGGAACATGCCCGCCCCGCTGCCTGAGGCGGCGGCAAGGGGAGCGGGCGTGGGGGGAGCAAGAGTTGGGGAGCGAGAGCATGAGCGGCATGGAAGCGCGGGATCGGGGCGAGCGGGAACGGTTCCAGGCGATCTTTCGGGAAAGCGCGGCGCTCAAGGAGCGGGTCGGGCACGAACTCGCCTCCGCCGCGCTCGGCGTGGTGGCGGCGGCGGAGCAGACGCTGCGCGGGGGCGGGCGGCTCTTTTTCTGCGGCAATGGCGGCTCGGCGGCCGATGCGGCGCATCTCGCCACCGAACTTCTGATCCGGCTCCGCTCCAGGGTGGAGCGTCCCTCTCTCCCCGCCCTCGCCCTGACCCTCGATCCGGTGGCAATGAGCGCGGCGGGGAACGATTACGGCTTTGCCTCCGTCTTCGAGCGCCCGCTCCGGGGGCTTGCCCGGGTGGGCGACATGCTGTGGGCGCTCTCCACGTCGGGGCGGTCGGAGAATGTCTGCCGGGCGCTCGCCGCGGCGCGCGAGATGGGGGTGGTGACGGTGGGCTTCCTCGGCGGGGAGGGCGGTCCGGCGCGGGCGCTCTGCGATCACCTCCTCCTCGTCCCCGCCCATGAGACGGCGCGCATCCAGGAGTGCCACATCACGCTCGGGCATGCGATTCTCGAACTCCTCGAGGACCGGCTGGTGGCGGGTTGGGCGGCGGAGGGGCGAGGGCGGTGACGGTCCTGCTCACCGGGGCGGCGGGCTTCATCGGCTATCACGTCGCCGAAGCACTGCTCGGGCGGGGCGAGCGGGTGGTGGGGGTCGATGACCTCAATCCCTATTACGACGTGACGCTCAAGGAAGCGCGACTCGCGCGGCTTAGCACCCATCCCGGCTTCTCCTTCCACCGGCTCGACATCGCGGAGCGGGAGGCGATGTTTGCCCTGATCGAGGCCGAATCGGGGATCGACCGCATCATCCACCTCGCCGCCCAGGCCGGGGTGCGCCATTCGCTGGTCGATCCCTTCGCCTACGCGCGGAGCAATCTCTTCGGCCATCTCGTGGTGCTGGAGGTGGCGCGGAGGCTCCCCGGGCTCCGCCATCTCGTCTATGCGAGCTCGTCCTCGGTCTATGGGGCGAATCCGCTCCCCTTCCGCGAGGAGGACCGGGTGGACCGGCCGACCTCGCTCTATGCGGCGAGCAAGCGGGCGGATGAGCTGATGAGCGAGGCCTACCGCCATCTCTTCGCCCTGCCGCAGACCGGGCTGCGGTTTTTCACCGTCTATGGGCCGTGGGGGCGGCCGGACATGGCCTATTACGCCTTTGCGCGGGCGATCGCGCGGGGCGAGCCGATCACCCTCTATGACGGGGGGCGGCTCAAGCGCGATTTCACCTATATCGACGACATCGTGGCGGGCGTGCTCGGCCTGCTCGACCATCCGCCGGGGCCCGGGGAGCACCGGCTGGTCAATCTCGGCAATCATCGCCCCGAGTCGGTGGCCGATCTCATCCGTTTGCTCGAGGAAGGGCTCGGGCGGCGGGCGGTGGTCGTCGAGGCGCCGCGGCCGCCGGCCGATGTCGAGGCGACGTTTGCCGAGATCGGGCGGGCGCGGGAGATCTGCGGCTTCGCGCCGCGCACCACGCTCGCCGAGGGCATTGCGCGGTTTCTCGCCTGGTTCCGGGAGTGGCACCGGGTGTGAGGGGGGCGTGAAAAAAGCGGCGGGGGAGGGGCTTGACGGGGCGCGCGGCGCCTCTTAGATCAGGGCCCGCCGCCGCGAGGAAAGACTTGAAGTCGGACGCGGCGGCGGTTATAGTCTCTGTTCTGCCAGGAGCGTGGTCTTCGGGCTGGGCTTCGGGCAGTCGCTCTTTGATTTTTGGTGAATCGGTGGAGAGGGAT
>KN174099.1:6112-6319 GCA_000759655.1 Acidicaldus organivorans | reverse complement strand
ATCCTGGGGCTCGGACTCGGGGCGGGGCTACGGCGGGCCTTGGCGCTTGCCCCCGATCCCCGCTTCCCGCCGGGGCGGGCGCTCACCGAGGAGCGCTGGGCGGAGAGCTACAACAATTATTACGAGTTCTCCGAGGACAAGGACGTGGTGGAAGAGGCAGCGAAGATGCCGCTCCGTCCCTGGACGCTCCGCGTGGAGGGGCTGGTG
>KN174099.1:3468-5963 GCA_000759655.1 Acidicaldus organivorans | reverse complement strand
GGAGCGGATCTACCGGCACCGCTGCGTGGAGGCCTGGGCGATGACGGTGCCCTGGGTGGGCTTTCCGCTCCGCGCCTTGCTTGCCAAGGTCGAGCCCTTGGCGAGCGCCAAATACGTCGTCTTCGAGACGGCAAGCCTCCCCCAGGTGATGCCGGGCCTCCGCCAGCCCTGGTATCCCTGGCCTTACCAGGAAGGGCTCACGGTGGCGGAGGCCGCCAACGAGCTCGCCTTCCTCGCCACCGGCCTCTACGGCAAGCCGCTTCCGCCCCAGAACGGGGGGCCGATTCGGCTGGTGGTGCCGTGGAAATACGGGTTCAAATCGGCCAAGGCGATCGTGCGCATCCGCCTGACCGACCAGCGTCCTGCTACCTTCTGGTCCACCATCGCGCCCGACGAGTACGGGTTCTGGGCCAACGTCAATCCGGCGGTGCCCCATCCGCGCTGGAGCCAGGCCACCGAGCGGCTGCTTGGCAGCGACGAGCGCGTCCCCACCCAGATCTACAACGGCTATGGCGAATGGGTCGCTGGGCTCTATTCTGGAATCACCGGTGAAATGCTGTATCGTTGAGGATGATGGAGCGAAGCGCTGCGCCGTGGTGCGGCGGGGTGGGGAGGTGTCGGTGTGAAAGGATCGGCGCTGGCGAGAGCGATTGAACGGGTGGCGATGGTGGTGGCGGCGGTGGCGCTGGTATTCGCGGGCGGGCTCGCCATTTCGCTCCCGCCCGATACCGCGCTCGCCGCAGCACTCCTCGCCTTCGATCCGGGGAGCGTCGATGCGTTGCAGGACTGGGTGCTGGGCTGGGGAAGTGCGGGGCGCACCCTCTGGCGCTTCGGGATCGAACCCCTTCTCTGGCGCCCCGTCTGGTTTCTCCCCGCCGCGCTCGGGCTGATCGCGGGCGGCGTGGCGCTCACCCTGAGCGCGCGGCTGCGGGGTCAACGCCGTCCGCGCTGGCCGCTCTAAGCCGGGCCGAAGCAGCGCCGGGAGGGGGCGGATGGGGGGCTTGTCAGGCCTTTCCGATCCGCTATAACCCGCTCGCCGGTCCCGGATAGCTCAGCTGGTAGAGCAAGCGGCTGTTAACCGCTGGGTCGTAGGTTCGAGTCCTACTCCGGGAGCCAGCCTTCCCCTCTTGTCACCTTGTTTCACTTTTCCGTTGTCGGGAGATGAAGCGCCCCCGCCGCGGGACGCGTCGCCCCGGCCCGGCCACCACCGCGCCCCGTGCGTGCGCGAACGCCGCCGCCTGGGGGCGGACTGCGTAAGCCAGAGCCCGCCCAGCCGGGAGTTGATCAGCCGAGAGTTGAGCAGCCAGTGCGTCAGTTCGGCGCCGGGGAGGAGGTTTCGGGGCGGGGGCGGCGGCGGACCAGGTTCATCGCGGTGAGCGTCATCACCGCCTCGCCGCGCTGGTTGCGCACCTCGATCGCGCTCCGGATCAGGCCGCGGTCGGGCTTGCTTTGCGAGGGCCGCGCCTCGATGACCCGGACATGGACGCTGAGACGGTCGCCGGGGCGGACCGGGGCGCGCCAGCGCAGCTCGTCGATCCCCGGCGAGCCGAGGCTCGAGGCCGGGGAGAGGAAATTCTCGACGAGCAGGCGCATCATGATGGCGCAGGTATGCCAGCCCGAGGCTATCAGCCCGCCATAGGGGCTTTCCTGCGCCGCCACGGGATCGATGTGGAAATATTGCGGGTCGTAACGCTGGGCGAAGGCGATGATGTCCTCCTCGCGCACCGTGACCGGCCCGGCGGTGGCGGTGAGCCCTTCCGGGTAGTCCTCGAAGTAGCGGGGCGAATCGGTGAGGGGAGGGGTCATCGCGAGGCGGCCCGGAGGGTCAGAACCCTTCGCGCTCGAGCCGCTTGCGCTCCATCTTGCGGGCCCGGCGGATCGCCTCGGCGGCCTCGCGGGCGCGGCGCTCGGAGGGCTTCTCGTAGTGGCGCCGCAACTTCATTTCACGGAAGACGCCCTCACGCTGCAGTTTCTTCTTGAGAGCCTTGAGGGCCTGATCGATATTGTTATCACGGACGATGACTTGCACGGGCGTGTGCTCTCCTTTCTCTACAATCGTGGTCCCGGCGCGAAGACGAAACGAAACGCCCCCTCCACCCCGCGCGGGATGAGGCGGAAGGGCCATCGCGGAAGCTCTATACCACGGCTTGGGGCTTCCCCCCAAGCCCTTTTCCGCTAATCTAGGCGGGTCATGGCCCTTTTGAAGATCGCCCGCATGGGCCATCCCGTTCTCCTCCGCCGCGCCGAGCCGGTGGCGGATCCCGCCGCGCCCGAGATCCAGCGCCTCATCGCCGATCTGCGCGAGACGATGGAGGATGCGGGCGGCGTGGGGCTCGCCGCCCCGCAGGTTCATGTGCCGCTCCGCCTCTTCGTCTATCGCCTGCCCCCGCTCCCCGGCGAGCAGGGCGAGGCCCCGCGCCAGGGGGTGGTGATCAATCCCGAGATCACGCCGGTGGGCGAGGAGGAGGCGCTCGCCTGGGAGGGCTGCCTCTCCA
>KN174099.1:0-3388 GCA_000759655.1 Acidicaldus organivorans | reverse complement strand
TCCCCGGCCTGCGCGGGGTGGTGCCGCGCCCGGCGCGGATCCGCTATCGCGGGTGGGATGCCTCAGGCGTGGCGTTCGAGCGGGAGGCGGAGGGGTTCGAGGCGCGCGTCGTCCAGCACGAGACCGACCATCTCGACGGGATCCTCTATCCGATGCGCATGCGCGATTTCCGCTATTTCGCCTTCGAGCAGGAACTCGCCCGCTTCGGCGCGGAGCTCCTCGCATGAGCGCCGCCCCCGCCCATACCCCGCCCCAGGGCCATGAGGCACGGGTCGAGGAGCTGCTCGAACTCTTCCTCGCCCATGAGCCCTTTCCCGGCTGGTCGGGCGCGGGGCTCGCCGTGGCCCTTCGCGCCGCGGGGCGCGATCCGGCGGAAGGGGCGATCTTCTTTCCCGCAGGGGGCGCCGATCTCCTCGCCGAATTCGCCGCCCTCATCGACCGCCGCCTCACTGAGGCCGCCCGCGCCATCGAGGAGACGCGGCTTTCGCGACGCATCCGCGCCCTCGTCCTCGCCCGTTTTGCCCTTCTCCGCCCCTACCGGGAGGCGGTGCGGCGCGCCGCTTCCCATTTCCTGAGGCCGGGGGAGCGGGCGAAAGCACTCCTCTTCCTCGCCCGCCGCGCCGATCTCTTCTGGCGGCTCGCCGGGGACCGGGCGGTCAATTTTTCATGGTACACCAAACGCGCTGAGCTCGCTGCGATCTACGGGGCGAGCCTCCTCGTCTGGCTCGATGATCCGAGCGAGGACGATGCGCGGACGGCGGCCTTTCTCGATCGCCGACTGGCCGGGGTGGCCCGGCTCGGTCAGGCGCGGGCCGCCCTTACCGCGCGGCTCGGCGCGCTGCGGCCGGGCCGGCTTGGGGGTGGCGCGGTGGAGCTGCCGAGGATGGCGGAGGGAGGCGCGGTCTCTCCTTAACTTGTGACCCGATTTGATCTATCCCCTTGAACGGCAAGGGCACTTTGCCCAGATCGTGGCAAGGCGCCCGCGCCGCATGGACGGGAGGGCGCAAGCACGGTTGCCCATCGCGGGAGCCGAGGAGGAGAGATCATGGACATCGAAAAATTCACCGACCGCGTGCGGGGATTCCTGCAGGCCGCGCAGACCATCGCCATTCGCGAATTCCATCAGCGGCTGGGCCCCGAACATCTGCTCAAAGCGCTGCTCGATGACGAGGAAGGCGCCGCTTCCAGCCTGATCAAGACGGCAGGCGGCGATCCGGCCCGCGCCAAGGCGGCGATCGAGGCCGAACTCGCCCGCCTGCCCAAGGTGCAGGGCTCCGGTGCGGGCCAGCCGCAGGCCTCGCCCGATCTGGTCCGCGTGCTCGATGCCGCCGAACAGGGGGCCAAACGCGCCGGCGACGAATACGTCGCACAGGACCGGCTGCTCGTGGCGCTCGCCCAGGTGGATAGCCCCGCCCAGCGCGCCCTGCTCGCCTCCGGCATTACCGCGCAGGGGCTCGAGAAGACGGTGAATGACATCCGCAAGGGGCGGCGGGTGACGAGCGCCTCGGCCGAGGCCTCTTTCGATGCGCTCAAGAAATATACGCGCGACATCACCGAGCTCGCCAAGAACGGCAAGCTCGATCCGGTGATCGGGCGCGACGAGGAGATCCGCCGCACCATCCAGGTGCTCGCCCGCCGCACCAAGAACAATCCGGTGCTGATCGGCGAGCCTGGCGTCGGCAAGACGGCGATCGTCGAGGGCTTGGCGCTGCGCATCGTCAATGGCGACGTGCCCGAGGCGCTCAAGAACAAGCGGCTGCTTGCCCTTGATCTCGGCGCGATGGTCGCGGGCGCCAAATACCGCGGCGAGTTCGAGGAGCGCCTCAAGGCGGTTCTGCAAGAGATCGAGGCGGCAGCGGGCGAGATCATCCTCTTCATCGACGAGATCCACATGCTGGTCGGCGCTGGCCGCGCCGAGGGGGCGATGGATGCCTCCAACCTGCTCAAGCCCGAACTCGCCCGCGGCACGCTGCACTGCATCGGCGCCACCACGCTCGATGAATACCGCAAATACATCGAGAAGGACGCCGCCCTCGCCCGGCGCTTCCAGCCGGTCTATATCGACGAGCCCTCGGTCGAGGAGACGATCTCGATCCTCCGCGGCATCAAGGAGAAATACGAGATCCATCACGGCGTGCGCATCACCGACAGCGCCATCGTCGCCGCCGCCACGCTCTCGAAACGTTACATCACCGACCGTTTCCTTCCCGACAAGGCGATCGACCTGATCGACGAGGCGGCGAGCCGGCTGCGCATGCAGATCGACAGCAAGCCCGAGGAGCTCGACGAGCTCGACCGGCGCATCCTCCAGCTCAAGATCGAGCGCGAGGCGCTCAAGCGTGAGAATGATCCCGCCTCGCGCGAGCGGCTCGTCAAGCTCGAGGAGGAGCTTGCCGAACTCGAGGAGAAGTCGGCGGCGATGACCGCGGCCTGGATCGAGGAGAAGGCCCGCGTCGAAGAGGCGCACCGGCTCAAGGAGCGGCTCGATCAGGCGCGTTCCGAGGTCGAGGTGGCGCAGCGGCGGGGCGATCTCGCCCGGGCCTCCGAGCTTCTCTACGGCGTCATCCCCGAACTCGAGAAGAAGCTTGCCGAGGCGCAGGCCTCGGGCCGTCTGGTGAGCGAGGCGGTGACCGAGGAGCACATCGCCCAGGTGATCTCGCGCTGGACCGGCGTCCCGGTGGAGCGCATGCTGGAGGGCGAGCGCGCCAAATTGTTGCGGATGGAGGACGAACTCCGCAAGCGCGTGGTGGGCCAGGACGACGCGCTGCGGGCGGTGGCCAACGCGGTGCGGCGGGCACGCGCCGGGCTGCAGGATCCCAACCGGCCGATCGGAAGCTTCCTCTTCCTCGGACCCACTGGCGTCGGCAAGACCGAGACCTGCAAGGCGCTCGCCGAGTTCCTCTTCGATGACGAGCGGGCGATGGTGCGCATCGACATGAGTGAGTTCATGGAGAAGCACTCGGTCGCCCGGCTGATCGGCGCCCCTCCCGGCTATGTCGGCTATGAAGAGGGCGGCGTGCTCACCGAGGCGGTGCGGCGGCGGCCCTATCAGGTGATCCTGTTCGACGAGGTCGAGAAGGCGCACGAGGACGTGTTCAACGTGCTGCTCCAGGTGCTCGACGATGGCCGCCTCACCGACGGCCAGGGGCGCACGGTGGATTTCAAGAACACGATCATCGTGCTCACCTCGAATCTGGGGAGCGAGATCCTCGCCGCCCAGCCGGAGAACGAGCCCACCGCGATGGTGCATGGCCAGGTGATGGCGGTGGTGCGGGCGCATTTCCGCCCTGAATTCCTCAACCGGCTGGATGAGATCATCCTCTTCCGGCGGCTGCAGCGCGAGGACATGGCGGCGATCGTCAACATCCAGCTCAACAACCTCGCCAAG
>KN174098.1:4406-4664 GCA_000759655.1 Acidicaldus organivorans | reverse complement strand
GGGCGGCGGGCAGGATCGAGGGCGGCGGGGTCGAAATGGGCAAAGACGTGATGGCGCGCCCCCGCCTCCTGCGCGCGGGCGAGGAAGGCGGCGAGCACGTCGCGCCAGTCGAGACGGCGGGCGGCGAGCCCCTCTTGCAGGGCGCGGGCGGAAAGCGTGGTCGGATCGGCCATCGGAGCCTCCTCGGCAAGGGCGAAGCCCGCAGGCGCGGCGGGAGGGGCGAAGGATGCCCTTCCCAGTTTGCGCGGAAAAGCCCAT
>KN174098.1:3116-4304 GCA_000759655.1 Acidicaldus organivorans | reverse complement strand
TCCCGCCGGATGGCGTGTGAGGGAGATCAAGCAGGTTTCAGCGATCGCCGGGAACGGACCCGCTTCGGGGCGGGCGTGGTGCATCGGCTGCCGCTTCCCCCCGAACGGCTTCCCGCGGTCTCGGCGCGTGACCTCCGCCGCGCCTTCGAGGCAGCAAGGGAGGTGGCGCGCGAGGGAGGGGCCCAACCGGTGCGGCTCTTTTCCTGCGGGAGGGGGGAGGCCGCGGTCCTGCTCTTCGTCGATGACCCTTCGGCCTCGGCCTGGATCGGCGGGGTCGAGCGCCTCTTCGGTCTCTCCTCCCCTTACGCGCTCGCGCTTTGCTTTCGCGTCCTCGCCCTGATCGAGCGGCTGGCCCGTCCGGAAGCCCGCGCCCTGTTCCCGCGCCGTCCCCTCGATTGCGACGCGCTCCCCGCCCGCCTCCTTCACGCCGCCGCGATCGCCCCCCTCGACGGGAACGGTCAATTCCGGGAAAGTGATCTTCCGGTTGGATGAACACCCGGAGACGAATTTGACCGCCCGCCACGGAAACGAAATGCCATGATCCGTCCCCTTCCCGCCTCAATCCTCCTCCTCGCCGCTCTCGGGCTCGGCGCCTGCGCCCCGGTTTTCGGGACCCAGAGCGAAGCGCAACGCACGGCTTATGAAGAATGCGAGAAGGAGGTCGATCAGGCCTTCCTCAAGCAGAACCCGCAATTCCTCTTCCAGCAGGACAATTACGTGGCGCACACCAAGGACGCGCCGAACTCGACCTATGGCGAGATGGGGGTTTCGGGGAACGGGCTCGGCGCGGCCTGGGACCGCAACCAGGCGCTGCAGAACTGCCTGATCCAGAAAGGCGCCCCGCCCCAGACGCCAACCGTGGTGCCCTCTTATCCGGTCGCCCCCTGATCCGCTTCCCAATCCCCGCCGGCCTTGTCAGGGCCGGGTGCGATGGGCTTAATGACGCGGCTTTCTTTCAGGCGTCCCATTCGAGAGTGAGGGGGTAGCGGCGATGAGCAAGATCCTGCGCAGCCAGGCGGGGCCGATCCTGTCCCAGGCGGTCGAGTTCCACGGGTTCGTTTTCACCTCAGGCGTCCTGGCGCGCGATCTCGGCCGCGACATCCGCGGCCAGACCGAGGACGTGCTCGCCCAGATCGATGCGCTGCTCGAAGCGCATGGCACCGACAAGACCCGGCTCCTGCAGGCGCA
>KN174098.1:0-2997 GCA_000759655.1 Acidicaldus organivorans | reverse complement strand
CGATGAACGAGGTCTGGCAGGCCTGGCTTCCCGCGGGCGGCGCCCCGGCGCGGGCTTGCGTCGAAGCGAAGCTCGCCGACCCGCGCGCCCTGGTCGAAATCATGGTCACGGCCTGCAAGTGAGGCCCGTCTCCTGCGGGCGAGAGAGGGGCGCACCACCCTTCCGGGCGGTGGGAGCGGGGCGCGTGGTGCGCCCATCCGCGCCGCCGATCCGCTTGATTCCGCAGGCGTCACTGAGGGCCGGGAGAAGGGGGAAAAGCGGGATTGGCCCGCACCGAGGCGGATTTTAGGATATGAGTCCTAAAATTCGACTTTATCCACAGGGGGTTTTCGGATTATTGCAGCAGGTTACACAATCGCGAGCTGAAAGAGGGTTGTGCCCGCCGCAACCCTGTTGATAGTCTCCGTCATGGATGTTGGCCTGAAAGGGGGGGTCCTATGTCAGTCCGGCGTTATGCTGCCACTTTGGGATTGCTGAGCGGCCTGATCGCCGCCTCGCTGACGCATGGCGCGCACGCCCAGTCTGCACAGAACTCACCACGACATAATCACGTCGCCAGCCGACACACGCACCGCGTGACCAAGGCCGCCGCAACGCACGCGGCGGCAGAGACCGCCAGCCCGCACGGACACCGGCTGATCACCGCCGCCCGCGGAAAGAAGTCCTACATCCACCGCGCCAGCGCCCATGTCGCGCAACACGTCATCCAGTGCGTCCCTTACGCCCGCGCCGTCTCCGGCATCGCGCTGCGCGGCAACGCCGCGGTCTGGTGGGACGAAGCGGCGGGGATCTATGAGCGCGGCAACCGGCCGGAAGTGGGCGCGGTGCTCGCCTTCCGCGCCAACCGCGCCATGCGGCTTGGCCATGTCGCCGTGGTGAGCCGGGTGATCAATTCGCGCGAAATCGAGATCGATCACGCCCATTGGGGCAGCAACGGGATCAGCCGCAACATCGCGGTGATCGACGTCTCCCCCAACAACGACTGGACCCTGGTGCGCGTCGCGCTCGGCCGCAACGGCACCTTCGGCAGCGTCTATGCCACCCACGGCTTCATCTACGACCGCGCCCCCGGCAGCGGCGGGGCGGCGGCGGAAACCGTCACCGCCGAGGCCAAGATGCCGGCTCCCATCCCCTCGCCTGCCGCCGGCGAGACGCAAGGCGCGGAAATCGCCGCAGCACCCCCCGCCGAGCCGCTCTCGCCCGAAATCGAGGCCCCGCTCCGCAGCTTCCGCTGAGGCAAAAACCCCAGGGGCAAAAGCCCCAGCGGCAGAAGCGAGCGGCTTACATCCCGCTCGGATAGTTGGGCCCGCCGCCGCCCTCGGGCGGCACCCAGTCGATGTTCTGGCCCGGATCCTTGATGTCGCAGGTCTTGCAGTGCACGCAGTTCTGCGCATTGATCTGCAGCCGCGGCGTCCCGCTCTCCGCCCCCACCGCCTCATAGACCCCGGCCGGGCAGTAGCGGCTCTCGGGAGCTCGATAAAGCGCCCAGTTGACCCGCTCCCAGGCGCCCGGATCGCGCAGGCGAAGATGGCAGGGCTGGTCCTCCTCATGATTGGTGTTGCTGAGGAAGACCGAGGAGAGCCGGTCGAAGGTGAGCGTCCCGTCCGGCTTGGGATAGGTGATCGGCCTTGCCCGTTCGGCAGGAAGCAGGCTCGCATGGTCGGGATGGCGGTGATGGAGCGTCCACGGGGCGCGGCCGCGGAAGAGATAGGTGTCGAGCGCGGCATTGACGAGGCCGCCGTAGAGACCGAAACGAGCGAAGCCCGGGCGGATGTTGCGCGCCGCACGGAGCTCCTCCATCGCCCAAGTTTGGGCAAGCGCGGCGGGGTAGGCGTCGAGCCGCGCCGGGCGCGCCTCCCAGGCCCCCAGCCAGCGCCTCGGCCGCCACCATGCCCGACTTCATCGCCATGTGGCTCCCCTTGATCTTGGGGACGTGGAGAAACCCCGCCGCATCGCCGATGATGAGCCCGCCCGGGAAGACGAGTTCGGGCAAGGCCTGCCAGCCCCCCTCGACCAGGGCGCGCGCGCCATAGCTCAGCCGCCGCCCGCCCTCGAAATGGGGCCGGATGGCGGGATGGGTCTTGAAGCGCTGCATCTCCTCGAAGGGCGAGAGCCAGGGGTTGCGGTAGTCGAGCCCGACCACGAAACCATAGGAGACGAGGTTTTCGCCGAAGTGATAGAGGAAGGAGCCGCCATAGGTGCGATGATCGAGCGGCCAGCCGATGGTATGGATGACGAGGCCGGGCTGATGGCGCTTGGGATCGATCTCCCAGAGCTCCTTGATGCCGATCGCGTAGGTCTGCGGATCGCGCCCGCGATCGAGGCCGAAACGGGCGATGGCGCGTTTGGCGAGCGAGCCGCGGCAGCCCTCGGCGAGCACCACGTAGGCGGCGCGAAGCTCCATGCCGGGCTGGTAGTTGGGCCCGGGCGTGCCGTCCTTCCTCACCCCCATGTCGCCGGTGAGCACGCCGACCACCCGTCCCTCCTCCTCCACGAGATCGGCGCCGGGGAAGCCCGGATAGATCTCGACCCCGCGCGCCTCGGCCTCGCGCCCGAGCCAGCGGCAGACATCGCCGAGGCTTACGATGAAGTTCCCCTCGTTGTGCATCTGCGGCGGCGTGGGCAGGCGGAAGGCGCGGCGTTCGGTGAGGTAAAGGAAACGGTCCTCGCGGGCGGGGGTCTTGAGTGGCGTCTCCTTCTCGCGCCAGTCGGGGATCAGCTCATCGAGGGCGCGGGGCTCGATCACGGCGCCGGAAAGGATATGGGCGCCGATCTCGCCTCCCTTCTCGAGGAGGCAGACGGAGAGATCGGGCTTGAGCTCCTTGAGCCGGATGGCGCAGGCAAGGCCCGCCGGCCCGCCCCCCACGATGACGACGTCGAATTCCATCCGCTCGCGCTCCGCCATGTTCCCCTCCGCTTCGCTACTTTCCCTATAGGTTATGCTGCTCTCTATAACGTCAGAAACGCCCCGGTCAACCGCCCCCCCCCGTCCAATCC
>KN174097.1:2929-3931 GCA_000759655.1 Acidicaldus organivorans | reverse complement strand
CGAGCGCACCGAGTGCGAGGATCAGGGTGGCCGCCTTGCCGAGCAGGAGATCGGAGAGGCGAAGCCGCCTCCCTCCTTCGCTCCCGCCGATCACACCGGTCTCGGCCTCCCCTGTCGCGACCCCCCTCGTCCCGACCTCTGCCGTCGCTTGCGTCGTCATCTCTCTGCCATTCCCATCGAAGAGCCGCCTGGGCCTATGCGGATTTTGCCCGCGTCTTTCGCCCGCCGAAAGGTGGGTGGCAGCGGGCCGGATGTCGAGTCGTGCCCCAGACATCCTGCCACAGGGCATCGCGCCATAGGGCATCGTGTCCCCGGGCAGAGGGCGGGGTGGGCGATGATGGCGAAGAAGGGCTGGGCGTTCGGAGAGGGGGTCAGACGAGCTCGGCCGGGGCGGCGGGGCCGCGCACCACGTCGATGCCGAGCTCGCGCAGCTTCTTGCGCAGCGTGTTGCGGTTGAGGCCGAGCAGGGCAGCCGCACGGATCTGGTTGCCGCGGGTCGCAGCCAGGGTGAGGCGGATGAGAGGCGCTTCGATCTCGGCCACGATCTCGGCATGGAGATCGGCGGCTTGGAGGTTCGCCGCGGCGGCGACACGGGCGCGGAGATAGCGTTCGAGCTGGGCGGCGAAACCTTCCGCCTCGGCCGCGGGAAGCGCGGCCTCCGCCGGGGGCCCGAGCTCACGCTCCACCGCCTCGCGCCCGATCACCTCATCGGGGCAGAGCGCGGCAAGGCGGCGCATCAGGTTCTCGAGCTCACGCACATTGCCCGGCCAGGAATGGGCCATCAGCGCCGCCATCGCCTCCTCGTCCACGCTCTTGTGGGGAAGCCCCTCGGCTTCGGCCTGATCGAGGAAGTGGCGGACGAGGAGCGGGATGTCCTCGCGCCGCTCGCGCAGGGGCGGCACGCGGATCGGCACCACGTTGAGCCGGTAATAGAGGTCCTCGCGGAAGAGGCCCTGACGGATCGCCTGGCGGAGATCGCGATGGGTGGCGGCGATGATGCGG
>KN174097.1:0-2901 GCA_000759655.1 Acidicaldus organivorans | reverse complement strand
CCCGGCCGCCTGCTCGAAACGCCCGGCATGACGGGCGGTGGCCCCGGTGAAAGCGCCCTTCTCGTGGCCGAAGAGCTCGCTTTCGATGAGCTCGCGCGGGATGGCCGCCATGTTGATGGCGACGAACGGCCCCCTGCGGCGGCGGCCGTAATCGTGCAGCGCCCGGGCGATGAGTTCCTTGCCGGTGCCGCTTTCGCCGGTGATCATCACGGTGAGGTCCACCGCGGTGAGGCGGGCGATGGTGCGGTAGATCTCCTGCATCGCCGGGCTGCGGCCGATCAGCGGCAGCCGCATCTCCTCGCTTTCCGCCTCCCGCTGGAGCGCGGGCTGGGCGGCGGGACGGAGCGCGCGTTCGACGGTGGCGAGGAGTTCGCGGAGATCGAAGGGTTTGGGGAGATACTCGAAGGCGCCGCGCTCGGTGGCGGTGATCGCGGTGTGCAGGGTGGAGTGGGCGCTGATGACGATCACCCGGAGCTCGGGGCGGAGGCGGCGGATGCGGGCGAGGAGCTCGAGCCCGTTCTCGTCGGGCATGACGACGTCGGTGATGACGAGATCCCCCTCCCCCTCCTCCACCCAGCGCCAGAGCGCCGCGGCGGTCCCGGTGCTCCGCACCTCATAGCCCGCCCGCCCCAGGGCCTCGGACAGCACGCGGCGGATGGCGCGGTCATCATCGGCGACCAGGATGGTGGCAAGCGGCGCGCTCATCGCCCCCCTCCAGCTTCGCTCCGGCCCTTGCGCGGGGGTTCACGATACATCGGCAGATAGAGGCGGAACTCGGTGCGGCCGGGGCGGCTTTCGACCTCGATCAGCCCGCCATGATCGCCGATGATCTTGGCGACCAGGGCAAGCCCGAGCCCCGAGCCCTGCGGGCGGGTGGTCACGAAGGGCTCGAAGAGATGGGGGCGGATGTCTTCCGGGATGCCGCGCCCGTTGTCGCGCACGGTGATGAGGAGGGGAAGCGGCGTCGCCTCCGCCGCGCCCGGCACCTTGAGCCGCACCCCGGGCTGGAAACTGGTCGAGAGCGTGATCTCGCCATGCGCCACGCCCCCCTCGACGATGGCCTCCGCCGCGTTCTTGACCAGGTTGAGGAGCGCCTGGACGAGCTGGTCGCGATGGCCCCAGACCGGGGGCAGCGAGGGGTCATAGAGTTCGTGGAAGCGGATGCCGGCGGCGAATCCGGCCTGTGCGAGCTTGCGCACATGTTCGAGCACGCGGTGGATGTTGACCGGGGCGCGCTCGAGCGGGCCCTCGCCGAACCCCTCCATGCGCTCGATCAGGGCGCGGATGCGATCGGCCTCCTCGCGGATGAGGAGCGCGAGCCCGCGATCGGAGCCGCTGGTCGAGGCCTCGAGCAGCTGCGCCGCGCCGCGGATACCGGAAAGCGGGTTCTTCACCTCATGGGCGAGCACCGCCGCCATGCCGGTCACACTGCGCGCCGCCCCCAGCACGCTCAGCTGCTGGCCCAGGGCGCGGGCCTGGGAGAGGTCCTGGAAGACGGCGATGACCGCCTCGCTCCCCTCGGAGAGGGGCGCGGCGTGCACGCTCACCCCGCGGCGGGAGAGCCGGGGGCTTTCCAGGGTGAGGTCGTGATCGGTCGCCTCCATGCCTTGGGCGCGCACCCGGGCGAGCAGGGTGAAGAGCGGGTTATCGGGGGGGAGGAGATCGCTGAGCGCGATCTGGCGGAGCTGGGGCAGCGAGAGGCCGAAGAACTGCTCCGCCGCCGGGTTGGCATGGAGGAAGCGCTCGCCCGGGGCGAAGACGACGACCGCAACCGGGAGGGCATCGAGCAGGAGCTTGGGATCGACCGCAGGTTCGCGCTGGAGCATCGGCGTCAGGCGGCGAGTTCGTCGGGGACGTCGCGCGCAGCCGGCCCCGCCGGAACGCTCATCCCGCGCGCGATCAGGGGATCGAAGAAGCGCGCGATCGCCGCCCGCACCGCCTCGGGCGCGGCGAGCCGGTTGACCTCGGCGCGGAAGGCGGCGGCATGCGGCAGGCCGCTCACATACCAGCCGATGTGCTTGCGCGCGATGCGAAGCCCCGCCGAGGTGCCGTAATGGGCGAGCATCGCCTCCCCATGCTCAAGGAGGAGGGATTGAAGCTCGGCGAGGGTGGGGGGCGGCGGGAGATGGCCGGTGGTGAGGAATTCGGCGAGCGCGGCGGGAAACCAGGGCCGGCCATAGGCGCCGCGGCCCACCATCACCCCATCCGCCCCGGAGAGGGCGAGCGCGGTAAGCGCCTCCTCGGGCGTGGTGATGTCGCCATTGACGATGACCGGAAGGCGGGTCGCCTGCTTGACCTCGCGGATGAAGGCCCAGTCGGCCCGTCCGGTGTAGAATTGCTGGCGGGTGCGGCCGTGGACGGGGATCATGCGGATCCCCGCCTCTTCGGCGATGCGGGCGAGCCTTGGCGCGTTGCGGTTCTGCTGATCCCAGCCGGTGCGCATCTTGAGGGTGACCGGGACGGAGACCGCCTTCACCGTCGCTTCGAGGATGCGGGCGGCGAGCGGCTCGTCGCGCATCAGGGCCGAGCCCGCATACTGGCCGATCGCCACTTTCTTGACCGGACAGCCGAAATTGATGTCGATGATGTCGGCCCCCCGATCGACGGCGATGCGCGCCGCCTCGGCCATGGCCTCGGGATCGCAGCCGGCGAGCTGGACGGCGTTGGGGCCGGCCCCGGAGACCACTTCGGCCATCTTGAGGGTGCGCTCATTGTCGCGGATCATCGCCCAGGAGGCGATCATCTCGGAGACGACGAGGCTTGCGCCGAGGCGGCGGGCGAGGCGGCGGAAGGGGAGGTCGGTCACCCCCGACATCGGGGCGAGGATGACCGGGCGCTCGATCACCACGCCGGGGGCGAGCGCGATGGGGCGGAGGCGCGGCGCGGGAGTGGGAGTGGGGG
>KN174096.1:1956-2154 GCA_000759655.1 Acidicaldus organivorans | reverse complement strand
CGCTCATCAGATGATCGTCCGGATTGAACCGCGCCGCCTCCGAGTTCGCGGCGCGGTTCAATCCGGACGATCATCTGATGAGCGCCGAGGAGATCCTCCGCCATGCGGAGGGAGCCGCCGCGCTGCTATGCGCCCCGGGTGACAGGATCGACGCGGCGCTGATCGGGGGTCTTCCCCCCTCGCTCCGGGTGATCGGCA
>KN174096.1:0-1883 GCA_000759655.1 Acidicaldus organivorans | reverse complement strand
CGTTCAGCGTGGGCTTCGATCACATCGACACGGCGGCGTGCCGGGAGCGGGGAATTCACGTGTGCAACACCCCGGACGTGCTTTCGGTCGCCACCGCCGAGCTCGCCATGATGCTCATCCTGATGGCGGCGCGGCGGGCGGGCGAGGGCGAGCGTCTGGTGCGCGCCGGGCACTGGACCGGCTGGGCGCCGACCCAGCTCCTCGGCACCGAGGTTTCGGGGCGCCGGCTCGGCATTTTCGGCATGGGGCGCATCGGCCGCGAGCTCGCCCGTATCGCCCGCGGCTTCGAGATGGAGATCCATTACCGCAACCGCACCCCTCTCCCCCCGGAGCTCGAAGCCGGGGCGATCTATCACGAGGACGACGCCTCCTTCCTCGCCGCCTCCGAGGTGCTCTCGCTCAACGCGCCCGGCGGAGAGGGGACGCGGTTCTGGCTGAATGCCGAGCGCATCGCCCAGCTGCCGCGCGGGGCGATCGTGGTGAACGCGGCGCGGGGCTCGCTGGTCGATGACGCGGCGCTGATCGCCGCCCTCCGCACGGGCCATCTCGCCGCTGCCGGGCTCGACGTCTATAACGACGAACCCCGCCTCCATCCCGGCTATCTCGCGCTCGAGAACGTGGTGCTGCTCCCCCATCTCGGCAGCGCCACCACCAAGACGCGCGATGCGATGGGCCATCTCGCCCTCGACGGCATCGCCGCGGTGCTGCGGGGAGAGACCCCGCCCAATCTCGTGGTCTGAGGCGAGGCGAGGACGCGAGGGCAGATCAGCCCGGTAGCGGTTCAGCCGATGAGGGGGGCGCGCAGCGCCGCGGCGCGGCCATAGGCGAGGCCGGGGTCCTCGTCGAAGAGCTCGGCGAGGGTCTTCATCATCGTGCCGCCGAGCTCCTCGGCATCGACGATGGTGACGGCGCGGCGATAGTAGCGCGTGACGTCATGGCCGATGCCGATGGCTGTGAGTTCCACCACGCCGCTCCGCTCGATCTCGCGGATCACCTGGCGGAGGTGGCGCTCGAGATAATTGCCGGGATTGACCGAAAGCGTGCTGTCATCGACCGGCGCGCCATCGCTGATCACCATCAGGATGCGCCGGCGCTCCGGCCGGGCGAGCAGCCGGCGATAGGCCCAGAGCAGGGCCTCACCGTCGATGTTCTCCTTGAGCAGGCCCTCGCGCAGCATCAGGCCGAGATTTTTCCGCGCCCGCCGCCAGGGCGTGTCGGCGGATTTGTAGATGATGTGGCGGAGATCGTTGAGCCGGCCGGGATTGGCGGGCTTGCCCGCGGCGACCCAGCGCTCGCGGCTCTGCCCCCCTTTCCAGGCGCGGGTGGTGAAGCCCAGGATCTCGACCTTGACCGAACAGCGCTCGAGGGTGCGGGCGAGGATGTCGCCGCACATCGCCGCCACCGTGATCGGCCGGCCCCGCATCGAGCCCGAATTGTCGATGAGGAGGGAGACCACCGTGTCGCGGAACTCGGTCTCCTTCTCGCGCTTGTAGGAGAGCGGATGGGAGGGATTGGCCACCACCCGGGCCAGCCGCCCCACATCGAGCAGCCCTTCTTCGAGGTCGAATTCCCAGGCCCGGGTCTGCTGGGCCATCAGGCGGCGCTGGAGCCGGTTGGCGAGCTTGCCGACGAGACCCTGGAGATGGCTCAGCTGCTGGTCGAGCTGCTGGCGGAGCCGGGTGAGCTCGTAAGGATCGCAGAGATCCTCCGCCGCCACCTCCTCGTCGAAGGCGCGGGTGAAGACGCGATAGGCCTCGGCCTCCTGGCTTTCCTGGATGGGCGGGCGCACCCCGCCCGGCCGCTCGTCGCCCTCGACCTCCCCCGCCTCCTCCTCGGCCCCCTCCACGCTCTCGCTCTCGCCCGCATCCTCGAGCGCCTCCTCG
>KN174095.1:5003-8225 GCA_000759655.1 Acidicaldus organivorans | reverse complement strand
GCGACCCCGCCCGCCCCGGCGAAGACCGGCGCCCCCGCCCCGCCCAAGCCGAGATAGGCGAGAAGGGCGGGGAGACTTTCCGCAACCGGCAGGCTCGCCCCGATGAAGAGGACGGCGAAGGTCTGCATCGTCATCGGCACCGGCCAGAACGGCACCCGCACATGGGCGGATAGGGCGAGGAGCCCCACCGCGCCCGCGATGCGGGCAAGCCTGAGCGCCCAGAGGCGAGCAGCAGACGATGCGGCGGATATGGGTTTGGACATCGGGAATCCTCCTTCGACTTCAGCCGAGCTTAGCCGCGCGCAGGCTCGGGCGGCAATCCGGCCCTGGCGCGGGATCGGGCATTGAGACCATCAGACGTTGAAGCGGAAGAGGACGACGTCGCCATCCTGCATCACGTAATCACGCCCCTCGATGCGGAGCTTGCCCGCCTCGCGCGCCCCCTGCTCGCCGCCATGCGCGACGTAGTCCTCATAGGCGATCACCTCGGCGGCGATGAAGCCGCGGGCGAAATCGGTGTGGATGACGCCGGCTGCCTCGCGGGCGCGGGTGCCGCGGGTGATGGTCCATGCGCGCGCCTCCTTGGGCCCGGCGGTGAAGAAGGTGATGAGGTCAAGCAGCGCGTAGCCCTCGCGCACCAACCGGTCGAGCCCCGATTCGGCAAGCCCCAGCCCGGCGAGGAAATCGCGCCGCTCCTCCGGGGCAAGCGCGGCGAGTTCGGCCTCGATCGCCGCCGAGACGACGAGGCTGCGCGCCCCTCGTGCCGCGGCGAAGCGGGCCACCGCCGCGGTATGGGCATTGCCTGAGGCCACCTCTGCCTCGCCCACGTTGCACACATAGAGGACCGGCTTGGTGGTGAGCAGGTTGAGGCGGCGGGCGCGCTCCTCCTCGCCACGCGGGATCGCCTGGCGCGCCGGCTCGCCGCGGGCGAGCGCCTCGCGCAGGGGAAGGATGAGGTCGCGTTCCGCCGCCGCCTCGCGGTCGCCGCCGCGGGCGCGCTTTTCGAGCGCGGGGAGGCGGCGGTCGAGGCTCTCGAGATCGGCAAGCATGAGCTCGGTCTCGACGATGGCGATGTCGCGCAAGGGATCGATGCCGCCCTCGACATGGGTGACGTCCGCATCCTCGAAGCAGCGCACCACGTGCAGGATGGCATCGACCTCGCGGATATGGGCAAGGAACTGATTGCCGAGCCCCTCGCCTTCCGCCGCGCCGCGCACCAGCCCGGCGATATCGACGATCTCGAGCGCGGTGGGGACGAGGCGGGCGGAGCGGGCGATCTCGCCGAGCCGGACGAGCCTCGGGTCGGGCACCGCGACGCGCCCGACATTGGGCTCGATGGTGCAGAACGGATAGTTCGCCGCCTCGGCCTGGGCGCTCTCGGTGAGCGCGTTGAAGAGGGTCGATTTGCCGACATTGGGCAGACCGACGATGCCGCAGTTGAAACCCATCACACCTGCTCTTTCGCTGGATCGGGGCGGTTTTCGGGCCGGTCTTGGGCGAGGCGGTTCATGAAGAGATCGGCCCGCCCGGAGGCGAGGAGTGGTGCGTGTTCGGCGACCGACTCGAGAAGTGGGGCAAGCCAGGTATCGGCCGGGGTGAAGTCGCCGAGCACATAGCCCACCACCCGCTCGCGGCTTCCCGGATGGCCGATGCCGAGCCGCACCCGCCAATACTGATCGGTGCCGAGGTGCTGATCGATGCTCCTAAGCCCGTTGTGCCCCGCCGCACTCCCGCCCCGCTTGACCCGCACCCGGCCCGGCGCGAGGTCGAGATCGTCGTGAAAGACGGTGACCGCCTCGGCGGGAAGTTTGTAGAAACGCGCCGCGGCGGCGACCGATTCGCCCGAGGCGTTCATGTAGGTGAGGGGCTCGAGCAGCAGGATGCGCTCTCCGCCGAGACTGCCTTCGGCGAGCCGGCCGGCGAAGCGGCTGCGCCAGGGCGAGAAGCCATGACGCGCCGCGATCGCCTCGACCGCCATGAAGCCGATATTGTGGCGGTTATGGCGCATGCGCGGCTCCGGATTGCCCAAGCCCACCCAGAGCCGCATGGCGCGCCCCCGCCCGGCCTTTCCCGGCTCAGCCCTTCTTCGCCGGCTGGCCCTTGGCCGCCGGGGCGGGAGCCTGGGCTTGGGCCTCCGCCGCCGCCTCGGCCCCTTCCTGGGCGCGGGTGGGCGGGGCGATGGTGAGGATCACGAAATCGCGATCGACGATGGTGGGCCGGCAGTCCTCGGTCCCCTTGAGGTCCGACCAGCGGAGATTGTCGTTGATGTCGAGCCCGCTCACATCGGCTTCGAAGAAGGCGGGAACCTTTTCGGGATCGCAATAGACATCGACCGCGTGGCGGACCAGGTTGAGCACGCCGCCCCGCTTGAGCCCGGGGCTCTGGCCCTCGTTCACCACGTGCACGGCAACCGCGACGCGCACCGCCTTGCCGCCGGCGAGGCGCTGGAAATCGACGTGGATCGGCTGGTCGGTAACCGGATGGAACTGGATGTCGCGGATCAGGGCGCGGGTGGTCTCGCCGTTGCGGCTGACCTGATAGAGGCGGGAACGCCACCCGCCGCGCTGGATCTCGCGCAGCACGGCGCGGGGGTCGAGCGCGAGCAGTTCGGGCGGGGCGCCCGCACCGTAGAGGACCGCCGGCACCTTGCCGGCCCGCCGGGTCGCCCGCGCCGCCCCCTTACCGGCCCGCGGACGCGCCTCGGCCTCGATCGTGACGAATTCGGCCATTGCGTTGCTCCTTGTGCGAAGGGCGGCCCAATGCCGCCCGGCGCGGCCTCCAGGGGTGCCGCGCGCCGCCCTTCTAGCCCAAGGCTGGGCCGGGAGCAACCGAGAGCGCCCCCCTTTGAGCATCCGCCTTGAGCATCCTCCTTGGGCATCCACCCGGGCCTGGGTAGAGTGGCGCCTCCCAGAGAGGAGGACAGCAATGGAGATCGGTTTCATCGGAATAGGCCAGATGGGCCGCGGCATGGCGGCCAATTTGATCAAGGCCGGACACCGGCTCAGGGTCTATAACCGGAGCGCGGACCGCCTCGCCCCCCTCCTCGAAGCGGGCGCCCGCGCCGCCGCTACGCCCCTCGAGGCCGCGGAGGGGGCGGAACTCATCTTCACCATGCTCGCCGACGATGCAGCCCTCGAAGCCGTCGCCGAAGGCGAGGCGGGGCTTCTCGCCGGACTCGCGCCCGGCGCGGTGCACATCTCTGCGAGCACGATCAGCGTCGCA
>KN174095.1:0-4923 GCA_000759655.1 Acidicaldus organivorans | reverse complement strand
CTCGCCAAAAGGCTGGAAGCGGAGCACGCGGCGCGCGGCCAGCGCTTCCTCTCCGCCCCGGTCTTCGGCCGGCCCGACGCCGCTGCCGCCGCCCAGCTCTTCGTGGTCGCGGCCGGAGCGGAGGCCGATCTGGCGCGCGCCCGGCCCGCCCTGGAGGCGATCGGCCAGCGCCTCTTCGTCATGGGCGCGGCGCCGTGGATGGCGAACCTCGTCAAGCTCGCCGGCAATTTCATGATCGCCTCGACCATCGAGATGCTGGGCGAGGCCTTCGCGCTGATCCGCAAGAACGGGGTGAACGCGGAGGCTTTCTTAGGCTTTCTCTCCGAAAGCCTCTTCGCGGCGCCGGTGGTGAGGAATTACGGGAAGATCATCGTCGAGGAGCGCTTCACCCCGCCGGGCTTCCGCCTCCCCCTCGGGCTCAAGGATGTGAGGCTGGTGCTCGCCGCGGCGGAGAGCTCCGAGATGCCGCTCCCTCTGGCGAGCCTGCTCCGCGATCACTTCCTCACCCTGCTCGCCCAAGGCGGGGCCGAGCTCGACTGGTCGGCGCTGGCGAGACTCGCCGCGGCCAATGCGGGCCTGCCCGAGGGGACGAAGCGCTAGGGCGGCAAGCCCCGGCGGGACCCGCTCAGAGAGGGTCGGCGGCGAGGGGCTCGCCCTCGGGGGTGAGGAGGCACCACGCCGCTTCCTCCCCCTCGGGAGGGCAGCACTGGAGCGGGGCGGCATTGCGTGTCCGCACGTCGGCGGGAAGCCCCATCGCCGAGCGCAACGCGCGGAAGAAACTCCCGTGCGCCACGATGAGCGGCGCGGGCGGGGGGGCGAGCAAGGCGTTGATCACCGCGACGGCGCGGGCGCGAAGCTCGGCGAAGGGCTCCCCGCCCGGGGGCGTGAAGCGCCCGGCGATCCAGTCATGGAACCACGCCCCCATCGGCTGTCCTTCCTGCGCGCCGAAGGCCACCTCGCGCAGGTCGGGCACGATCTCGACGGGAAGGCCGAGCGCCGCCCCGATGATCTCGGCGGTGCGGCGGGCGCGGGAGAGGGGCGAGGCGTAGATCGCCTCGCCCCTCTCCCGCGCCCGCCGCCCCGATGATCTCGGCGGAGCGGCGGGCGCGGGAGAGGGGCGAGGCGTAGATCGCCTCGATCCCCCGTCCCACGAGGAGGCGGGCCGCCGCCTCCGCCTGGGCCTCGCCGGTCGCATTGAGCGGCACGTCCACCGCCCCCTGCGAGAGGTTCTGCGCGTTCCAGTCGGTCTCGCCGTGGCGGATGAACCAGAAGGGGCGGGGGATGAGCACGCTCAGGCGAGCCCTTCCTTGGCGAGCACGCGTTGCGCGGCCTGCCGCGCCTTGATGCGGGCGAAGTGCTGGGCGAGATTGGCCGGAAGCTCGACTTTGAAATTGGTGGCCCACAATTCGAGATAGAACAGCACCGCATCGGCCACCGAATAGGGGCCGACCGCATAGTCCTTGCCGCCCAAAGCCTTGGAGAGGAGGTCGAGCCCGGTCTGGAAGATCTCGAGGCCCCGCTTCTTCACCTTTTCCTCATCGGCCTCGGAGGGCGTGTATTTGCGCGGCGCGAACATCCGCGAGAAGCCCTGCATGTGGACGGTGGCGATGCCGTAATCCATCATCTCGAGGGCGCGGGCCTGCGCTTCGAGCTCGGCAGGCCAGAGCTTGGCCCCCGGATAGCGGTTGGCGAGCCAGTAGGCGATCGCCGGGAATTCGGTGAGCAGCGAGCCGTCATCGCGGAGCAGGGCGGGGACGCGCGACTTCGGGTTGAGGTTGGTGTAGGGCTCCTTGTACTGGGCGCCCTCGCGCAGATTGACCAGTTCGAGCTCGAAGGGAACCCCGATCTCCTCGAGGATGAGGTGGATGCCGATCGAGCAGGCGCCGGGAGCATAGAAGAGTTTCATGGCCGTTCCTTTCCTTGACAATGCAACGGTTCGGCGATCGAGACACATTCGCGCTGCACACGCAAGATTTCGCTCCTGAGGCCGCGCCCCGTCATTCCTCGCCCTCCCTCACTCCTCGAAGAGCGAGCTCACCGAGCTTTCATCGGAGATGCGCCGCATCGCTTCCGCAAGCAGGGGGGCGATGGTGATCTGGCGGATGTTGTGGGCGAGCCGCACCGCTTCGGTGGCGAGGATGGAGTCGGTGATGGTCATCATCTGGATGGGGCTCGCGGTGATCCGCGCCGCCGCCCCGCCGGAGAGCACGCCATGCGTGGTATAGACGCTCACCGAGTTCGCTCCCTGGGCGATCAGCGCATGGGCCGCGTTGCACAGCGTGCCGCCCGAATCGACGATGTCATCGACCAGGATGCAGTCGCGCCCGCTGACGTCGCCGATCACGTTCATCACCTCGGAGACGCCGGCCCGTTCGCGGCGCTTGTCGATGATGGCGAGGTCGCAGTTGAGACGGCGGGCGATGTCGCGCGCCCGCACCACGCCGCCCACGTCGGGCGAGACGATCATGATGTCGCGCCCGGCGAAGCGCTCGCGGATGTCGCGGGTAAAGAGGGGGGCGGCGAAGAGGTTGTCGACGGGGATGTCGAAGAAGCCCTGGATCTGCCCGGCGTGGAGATCCATGGTCAGCACCCGGTTGGCCCCGGCCTCGGTGATGAGATTGGCCACCAGCTTGGCGCTGATCGGGGTGCGTGGGCCGGATTTGCGGTCCTGACGGGCGTAGCCGAAATAGGGGATCACCGCGGTGATCCGCCGCGCCGAGCCGCGGCGCAGCGCATCGAGGGTGATGAGGAGCTCCATCAGGTTGTCATTGGCCGGATAGGAGGTGGACTGGATGACGAAAACGTCCTCGCCGCGGACGTTTTCGTGGATCTCGACGAAGACCTCCATGTCGGCGAAGCGGCGGATCGAGGCCGCGGTGAGCGGCATGTTGAGAAAGGCGGCGACGGCCTCGGCGAGCGGCCGGTTGCTGTTGCAGGCGACGATCTTCATTGCGCGGCGGTCCCGGGATCAGGCCCCACCCCGGAATGCGAACGGGGCCGGGGCAGAAGCTTCGGTTTCTTCTAGCAAGGGCGGAAAAGCGTGTCCAATTGCCCCCGGCTCATGGTGCTGTCCCTTTCGGGCCTGGATTGGCCGGAGGGGACGGCGCGGCTGCCGGGGACACGGCGGAGGGGGAGGGCATCGCCAGAGGCGGCGTGCCAGCAGAGGCGGGGGCTGCGCCCGGGCTTCCCGCGGGGAGTGTTCCCGGTGGGAGCGTTCCCGGTGGGGGATGGGTCTGGCGGTTGACCACTTCCTTGAAACCGAGCGCCGCCTGCTGGGCGATGACGAGGGCGACGTCGCCCCAGGCGCCGTCGAGGCTTCCGGTCGGGACATCGTTCATCTGGATGATGCGCCCGAGATCATGGCCCGCCTTGTCGCGCATCTGCCAGCTGATCTCGACCCGCGTATTGCCCGCCGTGGCGGGAGCCTCGGTGACGTGGCCCTCGATGGTGAAATCGGCCGAAGCGGGATCGGAGGTGAGGAGGAGCCCGACCTGGGGAAGCTGGAGCCGCATCTGGCGGAGGAGCGCTTCATTGCCATCCCCCGGCGCGCCGGAGACGCCGAGCACCGCGACCTCGGGCACCCGGTGATAGAGGCTCTTGGGATCGGCGAGCTTCTGCGCGACATCGATCCCGGTGAGCTGATCGGCGATCTCGGGGGCGGCAGCGGCGGCAGCGGCGCCGAGCGCGGCCGGATCGCCCTTGGCCCAGGCCGCGGCCGGAATCGGCGCGCCGTCGAGATGGGCCATCTCGTGCCCGGCCGGATCGAGGATTGCGTAATGCGGCACCACGCCCTCGGCGGTGGCCGCGGCGCGCACCTGGAGCTGCCAGTCCCCCTTCGCCGGCGGGATCGCCTCGGCGGGCACTTCCTTGGCGAGCAGCGCCTCGGCGAGCGCCTTGGCAAAGACGGACCCGCCCCCCGGGGGAGAGGTGGTGACATTCACGTCGAGCCGCGCCGGGGGAGGCTGGATGAGACGGGCGGCCTCGCCCTTGGGCTGGTCCTGGAACGAGTAGGGAAGGGGAAAACAGCCGGCGAGGGCGAGAAGCGCGGCCAATCCCGCGATCCGGCGCATGGCGCCCCCCCGAAGCCTCGATGCGTTCACCGGCGGATCACCGACATCTGATGGCCGATCGGCCCGCCGCCCCGGTGCACCCGGCGGCGATGGCTGAAGAAACGGACCTCATCGGCATACGCGTCAAAAGGCAGGATCTCCACCTGCTCCACCCCGGCGCGGGCAAGCCGGGCGGCGCAATAGGCGGGCAGGTCGAAATGAAAGCCCCCCGCCGCGTGGGGGGTGAAGAAACGCGCATCCTTGACCTCGAGCCCCACGATCACCGCCCGCACATCCTCCTGCACCTGGTAATGGGCGGCGCCGATCGCAGGGCCGATCGCGGCATGGATGCGCGCCGGGCGGGCGCCGAGCGCTTCCATCGCCGCCACCACCGCCTCGAGCACGCCGCCCGCCGCCCCCCGCCAGCCGGCATGGGCCGCGCCGATCACCCCGGCCTCGGGGTCGGCGAGCAGAACAGGGGCGCAATCGGCGGTGACGATGAGAAGGCCGAGCCCCGCGCTCCGGGTGACCAGCCCATCGCCGACGAGCCCCCTGCATGGCGCGGTGACGGTGTGGACGCGGGCCGAGTGGACCTGATCGAGCCCGACGAGATGCCCGGGCGCAAGGCCGAGGGCGCGGGCGGCGCGGGCGCGGTTTTCGGCGACCGAGGCGGGATCGTCGTCCCCCCGGCTGCTGCCATTCAGCGCAGCAAAGGGGCCGGTCGAGACGCCGCCCGCGCGGGTGAAGAAGCCGTGGGGGACGCCGAGCGCGGCGGCGGTGAGGAAGGGAGGCGGCGGGGGGGCTTCGTTCATGACGTGGCTTGTGCGCCGGAAAGGAACGCCCCGAACCGCTCGCGCCAGGTGGGGGGAAGGCC
>JPYW01001362.1 GCA_000759655.1 Acidicaldus organivorans | reverse complement strand
CTTCCGGAGGGGGGCTGAGGGGGGCGGGTTTGGCAGATGCGGGCGTCTCTGCTAAAGAAGGGGCGCTCGGGAGAGGTGGCCGAGTGGCTTAAGGCGCACGCTTGGAAAGCGTGTGTACGTCCAAAGCGTACCGTGGGTTCGAATCCCACCCTCTCCGCCATGCATCCCGTAATTTTCCTAGTCCTGATCTAGCAAAATCCCAAAACCCCATTTCGCAAACCTACACCCAAGATACACCTTGGGGCTGGATAGGGAGAGACGGAGAGGGACGCAGGGGCCATGATGCTCCCTGCATCCCTTATCAGGCACCAAGTGCCGCCCCCTCAGGCACGGGCGGAGAGCGCGTAGGCCGGGACCGCCTTGCTCCGCCCGGTGGTGCCATTGGCGCGATAGGGCGTCTTGGTCTGCGCCGCCTTGGGCACGGCGCGCGCCACTACCCCGATCACCCGCTGCTGCACGGTGATCGCCTGTTCGAGCAGGCGGCGGTTCTCGGCGATCAGCTCGCGCAGCCGGCCCGCCATCTCGGCGAGCGCGGCGCGCTCGAAAGGATCGGTGGGCTTGGCCTGACCGAGACGGCTCTCGGCCATGACGAAGGCCTCGATGGTGCGCGCCTTGCGGTCGGCGAGCGCGGCGGCCTGGCGCAGATCGAGGGCGCGCAGCGCGTCGTTCTCCTGGATGAGGATGTCGATCAGGGCGAGCGCGGCATCGCAGATTTCACGGTTCATGACGGTCACTCCTTGTGAAGGCGGAACGGGGAGGGGGTTGAAGCAGAAGTGGTTGAAACAGAGGCGGGGGTGCGGGCGAGTTCGCGGCGCAGCATCTCGCCAAAGACGGGCTGGGCGAGGCCGAGCCCGCCCCTTTGCTCGACCGACTTGGCGATGGCATCGACCAGCATCGGCCGCCAGGTGCTCTCGCCCGTGCCGCCGCCGAAGGCGGACTGGCTGTAATCGGTGGTGGCGAACATCGGCTTGAGAAGCTCGCCGAGCGCGCTCGCCTCGAAATCCTGGGCAGCCTGCCAGATCCGCGCGAGGCGCTCGGGGCCGAGTGCGGTGGCGCGCGGGGCGAGATCGGGAGGGAGGG
>JPYW01001361.1 GCA_000759655.1 Acidicaldus organivorans | reverse complement strand
GGCTCAGGAGGTGGAGGAGGGGCGGGAGGCGGCGCGGCGTCCCTTGGCGGAGGTGGCCTTGGCGGGAGCCCCCTTTCCCTTCGCGCGGCGCGGGGCGGCCTCGCCGCTGCTCGCCGCGGCGGCGCTCGCGCTTTTCACTGTCCGGCGCGGACGGGCGGGCCCGGTGTTGCCGTTTCTCCCCGCGGCCGCATCCGGTGCCGTCCGGCTTTTGGCCGTCTTCGCGCCTATCGCCGTCTTCGCACCTTTGGCCGACTTCCGGGCCGGCGTGGCGCGGCCTGAAGCGGCCTTGGCCCCTTTTGCTCCTTTCGCGCCTTTGCCGGAGGAGGTGCCGCGGGCGGCAAGCAGCTGCACTGCCTCCTCAAGGGTGATGTCCTCGAGCGTCTTCTCGCGCGGCAGGCGGGCGAGCGCCTCGCCATGCTGGACATAGGGGCCGAAGCGGCCCTTGCGCGCCAGCACGGGAACCCCGTCTTCAGGATGCGGCCCGAGCTCGCGGATCGACTCCCTCTTCTTGGCGAGCGCATCGACCGCGCGGTTGAGCCCGACCGTGGTCGGGTCCTCGTCCGCATCGAGCGAGGCGAAGATGCTTCCCATCCGCACATAGGGGCCGAAGCGGCCGAACCCGGCCTCGATCTTCTCGCCCGTCTCCGGGTGGTGGCCGACAAGGCGCGGCAGCGAGAGAAGGGCGAGCGCCCGCTCCAGCGTGAGGCTCGCTCCGTCCCAGCCGCGCGGCAGGGCGACCCGCTTGGGCCGCGCTGCTTTGCGGGGCTTCTTCGCCCCCGCCCCGTTTTCCGTCCCGCCCGCGTCTTCCTGGCCTCCGCCGTCCTTGCCCTCGCTGCCGAGCTGGACGTAAAGCCCGTAGGGGCCACGGCGGAGCGAGATTTCCTCGCCGGTCTCCGGATGCCGGCCCAGCACCCGCACCCCTTCGGGGAGGGTGTCGGGAGCGGTTTCCTCGGCGGTCGCGGTGAGTTTACGGGTATATTGGCAGGCGGGATAATTGGAGCAGCCGATGAAGCTCCCGTAGCGCCCGAGCTTGAGGCGGAGCCGTCCCGTCCCGCAGGCGGGGCAGGCGCGCGGGTCGGAGCCATCCGGGCGCGGCGGGAAGAGATGGGGGCCGAGTTCGTGATCGAGCGCTTCGATCACGTCCGAGATCTTGAGCTCGCGGGTCTGCTCGACCGCCTTGGAGAACTCCTCCCAGAAGGCCCGCATCACGGCGCGCCAGTCCTTGCGCCCGGCCGAGATCTCGTCGAGCTCCTCTTCGAGATTGGCGGTGAAGCCAGTATCGACGTAGCGGTTGAAGAAACTCACCAGGAAGGCGGTGACCAGCCGGCCGCGCTCCTCGGGGACGAAACGGCGCCGCTCCAGCCGGACATATTTGCGATCCTGCAGCACCGAGATGATTGTCGCATAGGTCGAGGGGCGGCCAATGCCGAGCTCCTCCAGCTTCTTGACCAGTGAGGCCTCGGAGTAGCGGGGCGGGGGCTGGGTGAAGTGCTGCTCGGGCCGGATGACCGCGGCGGGATCGCCTGCCAGCGCCAACGCCTCACGCTCATGGAGCGGCGGCAGAAGTCGTCCAGTCTCCTCGTCGGCGTCTGCCCCTTCCGCCTCGTCGCGGTCCTCGCGGTAGAGTTTGAGGAACCCGTCGAAGAGGAGCTCGGAGCCGGTCGCGCGGAGCCGCGTCCCGTCATCGCCGATCTCCACCACCATCTGGTCGAACTCGGCCGAGGCCATCTGCGAAGCGACCGCCCGCTTCCAGATGAGCTCGTAGAGGCGGAGCTGATCGGGGCTGAGATGGGAGGCGAGCCGTTCCGGGGTGAGGCTCACGTCGGTCGGGCGGATCGCCTCGTGCGCTTCCTGCGCGTTCTTCGCCTTGGTCTGATAGAGCCGCGGCTTCTCGGGCAGATAGGACGCGCCGAACTCTGCGCCGATATGCTGCCTCAGGGCGGTGACGGCCTCGGCGGCGATCTGCACCCCATCGGTCCGCATGTAGGTGATGAGGCCGAGCAGTTCGCCGCCGACCTCGACCCCCTCATAGAGCTGCTGGGCGATGCGCATCGTCTGCTGGGCGCCGAAGCCGAGCTTGCGCGAGGCCTCCTGCTGAAGGGTGGAGGTGGTGAAAGGGGGCGGGGGATGGCGGCGCAGCCGCTTGCGCTCGACCGAGACGACGCGGAAATGGCCCCGCGCGATCGCCTCCGCCGCGGCGCGCGCCTTGGCCTCGCCATCGAGATCGAAGGGATCGAGCTTGCGTCCTTCGAGATGGGTGAGGCGGAAGGTCACCACATCGCCGCGCGGGGTGCGAAAATCGGCCTCCACCGTCCAGTATTCGCGCGGTCGGAAGGTCTCGATCTCCGCCTCGCGCTCGCAGATCAGGCGAAGGGCGACCGACTGGACCCGCCCCGCACTCCGGCTTCCCGGCAATTTGCGCCAGAGCACCGGGGAGAGGGTGAAGCCGACCAGATAGTCAAGCGCGCGGCGGGCGAGATAGGCCTCGATCAGCGACTGGTCGAGATCGCGCGGATGGCGGAGCGCGGCCTGGATGGCGCTGCGGGTAATCTCGTTGAAGGTGATGCGGTGGACCTCAACGCCTTTGAGCGCGTTCCGCTCCTCGAGCATGCGGCGCACATGCCAGGAGATCGCCTCGCCTTCGCGGTCGGGGTCGGTGGCGAGGTAGAGGCGCCGCGCCCCGCGCAGGGCGGCGGCGATCGCCGCCACCTGTTTCTCGCCGCGCGGGTCGGCCTCCCAGTCCATCGCGAAATCTTCTTCGGGCCGCACTGAGCCGTCGCGCGGCGGCAGATCGCGGACGTGGCCGAGGCTCGCGAGAACCTTGAAGCCGCTTCCGAGATATTTGTTGATGGTCTTGGCCTTGGCTGGCGATTCGACGACGACGACGTCCGGCATGCGATATTTTCGTGAGACGGAGAAAGAGCGTAGGGTTAGCCTCTTCCCTCGATCAAGGCAACACGGTTGCCTGGCAGGAAGACGACCCGCCCGGCAAGCTCCAGTTCGAGCAGATCAGCCATGATTTCGGCAAGAGGGCGCGCCGTTTCGCGGGCGAGGAGATCGATCTCGACGGGAGCCGCGCCGAGAAGGGAGAGAAGCGGTTCGGCAGGCGGGGGAGAGGCCGGGGCGGGTGCGCCGGAAGAGAGGGATGGGGTG
>KN174094.1:7701-7821 GCA_000759655.1 Acidicaldus organivorans | reverse complement strand
GGGGGGGGCTTTCTTTGGCGGAACGGGCCGATCTCCTGCTCGCGCTGGCCGATGGCATCATGCGCCGCTTCGACGATTTTCTCGCCGCCGAAGTGGCCGATACCGGCAAGCCGGTCTCGC
>KN174094.1:5642-7658 GCA_000759655.1 Acidicaldus organivorans | reverse complement strand
CCATCCGCCGTCCGGTCGGCGTGGTGGGCGTGATCTGTCCGTGGAATTTGCCGCTTCTCCTGATGACGTGGAAAGTCGCGCCCGCTCTCGCATGCGGCAATACGGTGGTGGTCAAGCCCTCGGAAGAGACGCCGCAGACCGCCACGCTGCTCGGCGAGGTAATGAACGCGGTGGGCATTCCCGCCGGCGTCTATAACGTGGTGCATGGGTTCGGGCCCGACTCGGCGGGCGCTTTTCTTACCGCCCATTCCGGCATCGATGCGATCACCTTCACCGGCGAGACCAGGACCGGCGAGGTGATCATGAAGGCGGCGGCGGTGGGGGCGCGGCCGGTGAGCCTCGAGATGGGCGGCAAGAATGCGGCGATCATTTTCGCCGATTGCGATCTCGAGGCGGCGGTGGAGGGGACGATGCGCTCCTGCTTCGCCAATTGCGGCCAGGTCTGCCTCGGCACCGAGCGCGTCTATGTCGAGCGGCCGATTTTCGATCAGTTCCTCGCCCGGCTGAAGCAGGGGGTGGAGGGGCTCCGGCTCGGCTGGCCGGAGGATCCCGAGACGACGATGGGTCCGCTGATCAGCCACGGCCATCGTGAGAAAGTGCTCTCCTATTACCGTCTCGCCGCCGAGCTCGGCGCCGAAGTGGTCACCGGCGGCGGCATTCCCGAAATGCCCGGACGCCTGGCGGGCGGGTCCTGGATCATGCCGACGCTGTGGACCGGGCTTGGCGATGCGACGCCGATCGCGCGCGAGGAGATCTTCGGCCCCTGCGCCCTGGTCATGCCGTTCGATGAGGAGGAGGAGGTCATCGCGCGGGCCAATGACAACGAGTATGGGCTGGCCACCGCGATCTGGACCACCAATCTCTCCCGCGCCCATCGGGTGGCCGCCCAGATCGAGGTCGGGCTCGCCTGGGTCAATGAGTGGTTCCTGCGCGACCTGCGCACGCCGTTCGGCGGCGCGAAGCGCTCTGGCATCGGCCGTGAGGGCGGAGTGCATTCGCTCGAGTTCTACACCGAGCTCAAGAATGTCTGCATCAAGCTCTGAGCGCGGTGACGAGAAATGGAATCGAAAAACGGAATGAGGTCGAGACGATGAACGCGCCTGCGAGCCCCACGCCAGCCAACCCCGAGATCGCCCACTCCATCCTCGCTGCCGGGATCCGCACCAATTACCACGACGTGGGGAGCGGTCCGCCGGTGGTGCTGATCCACGGCTCGGGGCCGGGGGTCTCGGCCTGGGCCAATTGGCGGCTCGTCATGCCCGAGCTCGGGCGGCGGTTTCGGGTGCTGGCCCCCGACATGGTGGGGTTCGGCTTCACCGAGCGCCCTGCCGACAATACCTATTCGATGGAGCGCTGGCTGGCCCATCTCGGGGGCTTCCTCGATGCGCTCGGCATCGCGAAGGCCGATCTCGTCGGCAATTCCTTCGGCGGCGCGCTTGCTATCGCCTTTGCCATCCGCCATCCGGGGCGGGTTCGCCGCCTGGTGCTGATGGGGAGTGCCGGCGTCTCCTTTCCGATCACGGAGGGGTTGGATGCGGTGTGGGGGTACACCCCCTCCCTCGAGAACATGCGCAAGCTCCTCGACATCTTCGCCTATGACCGGCGCCTGGTCACCGATGAGCTCGCCAAACTGCGCTATGAGGCGAGCATCCGCCCCGGCTTCCAGGAGGCCTTCGCTGCCATGTTCCCCCCGCCCCGCCAGCGCTGGGTCGAGGCACTCGCCTCGCGCGAGGAGGACATCCGCCGCCTGCCGCACGAGACGCTGGTCGTGCATGGGCGGGAGGACAAGGTCATCCCGCTCTCCAATGCGATCACCCTCGCCCAGTGGATCCTGCGCGCCCAGCTCCACGTCTTCGGCCAGTGCGGGCACTGGACGCAGATCGAGCATGCCGGGCGCTTTACGCGCCTCGTCGGCGATTTCCTCGCCGAGGCCACCGATGACGAACCGAAACCCTTGCCGGAGGGGATTGCCCGATGAGCCTCACCCTCGAGAGTCTTACCCCCGAGCTTCTCGAT
>KN174094.1:4163-5426 GCA_000759655.1 Acidicaldus organivorans | reverse complement strand
CCGAGCGCCATCCCGGGATCACTATCGCGGATGCCTACGAGGTGCAGCGGCGGCTGGTGGCCCGGAGGCGCGCGCGTCATGGCGGGGTCATCGGCAAGAAGATCGGGGTGACCTCGCGCGCGGTGATGGACATGCTCAAGGTAGGCGAGCCCGATTTCGGCGTGCTGCTCGCCGGGATGGCCTGCCGCGACGGCGAGACCATCGAACGCGCCCGGCTGATCGCCCCCCGCGCCGAGGGCGAGATCGCCTTCGTCCTCAAGAAGCGCCTGGCCGGGCCGGGGGTGACTGCGGCGATGGTGCTGGCGGCGACCGAGTTCATCATGCCCTGTTTCGAGATCGTCGATTCGCGCATCCAGGACTGGCGTATCCGCATCCAGGACACGGTGGCGGATGATGCCTCCTCCGCCCTCTTCGTGCTCGGCGACCGCGCGGTGCGCCCCGATGCGGTCGATCTCCGCACCATCGGCATGGTGCTCGAACGCAATGGCGAGGTGGTGGCGACGGGGGCCGGGGCGGCAGCCCTCGGCTCGCCGCTCAATGCGGTGGCATGGCTTGCCAATACGCTCGGGCGCTTCGGCGAGGCGCTGGAGGCGGGCGAGGTGATCCTCTCCGGCTCGCTCGCCGCCATGGTGCCGATCGCGGCGGGCGATACGTTTCGCGTCTCGCTCGGCGGGGTGGGACATGCCAGTATGAGGTTCGTCTGAGGCGAAGACCCGAAGCGAAGAAGACCCCAAGCGAAGAGGAAGTGGCGATGGATCTCGGATTGGCGGGAAAGCGGGCGCTGGTGACCGGGGCGACGGCGGGGATCGGTAAGGCGATTGCCACGGCGCTGGCCGCCGAGGGGGTGGAGGTCATCGTCAATGGCCGCGACCCGGCCCGGGTGGAGGCCGTCTGCACCGAGCTCCGCGCCGCGGGGGCAGAGGCGCCGCGTGGGGCCCCCTTCGATCTCGGCTCGGCGGAGGGCTGCGCGGCCCTCACCGCCGCCCATCCGGACGTGGACATCCTCGTCAACAATCTCGGCATCTTCGAGCCCAAGCCCTTCGCGGAGATCACCGACGCCGACTGGTTCCGCTTCTTCGAAGTCAATGTGATGAGCGGGGTGCGGCTCGCCCGGCACTATTTCCCGCGGATGAAGGCGCGGGGCTTTGGCCGGGTGATCTTCATCTCGAGCGAGTCGGCCCTCGCCCCCCCCGCCGCGATGATCCATTACGGGATGACCAAGACGGCGCAGCTCGCCCTCTCGCGCGGCCTTGCCGAGACCAC
>KN174094.1:282-4063 GCA_000759655.1 Acidicaldus organivorans | reverse complement strand
CACCGGCACCTCCGTCACCGTCAACGCGGTGCTGCCCGGCCCCACCCGCACCGAGGGGGTGGAGCGTTTCATGGCCGACCTCGCCGCGCGGGCCGGCGTGCCGGTCGAGGCCTTCATCCAACGGTTTTTCGCCGAGGCCCGTCCCACCTCGATCCTCAAGCGGCTGATCGAGCCGGCCGAGGTTGCCGCGGCAGTCGCGTTCCTGGCAAGCCCGCTCGCCTCGGCGATCAATGGCGCGGCGGTGCGCGTCGAAGGCGGGGTGGTGCGCACCATCGCCTGAGACGCGCCTTCTCCCTTGGCTCGCGAGGCGTCAGCGGCGTCCCTTTTCCGTCATTCCCCATTCCCCCGTTCCCAAGACCGAAGGTGTTCCCATGCCCCTCGAGCGTTCCACCATCGAAGCCCTCGCCCGCCATCTCGACTCTTGCGTCAAGGAGGTGCGGGATACGGAAAAACTCACCGACCAACATCCGGAGATGAGCTGGGAGGAGGCCTACGCCATCCAGGAGGCATGGCGGGCGCTCGCCCTGGCGGAGGGAGCGCGGCTGGTTGGTTTCAAGGCGGGGCTCACCTCGGTGGCCAAAATGAAGCAGATGGGGGTGGAGACGCCGGTCTTCGGCTACCTGCTCGACCGTTTCGCCATCGCCGAGGGGGGCGAGGCCGCCGCCGCGTCGCTCATCCATCCCCGGATCGAGCCGGAGATCGCCTTCGTCATGAAGAAGCGTCTCGCCGGGCCGGGCGTGACGCTCGCCCAGGTGCTGGCCGCCACCGACTTCGTCATTCCGGCGATCGAGGTGATCGACAGCCGCTACCGCGATTTCCGCTTCGATCTCAAGAGCGTCATCGCCGACAACACCTCGGCCGCCCGTTTCGTGCTGGGGGGACGGGCGCGGCCGGTGGAGGCGCTCGATCTGCGCACGCTGGGGGTGGTGCTCTCGATCAACGGTGAGGCGCGCGCCTTCGGGGCGGGCGCGGCGGTGCTCGGCCATCCGGCGGCGGCGGTGGCTGAACTCGCCAATCACCTCGCCCGGCGGGGCGAAGCGCTGGAGGCGGGGCAGGTGGTGCTCTCGGGCGGGATCACCGAGGCGCTGGCGGTCGCTGCGGGCGATCATGTGTTGCTCGAAGTGGCGGAACTTGGGACGGTGGGGTTCCGCTTCAGCTGACGCCGGTCTTCGAGCTGGATGGTCGAGAAAGGAGGACGAGATGCCGATTGCCCATATCTACATCCTCGAAGGGCGGGATGAGGACAAGAAGGAGCGGCTCATCGCCGAGGTGACCGAGGCGATCTGCCGTGCCCTCGACGCGCCGGCCGAATCGGTGCGGATCATCATTCAGGAGATGCCGAAGGCGCATTTCGGCATCGCCGGGGTGAGCGCGAAGAAGCGGGGCCGCTGACCCCGCTTCTCTCTTCACCTTCCGTTCACTGCTTACGCGCCTTCCCAACGCGGGAGGCGGGGTTGGCGGCCTTCCCCGGTCGTCTCAGACGAGGCGCTCGAGGATCGAGACGTAGTTGGCGACCGCCGCGCCCCCCATGTTGAACACTGCGCCGAGATCGGCCCGGGGGAGCTGCATCGGGCCCGCCTCGCCGGTGAGCTGCATGGCGGCGAGGGCGTGCATGGAAACCCCGGTGGCACCGATCGGATGGCCCTTCGCCTTGAGCCCGCCCGAACGGTTGATCGGGAGTTTGCCATCGGCGGCGGTGAGGCCCTCGAGGATCACCCGCGCCCCCTGGCCCGGCTCGGCGAGTCCCATCGCCTCGTATTCGATGAGTTCGGCGATGGTGAAGCAGTCATGGATCTCGGCAAACGAGAGATCCCAGGCCGAGCGCAGCCCGGCCTCGGCGAGCGCCTTCTGCCAGGCCCGCGCCGCCCCCTCGAACTGGACGATGTCGCGGCGCGACATGGGGAGGAAGTCGTTGACCTGCACCGCGGCGCGGAAGCGCACGGCGCGTGGGCGGGCGCGGGCGATGTCCTCCTCGGCGAGCACGAGGGCGGCGGCGCCGTCGGAGACGAGCGAGCAGTCGGTGCGCTTGAGCGGGGGGGCGACGTAGGGGTTCTTCTCGCTCGCCTCGCGGCAGAAGGCGAAGCCGAGATCCTTGCGCATCTGGGCGTAGGGGTTGTCCACCCCGTTCTTGTGGTTCTTGGCGGCGATTGCGGCGAGCGCGTCGCTCTGGTCGCCGTAGCGCTGGAAGTAACGCTCGGCGATGCGGCCGAACACGCCGGCGAATCCGGCCGGGATGTCGCCCTCCTCCTTGCGGTAACTCGCCTTGAGCAGGATGTTGCCGACCTCCGCCCCGGGTGTTGCGGTCATCTTCTCCGCCCCCACCACCAGGGCGATGCGGCCGCGCCCGGCGGCGATGAAGTCGCGCGCCCCATGCACCGCGGCCGAGCCGGTGGCGCAGGCATTCTCGTAGCGGGTGGCGGGCTTGAAGCGGAGCTCGGGCAGGCTCTGGAAGACGAGCGAGGCGGGGAAGTCCTGGTCCGAGAAACCGTTGTTGAAGACGCCGACGAAGACCGCATCGACCTCTTCCGGCGCCACGCCGGCATGTTCGAGGGCAGCGCCGGCGACGCTGCCGAACAGGGTCTCGATGTCGGGCTCCTCGAGCTTGCCGAAGCGGGAATGGGCCCAGCCGATGATGGCCGCGTCACTCATGTCCGTCTCCTTTCCCTCAGAGCGCGACCCCGCGCCGGTCCCGGAGGGGGGCGCGTAGATCAAATAGATATCGCAGGGAACGATACGCCCCGGCGCGCCGCGCGCCAATGGCTGGCCAGGCTGTGGGAGCGTGGGCTACAAAACGAGACATAGAAAAAAGAGAGGGGGCGTTCGGGTGCGCCGCCTCGGCTGAGGGGGAGGAACGGGTTCGGGTTGGGAAGAGGGGAGGAGAGAGCAGGGCCGAATCGGAAGAACGCGAATCGTAGCCGGAACGGGCCGGTCGGGCCGCGTCCCGGCTGAGCGGAGGCAGGGGGCCTGGCCGCCGTCCCTGCCGCGGAGGATGGCCACGGAACCGCCCCCCACGGGACGGCCCCGAGAGGGCGGACGCCGGGAACGACGAAAGAACCACAAGGAAAATGGCCAATGAGCGATAATGTCACGCAGGACGGGCTCAAATCCGGACCCCCGGGCCGGGCGCCGCGATTGCCTTATATCCGGCTCGAGCCTCTACGCGCCGAGGGGGTGAAGACGGCCGAACTCGATGAAGAGAAGCTGCGGCGTCTTGCCGCGATCGGCACGCTGCGACGCTACCCGGCGGGCGCGCTTCTGCAGGAGGAAGGCACTCCGGCGACTTCGATTCTCAATCTGATCGAAGGCGTGGTGGAGACCTACCGCGTCTCGGCGGAGGGGGATCGGCGGATTCTCGCCTTCCACTTTCCCGGTGATCTGGTCGGCCTCTTCGAGAATGGGGTCTATGTCAATTCGGCCCGCGCCCTCACCCCGGTGCTCGCCTACCAGTTCCCGCTCGGCGCCTTTTTCCGCTTCCTCCATCTCGATTGCGGGGTGGAGGACGCGCTGCTGGCCAAGGCGCATCAGGACCTGCGCGAGGCGGAGCATCACGCCATCATCCTTTCCCGGCGCGAGGCGCATGAGCGGGTCTTCCTGCTGCTCGACCTCCTCCGCGCCCGCCTCGCCCGGGAGGAGGGGGGCGAGGTGATCCTCGATCTTCCGCTGCGGCGGGTCGATCTCGCCGATTACCTCGGGCTCTCGGTGGAGGCGGTGAGCCGGGCGCTCAAACGGCTGGAGGGGGAAGGCCTGGTCCGTCTCCTCTCGCCGCGCCGCCTCGCGCTCG
>KN174094.1:0-204 GCA_000759655.1 Acidicaldus organivorans | reverse complement strand
CGCCCGAGCCCGCGTGGCGGGAGGTGCGGGAGGCGCTCGTCTGATCGCCCCCTCTTCGATTGGCTTCTCCCTTCGACATCTCTCTCCGTCACCGTCCCGTTGCCGATCCTCGGTTGGGGCGGTGGGAGGCTGCCAATTTTGCGGGGCGGAATTTTGCCGGTTGGGGGGCGGGAGGCGCTTGACTCGCGAAGGAGTGACGCTTAG
>JPYW01001354.1 GCA_000759655.1 Acidicaldus organivorans | reverse complement strand
GCCCTCCCCCGCGCTCACCGAAGCCGCCCCGGCCACGCGCGCGAGCGTGTTCCGGATCAGGCCAAGCCGTGGTATGTCGCCCGCCATGACCGACATCCCCCTCTCCCGCATCCGCAACTTCGCGATCATCGCCCATATCGACCACGGCAAATCGACGCTCGCCGACCGGCTGATCCAGCTCACCGGGGCGCTCTCGGCGCGCGAGATGACCGATCAGGTGCTCGATACGATGGACATTGAACGCGAGCGCGGCATCACCATCAAGGCGCAGACGGTGCGCCTCACCTATCGCGCCCGCGACGGGGAAACCTACGTGCTCAACCTGATCGACACGCCCGGCCACGTGGACTTCGCCTACGAGGTGAGCCGCAGCCTCGCCGCCTGCGAGGGCTCGCTGCTGGTGGTCGATGCGAGCCAGGGAGTGGAGGCGCAGACGCTCGCCAATGTCTATCAGGCGATCGAAGCGGGGCACGAGATCGTGCCGGTGCTGAACAAGATCGATCTCCCCTCCGCCGACCCGGAACGGGTCAAGGCGCAGATCGAGGAAGTGATCGGGCTTGATGCCTCGGATGCGGTGCTGATCTCGGCCAAGACCGGGCTCAACGTCGAGGAGGTGCTGGAGGCGCTGGTCACGCGCCTTCCCGCCCCGCGCGGGGATGAGAACGCGCCGCTTCAGGCGCTCCTCATCGACAGCTGGTACGATCCCTATCTCGGCGTCATCACCCTGATCCGGGTCAAGGAAGGACGGCTCAAGCGCGGCCAGCGCATCCGGCTGATGTCCACCGGCGCGGTGCACGAGGTCGAGGAGCTCGGCGTCTTCACCCCGCGCATGCAGAAAGTGGACGACCTCGGCCCGGGCGAGATCGGCTATCTCATCGCCGGGATCAAGGCGGTCGCCGAGTGCCGGATCGGCGATACCATCACCGATGACCGCCGCCCCGCCGAGAAACCCCTTCCCGGCTTCAAGCCCTCGGTGCCGGTGGTGTGGTGCGGCCTCTATCCGGTCGATGCCGATGATTTCGAGAAGCTGCGCGAGGCGCTCGCCAAGCTCCACCTGAACGACGCGAGCTTCCACTACGAGCCGGAGACCTCGGCGGCGCTCGGCTTCGGCTTCCGCTGCGGCTTCCTCGGCCTCCTCCATCTCGAGATCATCCAGGAGCGGCTCCGGCGTGAGTTCGGGCTCGAGCTCATCGCCACCGCCCCCTCGGTGGTCTATCGCATCCACCGCACCAACGGCACGGTGCAGGAGCTGCACAACCCGGCCGAGATGCCGGACGGCTCGGTGATCGACTTCATCGAGGAGCCCTGGATCAAGGCCACCATCCTGGTGCCCGACACCTATCTCGGCGCGGTGCTCGAGCTCTGCACCCAGCGCCGCGGCGAGCAGATCGACCTCACCTATGTCGGCAACCGCGCCATGGCGGTCTATCGCCTGCCGCTCAACGAGGTGGTGTTCGACTTCTACGACCGGCTCAAATCGGTCTCGCGCGGCTATGCGAGCTTCGACTACCAGATGGACGAATACCGCGAGAGCGACCTGGTCAAGGTCTCGATCCTGGTCAATGGCGATCCGGTCGATGCGCTCGCCTTCATCGTCCATCGCAGCCAGGCCGAGGCGCGGGGACGGGCGATCTGTCAGCAGCTCAAGGAGCTGATCCCCCGCCAGCTCTTCAAGATCGCCATCCAGGCGGCGATCGGCGGGCGAGTGATCGCGCGCGAGACGATCGGGGCGCTCGCCAAGGACGTCACCGCCAAATGCTATGGCGGCGACATCACCCGCAAGCGGAAGCTGCTCGAGAAGCAGAAGGAGGGGAAGAAGCGGATGCGCCAGTTCGGCAAGGTGGAGATTCCGCAATCGGCCTTCCTCGCCGCGCTCAAAACACACTGATCCCCCCCGCGGGGCAGGGCCCCGCCCCCGGCGCGGGGCAAGGCCCCGCCCAGAGGATGGAACCTCAGCGCAGGGTGAGGAAGCGGGCGGTGATGATCGCCTCCGTCCCCTCGGCGAAGAGCTTGATCTCGGGACTGCCGAGCCCGGCGGCGGCGAGCGCCTCGGCGATCTCCTCGGCGGCGAGCAGGTGATTGCCCTGGACGTATTCGGAGAGGTTCTGGAACGCCATGCGGGTGAAGGCAGGCTCGCGGAGCCGTGAGCGCTCCTTCGGCCAGTTGGGCTCCCAGATGACGAGCCATCCGCCGAGCTTGGCAAGCCCCGCGAGATGGTCGAGGAACTCGCCGATCCCCGCCTCCCACATGTGATGGAGCGCGCGGTTGAGGACGATGACGTCCGCCTTCTCGGTCAACCCCACCCCGCGCGCATCGCCCACCTGGAAGGAGAGCCGGCCGAGGAGTCCCTCCTCGCGCGCCCGCGCGGTGGCGGCCTCGACATTGCCCGCGAACCCATCGACCCCGATGCCGCGCAGATTGGCGTATGTCTTGGCCAGTCTGCGCAGATACCAGCCATTGCCGCAGCCGAGGTCGAGCACGAGCCCGCCCTCGGCATCGACCGCCTGGTAGAGATCGAGCGCGGGGAGAATGGTCTTTTCGAAGAAGGGGCCGAAATTGGCCTCGAGCATGGCGCCGAACCAGGGAGCGATGGTGGGCCGCTCGAACAGCACCTCCTCGCCCGGCCGCCGGCCATCCTTCATGAAATCGGCGGCCCGTTCCGCCATGTGCGCCGAGATCATCGCCTGGATGGCAACCGGCATCAGGGTGGGCTCGACCTCGGGCCGGAATAGCGCCCCCGCTTCCGAGAGCCGGAAGTGATCGCCCTCCGCCTCGATCAGCCCCACCGCATAGGCCGCATCGCACCAGGCGGCGACATAGCCGCGATCGCAGCCGGCCGCGTCCGCAAGCCGCGCCGCGTTCGCCGTGCCGAGCCGGGCAAGCGCCGAAAAGAGCCCCCGCACCACGCCGATGAAGGCGAGATCGAGCAACACCGCGCCCTGGGCGGCGGCACGGAATTTGGCGGCGAGCGAAGCGGCGGTCTCATCGTTCATCGGAGCGTCTCCTTGGAGCGGCAGGGCGGATCACGGCCCGGATCCCGCCCGTGACGTTTCTTTCCAGAAACTTATCGCATGTCCGGTCACGGGTGCCAAATCACTTCGCGCGGCACGGCGAGCGGTGGGTCGAGTTCGATCGCTTCACCATTGGCGAGGCTCCGCCCGGTCAGCGCAAGGATGAAGCCCCAATGGGCGACGACGAGCACCTCGCCCTCCTCATCGGAGGTTGCGGCGAAGCGGGCGGCGAAATGCTCGGCCCGCGCCCGCACCACCTCGGCGCTTTCCACCCGGGAGGGCCACCAGCGCTCGGGAAGATCGCCGAATTCGGCCTCCGGCCAGGCAGGCTCGAGCTCCGAACGCGGCCGGCCGATGTCGCAGGCGAAGGCGAAGCGCTCGCGCACCCCGGCGCTGACCTCGATGGGAAGGCCGAGGCGGGCGGCGATGGGCCGCGCCGTCTCGAGCGCCCTTGTATAAGGCGAGGCGATCAGGCGGCGGATGGGCCGGTCGGCAAGCCGGGCGGCGGCCTCTTCCGCCTGGGCGCGCCCGGCGGGCGAGAGGGGCGGGTCGGCCAGGCCGGGGTCGCGGCGGGTCGCGGTGAAAAAGAGGTTGAACAGGCTCTGGCCGTGGCGGAGCAGGATGAGCCGGGCCATGCGCGCCACCGAATCTGCCCCGCCTTCAGCCGGGCCTGCCGGGAAGGCCCGCCCGGCCCGGGAGAAAGCCCACGATGCGCTCGGCCTCGGCCACGATCGGATCGGCGATGGCGGCCGCCCGCTCCGCGCCCCGCTGAAGGAGGGCGATCAGCGCGGCGGGATCGGCCAGAATGCGCCTGGTTTCGGCGGCGATCGGGCCGAGATGGGTGATGAGGAGTTCGGCGAGCGCCTCCTTGAAGGCGGCGAATCCCTGCCCGCCATACTGGGCGAGCACCGCCGCGACCGGGATCTCGGCGAGGGCAGCGTAGATGCCGACGAGGTTGCGCGCCTCGGGCCGCCCCTCGAGGCCGCCGGGCTCGGAGGGGAGCGGCTCGGGATCGGTCTTGGCGCGGCGGATCTTGAGGGCGATGACGTCGGGCGGGTCGGTGAGATTGATGCGCGATTGATCGGAGGGGTCGGATTTCGACATTTTCTTGGTCCCGTCGCGCAGGCTCATCACCCGCGCCGCCGGCCCCTCGATGATCGGCTCGATCAGGGGGAAGAAATCGACGCCGTAATCGTGGTTGAATTTCTGGGCGATGTCGTTGGCGAGCTCGAGATGCTGGCGCTGGTCGTCGCCCACCGGAACGCGCGTCGCGTGATAGGCGAGGATGTCGGCCGCCATCAGGTTGGGATAGACGTAGAGCCCGGCCGAGGCCGCTTCGCGGTCCTTGCCGGCCTTGTCCTTGAACTGGGTCATCCGGTTGAGCCAGCCGATGCGGGCCACGCAGTTGAAGATCCAGGCGAGCTGGGCGTGGGCGCGCACCGCGGATTGATGAAAGAGGATGTGGCGCTCGGCATCGATGCCGCAGGCGAGCAGGCTCGCCGCCATCTCCAGCGTCTGGGTGCGCAGCCGCTCCGGCTCCTGCCACACCGTGATGGCGTGCAGATCGACGATGGAGAAGATGCACTCATGCCCCTCCTGCAGCCGCACCCAGTTGCGGAGCGCGCCGAGGTAATTGCCGAGGGTGGGCACTCCGGAGGGCTGGATGCCGGAGAAGATGCGGGGTCGCGAGGCGGGGTTGCCGGAGGGGGAGGTGCCGGGAGTGGAGCCGGTATCGCTGCTCATGGGCCTTGACATCCTTGCCGCGAAGCGGCGCCGGGTGGAGTGGCGCCTCGCGCCTTTTCCGGCCTCTTGCCCTGCCGGTCAACCTCCCTTAGGCGAAGGGGGCCACCTGGATGGGAGGATCGAGCATGGCAGAGGCACGTTTTGCCGGTCAGACGGCGGTGATCACCGGCGGGGCGTCGGGGATCGGGCTTGGCACCGCGAAGAGGCTGAAGGCCGGAGGGGCGCGGGTGATGCTGTGGGACGTCTCGCCCCAAAACCTGGAAAAGGCCAAGGCCGAGCTCGGCCCGGGCGTGGAGAGCGAGGTGGTCGATGTCACCGATTACGACTCGGTGGCCCGCGCCACCGAGGCGAGCCGCGCCAAGCTCGGGCGGATCGACATCCTGGTGGCGAGTGCCGGGATCTCGGGGCCCAATGCGCCGACCTGGGAGTATCCGCTCGAGGCGTGGCAGCGGGTAATGGCGATCAACCTCGATGGGGTATTCCATTGCTGCCGGGCCGTGGTGCCGGTGATGCGCGCCCAGGATTACGGGCGGATCGTCATCGTCGCCTCGATCGCCGGCAAGGAGGGCAATCCCAATGCGCCGGCCTATTCGGCCTCCAAGGCGGGGGTGATCGGGCTCACCAAGTCGCTTGGCAAGGAACTCGCCAAGACCGGGATCCGGGTCAACTGCGTGACGCCGGCGGCGGTGCGCACTGCGATCTTCGATCAGATGACCGAGGAGCACATCAATTACATGCTCTCCAAGATCCCGATGGGCCGCTTCGGCGAGGTCGAGGAGATCGCGGCGATGATCGCCTGGCTCGCTTCGCGTGAGGCGAGTTTCTCGACCGGCGCGGTGTTCGACCTCTCCGGCGGCCGGGCGACCTACTGAGCGGGGCGCCGGGAAGCGCGCCCAGTCGGATGCCTGGTGCGCCTCGATGGGGGATCGGCTGAGACCCGATCGCCAAAGATCGAGGGAGCTTTACCGCTGAGGGCTCTTCAGGCCGAGGGGGGCCGTGGCCCGCGTTCCGTCGCCGCCGGAGCCTGATCGCGGTGGGAAACGGGTATCGGGAGACGGGCCACACCCCTTCCGGCAGAGATGGGGGGCGAATCGGGAGGGGTGCGGGCGGGAGAGGGAGGAGGGTGCCGGTCAAGGTCTCATATTGTCCCGATTCGCGATCGAATCGCCAGATTCGCAACCAGTAGATGTATCACGTGATCCAGATGACCGTATCACGGGCACGAGAAAGCCGATACTCACTCATCCTTCAGTCGCACCTTCTCGCTCCGGCACAGAACCAAACTCCGAGACTCCTCTTTCCTTCACGTTCACGTGACGGAACTTTCACATAAAAGTTAAGTTAATTTCATATTTTGCGCTATTGTCTATTTATTGATACAAACTTTCGCGCTAAAAAATGTTGAACGACACACGTCATTGGTGTAAGGTAAACGCATTCCGATGGAGGAGAGCATGCGGGCACTGTTCGTAACCAATGAGAAAGATTTTTCTAACGAAATTCTGAAAGAAGTGCGCAAACAGGGATTCATCGTCGATCAAATCGACAATGATGCCGACGATCTCCGCCTGATCAGCCACTTCAAATACGACATCATCATCCTCGACACCGATAGCGGCGAGGACTATCACGCCACCATCAAGAAAATACGCTACGCCAGCGTGGATACCCCGCTCGTCGTGCTTTCGCCGATCGCCCGCACCCAGGCCAAGATCAAGGCCTTCGATTACGGGGCGGACGATTTCCTGGTGAAGCCCTTCGACAAGTCGGAGCTGATCGCCCGCATCAAGGCGATCATCCGCCGCTCCAACGGCTTTAGCCACCGCACCATTACCTGCGGCGATATCAGCATCGATACCACCAACAAGACCGTCTTCGTGAACGGCACCGAGGTCCATCTCACCAACAAGGAGTATTCGATCCTCGAATTGCTGATTATGAAGCGCGACACGCTCATCACCAAGGAAACCTTCCTCAACCACCTCTATGGCGGGCTCGACGAGCCCGAGGTGAAGATCATCGACGTCTTTATCTGCAAGCTCAGGAAGAAGCTCGCCCCGCTCGGCGCCCGCCAGTCGATCATCACCGTCTGGGGCAAGGGCTACATGATGAAGAGCGAACCGGTGCAGACCGTCCCCTTCCGCGCCGCCAACAGCCAGGAGCGTTACGAGGATCAAAACATGGGACAGGCCGCCCTCGCTGGCGCGTGAGCCCCACCCCAAAATTTGCGACGAACCACGGAAACCGCCTCACGCCTCTCCAGTCGTCGACAAGCCGGGCCCGCCAGGGCCCGGCTCTTTGCATCCCTTCAGGCCGCCGCGCCCCCATGAGTCCCCCCCATGAGTCCCCC
>KN174093.1:1026-3803 GCA_000759655.1 Acidicaldus organivorans | reverse complement strand
AAAAAATATGCCTAAATTTGCATATATGTCTGGACAAGGACGTTTGGGTGACATATAGAAGGTTTCTATAGAAAACCGAACCAACCGGGTGGAGGGCGTCTTTGGCACGGAAGCTGGTCATCGTCATGGTCAACACCGATCCCCGCAACGGCGAGGAACTCGGCGCTCCGTTTTTCCAAGCGAGCGTGGCCGCGGCCATGGATTACGAAGTCGAGGTGATCTGTACCGCGACCTCCGGGCAGCTAATGAAGAAAGGCGTGGCCGAGGCGCTGGTGGTCAAGCCGGGCTCGCCCAAGACGGTGTATGATTTCATCAAGGAAGCCCATGAAGCGGGCGTAAAATTTTATTGCTGCTCGCCCAATCTCGATTTGTTCGACATGACCGAGCAGGATCTCATTCCCGAGTGCGCCGGCATCGTGGGCGGCGCCTATCTGATCGAGCGGGTGATGGAAGAGGACGACGTCCGGGTCCTCACCTATTGAGGGATGCGCTGGCAGGAACGTTCGCCCCGGGCTGGGTTGGGGGAATGAGGCGCAAAGGGTGGGAGTAAGAGCGCGATGAGTGTGACGGTCGGCGATCCGCTTTCGACGAAGCCTCCTGTGCCGCGGGAGAAGCTCGAGGAAATCTTCACCGATATCCGCGAGCACCCGCTGTTCGATCACGAACTCTACGGATGCCTCAATTGCGGCATCTGCACGGCGACCTGTCCCGCGGCGCATTACTACGATTTCTCACCCCGTGAGATCGTCCAGCTGCTATGGACGGAAAATCTCGAGGCGATCTATGACGCGATGCAGGAGAAAATCTGGGCCTGCGCCCAGTGTTATACCTGCGCGGCGCGTTGCCCGTTCCACAATTCGCCGGGCGGGCTGATCATGATCATGCGCGAGACGGCGATCAAGCACGGGCTTCCCTCGGCGCAGGAAGTGCTGAAGCCCTTCTCGCGCGTGCTGATGAAGGTGATCTCGACCGGCAACCAGCTTGCCCCCAACATGATCACCCGCGAATCCTTCGCCGACTGGGGGCCGAATGTCGTCAAGGTCAACGCCCCGCTCAACATCCTGCGCAAGGCGATTCCGGTGCCGACCCTCCACACCATGGACACGGCGTGGGAGGTCAATCTCAAGACCTCGATCGAGCTTTATACCATCTGGGAAGAGACCGGCGTTCTCGAACAGCTCGCCCAGGTCGATGAGAACCTGCTCAACCTGATCACCGACATCATGGACGAGAAGCGGGCCGATTACGAAGACTGGCTCGCCGAGCAGAAAGAGCAGGAAGAGGAAGAGGCGGAAGGAGATTGAGGACAGCGCAAGGTAGAGCCTGCGCGAGATCGACGGGTGATGTCCCGAAGGATCCTCTCAAAGACCGTGTCTTTGCGAAGGCTCCCGAAGGACGGGGACTGAAACGGCGGGGAATATCTAGGCGGCCTGAGATGACGTTGGGGTAACCGGGCGGAGCTAGGGAGGATCAGATGGACGAACGGAAAGGTGCCTATACCGGGTTCGGCGAAGAGTGGAAGGCCACGAAACTCAGCGATACGGAAGCGCGCCAAGCCACCGCATGGGTCGAATCACGCATCGACCGGCGGGAGATGCTGGTCAACAAGGATCGCGTCGAGGACGTGCGTGACATTCTCAATGAACTCGAAAAGGATGGCGAGATCATCGTCCACCGCATCACCGAACAGCATGAGCCGGTGACGGGACGGACGCTTTACGGGTGGAAGAAGAAAATCCCCACCAACCAGCTCTGGCATCACAAATCCTGTGGCCAGTGCGGCAACATCCCGGGCTATCCGAGCTCGCTCCTCTGGCTGATGAACGAGCTCGGCATCCGCTATCTGGATGAGACCGATCAGACGTCATGCACGGCATGGAATTACCACGGATCCGGCATTGGCAACGTGGTAAGCCTGGCGGCAGTCTTCCTGCGCAATTTCCATCAGGCCTACGTCTCGTCGCTCGCGCAGGGGCTGCCGCCAGGTTATTACTATCCCCTGGTGCACTGCGGCACCTCGTTCGGCAATTACAAGGAGATCCGCGGTTATCTCCTGCACTCGGCGAAGCTGCGCGAGCAGGTGCGCCTGATCCTCGGCAAGCTCGGCCGGCTGATCGACGGCAAGCTCCTCATCCCCGAGGAAATCGTCCACTACTCCGAATGGCTGCACGTGATGCGTGAGCGCATCGCCGAACGCAAAATGCTGGATACCAGCCGCATCCGCGCCGTCATCCATCCGGCCTGCCATGTTTACAAGATGGTGCCGGAGGATGTGCTCTATGACGAGACGGTGCTCGATGGCAACCGGGTCGCCGTCTCGACCGGCCTGATGCAGAGTCTCGGCGTCGAGGTGGTCGATTACTCGACCTGGTATGATTGCTGCGGCTTCGGCTTCCGCCACATCATCGGCGAGCGCGAATTCACCCGCTCCTTCGCCATCGACCGCAAATTGCGGGTCGCGGTGGAGGAGGCGCGCGCCGACGTGATGATCGGCCATGACACGGGCTGCATCACCACCCTCGACAAGAGCCAGTGGATCGGCAAGGCGGTGGACAAGGTCTATGAAATCGCGGTGATGGCCGACTGCCAGTTCGCCGCCTTGGCCTGCGGGGCGCACCCCTACAAACTCGCCCAGCTGCATTGGCATGCCTCACCCTTCGAGGCGCTGCTCGAAAAACTCGGCATCGACTGGCAGAAGAAAAAGGCCGAGTTCGAGGCCTATCTCGAAGAGGTCAAGACCGGGAAGATCGAAACCCTTTACGATCCGAAACGGGCGA
>KN174093.1:0-985 GCA_000759655.1 Acidicaldus organivorans | reverse complement strand
CCGCCGCCCATGCCCTGGCCTCCTGCGGCGAGCGCGTCCTTCTGGTGGACAAGGCCGACCGACTGGGCGGGGCCCCCATCCTCTCCGGCTACGCCAAGCTCGTCCCCTCCGGCGAATGGGCCAAGGACGCGATCGGCGGCATGGTGGAGCGGGTGGTGAAGGATCCAGCGATCGAGGTGCTGACCTCGACCCGCGTGACCCGTTTCGAGGGCCATCCCGGCCAGTTCATCGCCACCCTCTCCTCGGGCGAGACGCGCGAGGTGGGGGCGGCCATCCTCTGCACCGGCTTCACCCATTTCGATTCGGTGAACAAGCCGGAATGGGGGTTCGGGATGTATCCTGACGTGGTCACCACCGCCCAGGTCGAGCAGATGATCTCCTCGGGTCGCGGGGTCTATTGTCCCTCTGACGGGCGCCGTCCGGAACGTGTGGCGATTCTGCTTTGCGTCGGCTCTCGCGACCGGCAGATCGGACGGGAATGGTGCTCGAAGATCTGCTGCACCGTCTCGGCCAACATCGCGATGGAGATCCGCGAGCAGCTCCCCCAGTGCGCGGTCTATATCTACTACATGGATATCCGCACCTTCGGCCTCTACGAAGATCTCTACTACTGGGAGAGCCAGGAGAAGTTCCGCGTCAAATACGTCAAGGCGCGCATCGCCGAGGTCACCTCGGATGGCAAGCGCCTGATCGTCAAGGGCGAGGATACCATCGTCAAGCGGCCGATCACCATTCCTTTCGATCTCGTGGTGCATGCGATCGGCATGGACCCCAATGTCGATAACGTCATGCTCGCCGACATTTTTGGGGTGCAGCTCGAAAAACACGGCCACATCAGGCGTGCCGCGACCTACAGCGCGATGGGCGGGACCAGCCGCGATGGCGTCTTCGTCGCGGGAGCCGCCACCGGGCCGGAGACGATCGATGACTCGATCGCCCAAGGCCAGGCGGCGGCGATGGCGGCCCTGATGCGGCTGCGGGCGCT
>KN174092.1:3224-10639 GCA_000759655.1 Acidicaldus organivorans | reverse complement strand
GGCCGGGGGGCTTGGGGTCGGGGGCGGCCATGGCGGGAGTTTTGCCGATCTCGCCAGCCCGCGCTATACCCCCCGGCGCAACGTTGCCCTACCGTGAGGCGTCTATCCCCACTCCCGCGCCGAGGTGTGCCATGCCCTCTCTCTCCTACCGTGATGCCGGCGTCGATATCGATGCGGGCGAGGCCTTCGTCGAGGCGATCAAACCGCTCGCCCGCGCCACCGACCGCCCGGGCGTGATGGGGGGGCTCGGGGGCTTCGGCGCCCTCTTCGACCTCCGCGCCGCCGGGTTCAAGGATCCGGTGCTGGTCGCCACCACCGACGGGGTGGGCACCAAGCTCAAACTCGCCATCGCCGCGGGCGCCCACCGCGCCGTGGGCGTCGATCTCGTCGCCATGTGCGTCAACGATCTCGTCGTGCAGGGGGCCGAGCCGCTCTTCTTCCTCGACTATTACGCAACCGGCCGCCTACGCGCCGAGGAGGCGCGCGAGGTGCTGGCCGGGATTGCGGAGGCCTGCCGTCTTGCGGGCGCGGCGCTGATCGGGGGCGAGACCGCCGAAATGCCCGGCCTTTATGGGGCCGAGGATTACGATCTCGCCGGATTCGCGGTAGGGGCGGCGGAGCGGGGCACGCTTCTGCCCAAGCCTCTCACCGGCGGAGAGGCGGTGATCGGCATCGCCGCGGATGGGGTGCATTCGAACGGATTTTCGCTGGTCCGCCGCATCCTCGCCGAAAGCGGCGCCGCGCTCGACGCCCCCGCCCCCTTCGCCCCCGAGACGTCGCTGGCCGAGGCGCTGCTCATCCCCACCCGCCTCTACGTCAAGCCGGTGCTCGAGCTCCATCGCGCCGGGCTGATCAAGGCCGCGGCCCACATCACCGGGGGCGGGCTTCCCGGCAATCTGCCGCGGGTAATCGGCACGGGGTTCCGCGCCGAGCTCGACGCGGCGCTGTGGCCGGTTCCGCCCGTCTTCCGCTGGCTCGCCGAGGAGGGCCGTGTCGCCCCCGAGGAGATGCTCCGCGTCTTCAATTGCGGCATCGGCATGGTGGTGCTGACCGACGATCCGATCACCGTCCTCCACCGTCTCCACGAGCTTGGCGAGCGGGCCTTCGAAATCGGCGAGATCGTGCCGGCGGCGGCAGATGAGGAGAAGATCCGCATCCTTCGTCCCGCCCGCTGGCCCGCTCCATGAGTCCCCCCTCCGGACCGCGCCGGCGGGTCGGGATCCTGATCTCGGGCCGCGGCTCCAACATGGCGGCGCTGATCGAGGCTGCTCGCGCCCCCGATTACCCCGCCGAGATCGCGATCGTGCTCTCCAACCAGGAAAACGCCCCCGGCCTCGCCCGCGCCCAGGCCGCCGGCATCCCCGCCCGGGCCATCCCCCACCGCCCCTTCGGCCGCGACCGTGAGGCCCATGAACGCGCCCTCCTCGCCGCGCTCGAGGAGGCTCGCGTCGAGATCGTCTGCCTCGCGGGCTACATGCGGAAACTCACCCCGTTCCTGGTCGGGGCCTTCCGCGACCGGATGCTCAACATCCACCCGAGCCTACTTCCCGCTTTTCCCGGCCTCGACACCCATGCCCGCGCGCTGGCCGCCGGGGTGAAGATCCACGGCTGCACCGTCCATCTCGTCACCGAGATCCTCGATGAGGGGCCGATCCTCGCCCAGGCTGCGCTCGCCGTCCGCCCCGGGGACACGCCGGAAAGCCTCGCCGCGCGGGTGCTCGCGCTCGAGCATCAAATCTATCCGATGGCGCTCGCCGCCCACATCAGCCGCTGCACCCCGGCCTCTGCGCCAGAGGACGCGGCGCTCCTCAACCCCTTGCCTTCCCCCGCCAGCCCCTCCTAAAAACGGGCAAGGATCTCATCGCATCGAGCACGGAGAAAGGCCCCCCATGGCGGAGCACGTGATGAACACCCACGGCCTCACCCCGGACGAGTTTTACAACGACCGCCAGCATTTCTGGAAAGGCTTCATCCATTTCGTCATCGCCTGCACGGTGGCGATCGCCCTCCTTCTCATTTTGATGGCGATCTTCCTCGTCTGAGCGGTCTGCACCGATCGCGGGCGACTGCCGCCGCTCCCAACCCAGCTCGCGGCGGAGCTTAAAGGCTTAGCGGCGGACGTCCATCTGGATCGGCCCCTCACGGCGGCCGTGGGTGAACTGATCGACGATCGGATTGCCGCTGTTGAGCAGATCCGCCGCCGCCCCCTCCCAGATGATCCGTCCCTTGTAAAGCATCGCGGCGCGGTCGCCGATGCGCTGGGCGCTTGCCATGTCATGGGTGATGGCGATCGCCGTGCTGCCTAGCCGCTTGACGCAATCGACGATCAACCCGTCGATGATCGCCCCCATGATCGGGTCGAGCCCGGTGGTTGGCTCGTCGAAGCAGAGGATGTCGGGCCGGGCGGCGATGGCGCGGGCAAGCCCCACCCGCTTCTGCATCCCCCCCGAGAGCTCGGCGGGGTAGAGGTCGGCGACATCGGCGGCAAGCCCCACCTGGGCGAGCACTCCGATCGCCGCCTCCCTTGCCTCGCGCCGGCTGATCTGATGACGGGCGAGGAGGCCGAAGGCGACGTTCTCCCAGACGGGGAGACTGTCGAACAGGGCCGCGTTCTGGAACAGCATGCCAAAACGCGCCCGCACCGCCTCGCGCTGACGCCCGCGCAGGCCGGAGAGCGCCACGCCCCCCACCTCGATCTCGCCCGCATCGAAGGGGATGAGGCCGAGCAGGCACTTGATCAGCACCGACTTGCCCGAGCCCGAGCCACCGATGATGACGAGCGAGGTGCCGGCCTCGATGTCGAGATCGACCCCGTCGAGCACCACCTTTTCGCCAAAGGCCTTCTTGAGGCCGCGGATGCGGATGAGGGGGGTGGAGCTCATGTCAGCGCGCGAAGAACATCTCGGTGAGCACGTAGTCGAAGGCGAGGATGAGCACCGAGGCGTTCACCACCGCCGCCGTGGTCGCGCTCCCCACCCCTTCCGCGCCGCCCCGGCTGTTATAGCCCTGGAAGCAGCCCATGAGGGCGACGATGAAGCCGAACACCGCCGCCTTGACCAGGCCGGAGACCACGTCCTCGGTCTGCATGAAGGTGAGCGTGTTGTGGAGATAGACGTACGGATTGAAGCCGAGCTTGGCGGTGGCGACGATGAAGCCGCCCATCACGCCGAGGATGTCGGCGATGACGACGAGGAACGGGAGGGCGAGCGTCGCCGCAAACAGGCGGGGGGCGACGAGATATTTCATCGGATGGGTGGAGAGGGTGGCGAGCGCGTCGATCTGGTCGGTGACCCGCATCGTGCCAAGCTCGGCCGCCATCGCCGCCCCCACCCGTCCCGCCACCATCAGCCCGGCCAGTACCGGCCCGAGCTCGCGGGTCATGGAGAGCACCACCACGTTGGCGATCGCCCCCTCTGCCGAGAACCGCGAGAACCCGGTATAGGATTGCAGCGCCAGCACCATGCCGGTGAAAATGGCGGTGAGCGCCACCACGGGAAGGCTGAAATAGCCGACCTCGATCAGGGCGCGGAGGAACATCCGCCCGTAGAAGGGCGGACGGACGATGTGGGAGAGGCCCTCGAGGGCGAAGAGGGCAAGCCTCCCGGCAAAACGGCAGACATCCAGCGTGGCGCGGCCGAGCGCGGCAACCCCGTCGAGCAGCACGATGATCACTCCTCCGGCCGGATGCAGCGGACGATCCGCCCGCCAAGCGAGGTGAGGATCTCGTAGGGCGAGGTGCCGGCCAGGGCGGCCAAAGTCTCGGGCGGCAGGGCGGGGCCCATCGCCTCGAGCCAAGCGCCGGGGCTCACCTCGGGATGATCGGTGACGTCGCAGGTGATGAGGTCCATGGAGACACGACCTACCAGCGGAACCGGTCTTTCGTCAAAATGGAGCACGCCGCGATTGGCAAGCCGGTACGGAAACCCATCGGCGTAGCCCAGCCCGAGCGTGGCGATCCGGCTTGGCCGGGAGGCGCGCCAGCTCGCGTCATACCCCACCGGCTGGCCGGCGGCGATCTCGCGCACCTGCAACACCCGTGCCCACAGCCTCCCGATGAAGCGGAGCGGATTGGGATGGGCGGGGACCGGGTTGATCCCGTAAAGCCCCGCCCCGGCGCGGGCGAGATCGAAGGCGTAAGCCGGGCCGAGGAAGACGCCCGAGGAATTGGCGAGGCTCCGCGGCGCCGGGGGAAGACGCTCGGCGAGTTCGACGAAGCGGCGGCGCTGCGCCTCATTCAGCGGATCATCGGGACGCTCGGCGGCCATCAGATGGCTCATCACCAGCACCACCTCGATCCCCGCGAGCAGCGCCGGGTCCTCGGCAAGCCGCGCCACCTCGGAAGCCGCAAGACCGAGCCGCGCCATCCCGGTATCGAGATGGAGAATGGCGGGAAGCCGCCGCCCCGCCCGCGCCGCCGCCGCCTGCCACGCCGCGATCTCGGCGAGCGAGCCTAGCACCGGAAGCAGGCGGGCCTCGATGAAAACCTCCGCCGCGCGGGGGGGGAGCCCGTTGAGGACGGCGATCCACGCCTCGGGCAAAAGACGGCGGAGGGTGAGCGCCTCACCGAGATGGGCGGTGAAGAAGCGCGAACAGCCGGCCTGATGGAGGACCGGGGCGATCACCTCGATCCCGCTTCCATAGGCGTTGGCCTTCACCACCGCGGCCACCGCCCCTCGCGGGTGGCGGGCGCGGAGTGCCTGATAATTGGCGCGAAGCGCCGCCGCGTCGATCTCGAAGACCGCGCTCGCGCCTGGCGGCAGGTCCGCCTCGCGGAAGCGCGGCCGCTCAGGGGTGCGGGTCATGGTGCGGGTCGAGATCGGCGAAGCGGGTGAACTCGGCCTCGAAGAAGAGGTCGATCTTGCCGGTCGGGCCGTGGCGCTGCTTGGCGATGTAGAGCTCCGCCTTGTTATAGACCCGCTCCATGTCACGCTGCCATTTGGCCAGCGCGTCCTGGTATTTCTCTTCCGACTCGAAGGCCATCTGCTTGGGCGCGCGCTGCTGGAGGTAGTATTCGTCGCGATAGACGAAGAGGACGACGTCGGCGTCCTGCTCGATGGTGCCCGATTCGCGGAGATCGGCGAGCTGGGGGCGTTTGTCCTCCCGTGATTCGACGGCGCGCGAGAGCTGGGAGAGGGCGAGCACCGGCACCGAGAGCTCCTTGGCGAGCGCCTTCAACCCCTGGGTGATCTGGCTGATCTCGAGCACGCGGTTTTCGGGACGGGTGCCGACCGCCGGGCGCATGAGCTGGAGATAGTCCACCACGACGAGGGCGAGGCCGCGGGTGCGCTTGAGGCGGCGGCAGCGGGTGCGGAGCGCCGAGAGGGTGATCGCGGGCGTGTCGTCGATGACGATGGGAAGCCCCACCAATTCCTGGGAGACGGCGACGAAGCGGTCGAAGTCGCGCTGGGCGATGTCGCCGCGCCGGATGCGATCGCCGCTGATGCGGGCGTTTTCGGCGAGGATGCGGGTGGCGAGCTGCTCGGCGCTCATCTCGAGCGAGAAGATCGCCACCGCCGGAAGCCGCTCGCCGCCCTCCGCCCGCACCGCCTGCGCCGCGCCAAAGGCGATCTTGGTGGCGAGCGCCGTCTTCCCCATCCCTGGCCGCCCGGCGAGGATGAGAAGGTCGGAGGCATGCAGACCGCCGAGCCGCGCATCGAGATCGCGAAGCCCGGTGGAGAGGCCGGCGACGTGCCCGCCCCGCTTGAAGGCCCGCTCGGCGCCGGTGATGGCCTCGGCGAGCGCCCGGTCGAAAGAGACCGGGCCGTTGTCTTCGGTCCGCTGGCTGGCGAGATCGAACAGCGCCTGCTCGGCGGCCTCGATCTGGGCCGGACCGTCGAGCCCGCTCTCATCGCCATAGGCGCGGTGGACGATGGTCTCACCGAGATCGATCAGCTGGCGGCGGATCCAGGCATCGTAGATCACCCGCCCGTAATCGGCGGCGTTGATGACGCCGACCATGGCGGTAAGCAGGCGGCCGAGATAGGCGATGCCGCCCACGGGGGCGAGCAGGCCGGAGTGTTCGAGCTCGGCGCGCAGCGTCACCGGATTGACGAGCTGGCCCGCCTCGATTCGGCGGCCGATGAGCTCGTAGAGCCGCCCGTGGACGGGCTCGGCGAAATGCTCGGGGGCAAGGAATTCGGCGACCCGCTCATAGGCCTTGTTGTTGGCGAGAATCGCGCCGAGCAGCGCCTGCTCCGCCTCGAGATTGACGGGAGGCGTGCGGAGGGGGAGCTCGGCCGGATCGGCAGGCGGAGCGGGATGGTTGAGGAGGGGTCGGCTCATGGCGGCCGATCTTACCCCTCCCCGTCCGTCGCGTCAGCCTCCCCCACCCCGACCCGGCTGTGGTATATCAAGCACAGTCCAGATTTTTGAGATGGATCAGGATGAGAGATGGCACCCATTTCAATACACTGGTATAAAAACCAAAGAAAAACGGGAACGAAAGAAGAGAATGACCGTTTTCCCGATCTGGAAATAAAGGTTTTGTTCTCATGAAAGAGCGCCTTTGAAAAATTAATCTTTGAAAATGAATGATCCGACCTGGCGCATGGGCCGCCCGCTCAGAACCGCGCCGCGTTCCGCCGCCGCCCTGGCAGGCGCCACACATACGCGATGAGTTCAGCCACCGCCTGATAGTGTTCGGGCGGAATGGGAGTCTCAAGCGGCACTTCATAGAGGGCGCGGGCAAGCGGCGGGTTGCGCAGCACCGGCACGCGATGGCGGAGGGCCTCCTCGCGGATGCGCGCGGCGACCTCATCGACCCCCTTGGCCACCACGACCGGCGCGGCATCCCGCGTCCGGTCATATTTGAGGGCCACCGCGTAATGGGTGGGGTTGGTGACGACGAGGGTCGATTTCTTGACCGCCGCCATCATCCGCTTGCGCGCCCGCTGGCGGCGCAGGGCGCGGAGCCGGGCCTTGATCTGCGGGTTGCCCTCGAGCTCCTTGAATTCCTGCTTGATCTCGTAGCGGCTCATGCGGAGGCTTTGCAGGAAGCGGAAGCGGACGACGAGCACATCGAGCCCAGCGATCACCGCCTGCCCCAGCGCCATGACGATGAGCAGCCGGCGCAGTCCCGCGCCGAGAGCGGCGGCGAGCGTGGCGGGGTCCCAGTAGAAGGCCGCGCCCAACGCGGTGAGCGCGTGGCGATAGACGCTGAAAAAGGCGAGCCCCAGCACGGCGAGTTTGAGCACGTCCTTGCCAGCGCGAATTACCCCCTGCACGCCGAAGATCCGCCGCCAGCCGGCAAGGAGCGAAAGGCGGGAGAAATTGGGAAGAAAGGCATCGAAGCGCAGCGCGAACCCGGTCTGCAGGAAGGTTGCGAACACGCCCGCCGCAGCGAGGAGCAGGATGAGGGGGCCGGCAAGCCTCGCCCCGCTCCAGAGGAGGCCGCGGAGCGCGATGGCCGGATGTGG
>KN174092.1:0-3140 GCA_000759655.1 Acidicaldus organivorans | reverse complement strand
CAGGGGATCGAGGCGGGCGAGATTGCCGAGATAGGCGGCGAGCGCGTTGGTGAAGGTCTCCAGCGCGGCGGGAAGCCAGAGCCAGACGAAGAGGGCAAGGAAAAGGAAACTCGCCGCAGAGAGCGCTTCCTGCGAGAGCGGCACCTGGCCCTGTTCGCGCGCCTGCTGCAACCGCCGCGGGGTTGCCGCTTCCGTCTTGTCGTCGCTCGAGGTTTCGTTTTCGGCCATCGCCTATCTCCTGGCAGGCCCTATCTCATGGCAGGCCACGCGAGCAGGTCCTGATGCATCGCCGCCGCATAGGCGGCGAGGAGGAAACGGAGCAGAAAGGCGAGCAGCACAAGCCCGCCCATGATCTGGGCGGGCATGGCAATGAAATAGAAGGGGATCTGCCGGATGACCCGTCCGGCGAGCGCAAGCCCCGCTTGCCAGAGCAGCCCGGCGAAGAGGAAGGGCGAGGCGAGGCGAAGGGCGAGGCGGAAACTTTCGCCCACGATGGCGACGAAGCTCGCCGCGCCGTCGGCGGCGGGCAGCCCTTGGCCTGCCGGGATCAGGTCATAGCTCGAAACCAGGGCGGAGAGGAGGAGGGAGTGGAGGTCGGTGGCGAAGACGAAAATGGGGATGAGGAGGCTGAAGGCGCGGCTGAGGCCGGGCCCCGAGCCGTTGAAGTCCTGATCGGGGACGATCACCGAGGAAAGGCCGGTCATCAGGCTGATCACCTCCCCCGCCACCGGCAAGGCGAGGGCGAGGGTCTGGATGAAGAGGCCGAGCCAGAGACCGGCGGAAAGTTCCGCGGCGACGAGGCGGAGGGTTGCCGCCCCATCCTGCGGCGCGGGGGGCATGTGGGGCGCGAGCAGCGGGAGCAGGACGAGGTTGACGAGCAGGGCGATCCCCGCCCGCAACATGGCCGGGATCTCGCTCATGCCGAAGCCCGGCATCAACATCACGGCGGCCGAGACGCGGGTCAGGATGAGCGCGAAGGCGAACGCCTCCTGGGGCAGGGTGGCGAGAAAGCCTGCGAGAGAGTCGCCGCCCGCCATGCGTCCTACGAGCCGCCGATGGTGATGAAACGGTCGAAGAGGGCGGTGGTGAAGGAGGAGAGGGTGGCGAGCATGAAGGGGCCGATGAGGACGAGGGTGAGGCCGATGGCGATGGCGCGGGAGAGGAAGGAGAGCGCCTGGTCGTTGATCTGGGTGATCGCCTGGAGGAGTGAGACGACGAGGCCGACGGCAAGCCCGACGAGGAGGGGAAGCCCGCCGAGCTTGACGGCGATCACCATCGCCTCGCGCAGAATGGTGCCGATATCGCCTTCGTTCATCGCCTCACCTCGTCACGGGATTTCATCCTGAGCCTGCGGGCCGCATCGCTTGTTCCGCGGATCGCCTGGGCTGGGGCGGTGTGCTTGAATGGAGCGGGTGGGGGCGCGGCAGGCGGGAAAACGGAACCCGCAGGTCAGGAAAGAGCGGCGGTGAAGCAAGGAGCGCGAGCCGTCTTCATTCGGGTGTTCTCCATTTTTCGGGTCCATTTTGGCGTCCCTAACAAATGCGCACGCAAGGAAAGGGGGTTTCCGTAATTTTCACCTCGGGCCGCAACGGCGTCGCTCTTCCCCACTCTGACGTTTCCCAATCGTCCCCTCAGCCGTTTGCCTCTCATTTCCCCATCATCGACCCAGGCCCCCGGGCGCGGCCAGGGGTAAAGCGTTCAGATCGGCATCCGCATGATTTCCTGATAGGCCTGAACCATGCGGTCGCGGAGCGTGGTCGCCGTCTGCAGGGCGAGTTCCGCCTTGGAGACCGCCATCACCACCTGGGTGAGATCGCCGCCATGGGTGACCACGTCGGCGGCTTTCTGTTCGGCCTCATGGGCGGTGGCGACCGTACTCTGCAGCGCCTCGTTCAGAACGTTTCCGAAATCACTCACCGAGGGGGAGTCGCCTCCTCCCGCCGAGGTGGGAAATCCTTCCTCCGCCCGACGGTAGGATTGGGCCGCGCTTTGCGGGCTTGCCAAAGGAAGCGGGGTCATTTGAGCAGCCCGATGGTGCGCGCCAGCATGCCGCGCGTCGCCTGCAGCACCGAGACATTGGCGTCATACGCGCGCTCGGCCTCGCGCATGTCCATGAGTTCGACGAGGCTGTTGACGTTCGGCATGTCCACGTAGCCATTGGCATCGGCGTTCGGGTTGCCGGGATCGTAGCGGCGCGGATAGGGCGAATTGTCGGTGCCGATCTCCTTGACGTGCACCAGCCCCACCCCCGTCTCCTGGTCGAGCTTGTTCTCGAAAGTGACCGTCTTGCGACGATAGGGCTTGCCGTTCGGCCCGACGCTGGTGGTGTCCTGGTTGGCGAGATTTTCAGCGATGACGCGCAGGCGAATGGTCTGCGCATCCATGCCGCTCGCCGAGATGTCGAGCGCCTTGCTCAGCTCCATGCGAACTCTCCCCCTGGCTGACCGGAACCTGAATGAACGAGAAATGAATTGCCGGAAAACGAGGATAAGGCGGCGAGGAACCGGGGGGTGGAGGCCATTTCGCCCCGCCCGCACCACCTCTCTGGAAAATCCGGAACCCAGCGCTGCATCACGCCACCCCCGCCTTCAGCCGGTGAGCACGGTGCGGAACAGACCCATGTAGGTCTGGTAGAGATTGACCACGAAGGCGTGGGTGTCGGAGGTTTCGGCCACCTTGGCGAGCTCGCGGTCGATCGCCACCGCATTGCCGTCGGGCGCTTTCTCCTCCGGCTTGAGGGAGCGGTCGATCGGCGGCGCGCCCTCGCCGAAGGCTGCGAGGTGAAGCGGATTGGTGCGCTCGAGCGTCGGCGTCGAATCGGCGAGCGTCTCGGCGAAGGGTTTCAGATCCTTGGGCTGCCAGCCCGGCGTGTCGGCATTGGCGATGTTGGCGGCGAGCACCTGCTGGCGCCGATCCAGCCAGGCGAGCCGTTTCTCGGCGAGACCGAACAGATCGACTTGCTTCGGATCCATTTCCGTACTCCTCGGGGCCCCTCATCGAGGCCCACTCATCCGCCTCTCTCGGCCGTGATGATGCGGGAAAGGGATGAAGATTTGGTAAACCGTTCGCCGATAAGATTTTCGTAATCAATTTGGGGTTGAATGGGCCGCATGGAGAGCCCAACCCCGTCCCCCCAAACC
>KN174091.1:420-3751 GCA_000759655.1 Acidicaldus organivorans | reverse complement strand
TCGGTGGAGAGGGGGGGGAGGGGGCGGAGATCCCCGAAGTCCAGATCGAGGCCGGGAAAGTGGGGGACGGGATCCCTGCGTTCCGTCTTCTCGTCGAAGCGGGGCTCGCGCCGAGCAATGCCGAGGCGCGGCGGCTGATCCGGAGCCAGGGCGTGCGCCTCGATGACGCCCTCCTCACCGACGAGGTCGCGCTCATCACCCCCGACCAGCTGGCGAGAGGGGTCAAGCTCGCAGTGGGACGCAAGCGTTTCCGCCGGCTGAAACTTGCGGGCAGCTGAAGGAGAGGAGGTGTCGCGTGCCAGATGATGGATGCGGGGGCGGCCTTACATGCCGCTCGCCCCGCCCGTATGTCCGGTGCCCGCGCCGATGAAAGGGCTTGTGTTGTAGAGGCGGCTTGCGCCACCCGTCGCGGTGCCGCGCATCGTCGCTCCCGAGAGGCCCGAGCTTCCGCCTGCGCCGCTCACCGAGCCGCCAGCGTGCTCATATTGGGCAGCGCGTTCGCCGACTGCCCCGGCGCGCCCCACCCCCGTGTAGCTCGGAAGTCCCGTGAGCGAGGTGAAGGGCGAGATGGCGCCGAGCCCGCCGCCATGGGCGTAACCCGACATGCTCGCCCCATGGGCATGCTGGGCAAACGCCGGAGCAGCGAGCCCAAGGAGAGCCGCCGCGCTCAGTCCCGCCAGGATCGTCGCAACACGCATCTTTCGACCTCCGAATTCTCCTGCTGTTCGCCTTTTCTCTCTCCTCCCGTCAAGATGGGAGGGATCGCCTCGTCTTTCAGCCCCTTCACAATGCCGTGTCCGGCGGCCGGGATGAGAAGCGCTCACCGGCTGGTCCCGGATTTGCCCTCGTCGGGGCAGCCGGGTGGAGGGTGGAAATCCTTGCTACCCGCCCACTGTCCAGCTGGATAACAGGGCCAACTCTTCCGACCGTAGGGGCTCACATGCATCGAGCTCCCGCCCATGCCGCCGAGACCCGGGCCGCCTTGATCGGCATCGTCGGTCGAACCGAAAGGGATCTGCGTGTCGGCATGCCCGCCTCCGGGCCCCATGCCGCCCCCACCCAGTTGCGCCCATGCGAGGGAGGGTACGGAGGAGACGATGAACGCCGCCGCCATCCCGAGCAACCACCGGACGCGGCGTTCGCCATTCCTGCCTCCAACGCCTTTTAACCGCGCACCTCTCAGGCCTGCCTCATTTCGGGCAGCCAGCAGGAGGATGGTAATTGGGGCTTCCTGCCCACTGGCCGGCCGGGTAGCAGGGCCAACTCTTCTTGCCATAGTCGCTGACCTGCATCGAGCTTCCGCCCATGCCGCCAAGCCCCGGGCCTCCCTGATCGGCGGTATCAGTCGAACCATAGGGGATCTGGGTATCGGCGTGGCCGGAGCCGGGCGGAAGTCCGCCCCCTTTGTTCATCACCGAAGGAGCGGGGATGGCTACCACCCCCTTGGTCGCCGTCTGAGTGCTCTTGCCGCCCGGATCCCCCGCAGCAACTCCGGCTGCGGGAGCGGAGGTAGATCCGGAGCTGGTCGCCGCCGAGGTGGATGGGCCGCCATGATGACCGCCGACATGTCCGCCGGCCTTTCCCGCCCACGCGGCCCCGCTCGCGGCCAGGAGCAGGGCGGTTGCCAACAACCCTAACTTGCGCATTCGACCCTCCCTGCGCGGGAAGGGGGGAACGACGTCTCCCGCCGCCCCGCGCCCACTCTCTGATCTAGCAGACCATACGTAGGCAACGCCGTGGGGTTTGCGAGGGGAGAGGCGGCGCGCCCCATCACTTTCGCACGATTGTCCCCCTCGCGCGCGCGCCTCTCCGCCCTCCGTCCTTTTATGCCGCTCAATGGTGGGGGATCATGCCGTGGAAGACGTATTGCTGGAGCACCACCAGCACGCCGAGCAGCACGGTGAGGACGATGCTGTGGATGAAGGTGCGGGCGAAGACCTGGCCTTCCTGCCCCTTGAGCTCGGTGGTGGAGACGCCGGTGGCGAGGTTCTGTGGCGAGATCATCTTTCCCATCACCCCGCCCGAAGAATTGGCCGCCGCGATCAGCACCGGATCGAGATGGAGCTGGTTGGCCGCCACCACCTGCAGGTTGCCGAAAAGCGCATTCCCCGATGTATCGCTTCCGGAGAGGAATACCGCGACCCAGCCGAGGAAGGGCGAGACGAGCGGAAAGAGGATGCCGAGCGAGGCCACGCCGAGCCCGAGCGTGTAGTTCATGCCCGAGTAGTTCATGAGATAGGCGAGACCCACGATGAGGGCCACGGTGACGATGGCGATCCAGGCCTGCCGCCAGGTGGCGGCGACGGCGCGGAAGAACCCGCCCACCCCATTGCCCATCAGCGCGGCGCTGATGATGGCGGCAACCAGGATGGCGGTGCCGGTGCCGAGCGGCTGGAAGTCCCACACCGCACCGTAGGGCGTCTTGTAGAGGGTGATGTAGATCGCCTTGTCGAGGCCGGGCCAGGTAATCTTCACATCGCCGATGAGGAAGACCTTGAACACCGTCCACAAAATGACGACGACCGAGACCACCACCCAGGGAAGCCAGCTCGACCAAGGGCTGAGATGGGCATGCCGCTCGCCCTCCCGCACATGGGAGGCGATGGCGAAGCGCTCATCGGGAGCGGGCTGCCAGACCTTGAGGAACGCCACGGTGATGATGAGCGAGACCAGCGAGGAGAGCACGTCGGTCAGCGCGTAGTTCACGTAATTGGAGACCACGAACTGGGTGAGCGCGAAACTGCCTCCGGCGACGAAGAGGGCCGGGAAGACGGCGAGGATCGACTGGAAGCCGCCATAAAGGCCCATCACATAGAAGGGGAGCAGGAACGCGAAGAAGGGAAGCTGGCGCCCCACCATCTGCCCGAGCGCCGTATCGGGGAGGTGGGTGATGACGCCGAGCACGGTGATCGGCACGCCGAGCGCGCCGAACGCCACCGGTGCGGTATTGAAGATCAGCGTGTAGGTCAGCGCCTCGATCGGCTTGAACCCCACCATGATGAGGAGGGAACTCGTGATGGCGACCGGTGTGCCGAACCCGGCGATGCCCTCGAGCAGGGCGCCGAAACAGAAGGCGATGACCACCAGCACGATGCGGCGGTCATTGGGCAGGTGATCGAGCACCCAGTCGCGGAACGCATCGAACCGCCCCGCCGCCCCGGCGAGATTGTAGAGAAGGAGGGCGGTGAAGACGATCCACATCACCGGCCACAGGGCGAACACCATGCCGTTGAGCGTGGCGCGGACGGCAAGCCCGAAGGGGAGCTGCCAGACGAGGACGGCGAGGATGAGGGCCACGATCAGCCCGGCGAGCGAGGATTGCCAGGCGGGC
>KN174091.1:0-347 GCA_000759655.1 Acidicaldus organivorans | reverse complement strand
CGCCGCGCCACGCCGAGGAGAGCGAGCACCACGGCGATCGGCACCGCGGCGACGATGAACGAAAGCGGCAGACTGTCGGCAACGGGTGTGAGAAGTTGTTGAAACACGCGGCGGTCCCCCCTTTTCCTGTCGCGTCAGACGGGCCGCTGGCACACCATGTTTCCGCCCGCGCGCCTCCCTGCGCGGACGCCGCACCGGGCCGTCCTTTGGTGGCGAAGTCTTCTGGCTTGTGCAATAAAGTGACGGTGAAGGCAAGACCCGAATTGTCCGGCGGGACGGATGCGGAGAGAAGCGGGGAGGGGCATGGGAAAAAGGCGCAGGGGGAAAGGGAGCAGGGGGAGGAGAGG
>KN174090.1:4303-4833 GCA_000759655.1 Acidicaldus organivorans | reverse complement strand
CACCCGCCCCGCCTCGGCCCATCTGCCGCCGCCCGCGCCACTCCCCCCGCCGCCGGCCAAGACGCTCACCGAAGAGGCCTATTTCAAGCTCCGCCGCCACATCGTCGAAGGCCTCTACCCGCCCGGCGCCAAGCTCCGCGTCGAGCACCTCAAGGACGTCTATGCGGTGAGCGCCGGCACGCTGCGCGAGGCGCTCACCCGGCTGGTGAGCGACGCCCTGGTCATCGCCGAGGGCCAGCGCGGCTTCCGGGTGGCGCCGATGTCGCTCGCCGATCTCGAGGACGTCACCCGGCTCCGCATCCTGATCGAGACGGACGCGCTGCGGCGCGCCATCCGTGAGGGCGACGCCGCCTGGGAGCAGCGGGTACGGGAGAGTTTCACTGCGCTCAGCGCCCTCGAACAGCCGGTCACCCTGGAGACGCGGCCGCTCTGGGAGATCCACAACCAGCGCTTCCACGAGACGCTGATCTCGGCCGGCGCCTCGCCGTGGACGCTCTTCATCCTCCGCCTGCTCTTCCAGCACAGCGAGC
>KN174090.1:3318-4250 GCA_000759655.1 Acidicaldus organivorans | reverse complement strand
GCGGGCCCGCGCAGCGGGGAGCGAAACCGGCCCACCGGCCGGGGCGGCAATGGCAGGAGGGGCGAAGGAGACGATCAGGGGAAGGCGAAGCAGTCCATCGCCATGCCCCAATCCCGGCTCTGATGCCAGCGCTCACCCGGCTTTCCCGGCGTTCCCGCCCCCAAGGCCACGAAGAAGGGGAGGAAATGCTCATCGGTCGGGTGGTTCTCCCGCGCGAAGGGGGCGCGGTCGCGATAGGCGAGCAGCGCCTCCGTCTCTCCCGCCGCCACTCGCTCGGCGATCCAGGCGACGAAGGATTCGGTGAAGGGAAGCTCGGCGTCGGCCCGACCCGCCCGCATCAGGGTGAAGGCGGCGCGCAGATTGTGGGTGAAGGTGCCCGAGCCGATGATGAGCACGCCCTCTTCGCGCAGCGGCCGCAGCGCGGCGCCCAGTTTCGCGTGATGGGCCGGGTCGCGATGGGGCTGCACCGCGATCTGGGCAACCGGAATGTCGGCCTTGGGATACATGAGCAGAAGCGGGATCCAGGTGCCGTGATCGAGGCCGCGTTCGGGATCGCGTCCAACCCGCATCCCCGCTTCTTCGATCAGCGCCGCCGCCCGTTCGGCCACCTCCGGCGCGCCGGGGGCGGGGTAGCGGAGCTGATAAAGCGCTTCGGGGAATCCGCCGAAATCGTGGATCGTCTCGGGACGGGCGGCCGTCCCCACCGTGGGCTCGGCGGTCGTCCCGGGGGGGGGGGGAACGAGGTGGGCGCGGGGGCGGGGGAGCGGAGCTGATAAAGCGCCTCGGGGAATCCGCCGAAATCGTGGCTCGTCTCGGGACGGGCGGCCGTCCCCACCGTGGGCTCGGCGGTCGTCCAGTGGGCGGTGGCAACGAGGATGGCGCGCGGGCGGGGAAGCCGCTCCCCGAGGTCGCGCAGGAAGTGATGGGCGGGG
>KN174090.1:0-3246 GCA_000759655.1 Acidicaldus organivorans | reverse complement strand
GTGGGCTCGATCGCGATCATCGGCGAGCCGTGGGAGACGAAGAGGGCGGGCAGCATGGCGGCCTCCGGGAAACCGTGTCCGGGAAATCGTTTCATATGAAATTATTCGATGCGAAATGATTTGACCAGACCCCGGCCCAGGAAAATGCCGCCCCAAACAAGGGAAACACCGCCCCCAAAGAGGGCGCCCCAAGGGGGGCGGAGGGCATGAGCCCCGCTTCGCTTGCCGAGGTGCGGGGGCTCGGCAAGGCGTTCGGCCGGCGCTGGGTGCTCTCCGGCCTCAGTTTCGCGATCGGGCACGGCGAGATCGTGGGGCTCATCGGGGCTAATGGCGCGGGCAAGACGACCACGCTCGCCCTCCTCCTCGGCCTTCTCACCCCGAGCGCGGGCGAGATCCGCCTCCTGGGCGAGGACATGATCCGCCACCGCTACCGGGTGCTCCCCCGCATCAACTTCACCTCACCCTATTTCGGCCTGCCGGGGCGGCTCAGCGTGGCCTCCACCCTCCGCCTCTACGCCCATCTCTACGACGTGCCGAAAGCGAGCGCGCGCATCGCCGCCCTCGCCGCCGCCCTCGGCCTCACCCCGCTGCTCGAAGCCCCGGTGCTCCGGCTCTCGGCCGGAGAGCGGAGCCGGGTAGGGCTCGCCAAGGCGCTCCTCAACGATCCCGAACTCCTCCTCCTCGACGAGCCCACCGCGAGCCTCGATCCGGAAAGCGCCGAGATCATCCGCGAGGCCCTTCTCGCCCACCGGGCGCGGCGAGGGGGCGCCATCCTGCTTTCGTCGCACAACATGGCCGAGGTCGGGCGGCTCTGCGACCGCCTCCTCCTCTTGCGCCAGGGCCGCCTCGTCGCCGAAGGTGCGCCGCGGGCGCTCTGCGCGGCGCATGGCGTGGCCGATCTCGAAGCGCTTTTCTTCGCTCTGGGCGGCGAACGGGCCGCCCCCGCTCCCCGATGAGGAAGGGCGCATGAAGCCAGGGCTTCGCCGTCTCTGGGCCATTTTCTACCGCCACGGCGCGCTCTATCGCCGCTCCTGGCCGCGCCTCCTCGACTTCGTCTATACGCCGATCCTCGAACTCGCCGTCTGGGGCTGGACGATGCGCTATCTCAGCGCCCATGCCGGGCTCGCCGCCGAGGCGGCAGGGCTTGCCATCGCCGCCCTCCTCCTCTGGCAGGGCGCGCTTTCCGGCCAGCTCGGCTTTTCGGTGGGCTTTCTCGAGGATGTCTGGACGCGCCATCTCGGCCATCTCTTCGTGAGCCCCCTCCGCCCCGCCGAGCTCCTCATCGCGCTCACCGGCCTCGCCCTGCTCCGGGTGGCAGCAGGCTTCACCGCCGCCGCCCTCCTCGCCCGCGCCCTTTTCGCCCTCGACGTCCTCCGCCTCGGCCCCGCCGCGTTTGCCGCCCTCGCCCTGCTCGCAGTGATGGGGCTTGGGCTCGCGCTCGGTATCACTGCCCTCATCCTCCGCTTCGGGCTCGGCGCGGAGCGTCTGGTCTGGACCCTGATGGCAGCGATCACCCCGCTTTCCTGCGTCTTCTACCCGGTGGCCAACCTTCCCCCCATCCTCCGCCCCGCGGCCCTTATCCTCCCCTCCACCCATGTCTTCGAGGCCCTGCGCGCGCTCTTCGCCGGCGCTCCCACCCCCCTGGTCCGGGCCGAGCTCGGCATGGCCGCCCTTCTCGATCTCCTCTTGCTTCTCCTCATGGGCTCGGCTTTCCTGGGCGCCTTCGCCAGTGCCCGCCAGCGCGGAGGCTTTCTCCGCTTCGAGGAATGACCGCACCCGTCCGCTTCTTTTTCGTCCGCCACGCTGTGGTCCGCCGTGAGGAGCTCGCTGCCCTCTACGGAGCGCGCGACGTTGCCGTCTGCGAGGCAAGCCTCGCCCGCGACGAGGCCCGGCTCGCCGCGCTCGCCCGCCGCCTGCCCAAGCCCGCGCGCTGGCTGGTCTCGCCCCTCTCGCGCACAAGGCGCACCGCGGAGGCGATCTTCGCCGCGGGCTACCCGGAAGCCCCGCTCGAGACCGCCCCCGCCCTCATCGAGCAGAGCCTCGGAGCGTGGGAGGGAATCCCCAGCAGCGAGCTCTCGCGCCTCTTCGGTCGCGCCCCGGAGCGGTTCTGGCCGATCCCCGCCCACACCCGCCCCCCTGCCGGCGAGAGCATGGCCGACGTCGTCGCCCGGGTGGGCGCGCTGCTCACCCGTCTCAAGACGCGGCATGCGGGAGAAGACGTGGTCGCCATCGCCCATGGCGGGGTGATCCGCGCCGCGCTCGCCCATGTGCTCGGCATCAGCGCCGAGCAGGCGCAGAACGTCTCGATCGCCAATCTCTCCCTCACCCATTTCGAATGGCACGAGCAGGGCTGGTGGGTGGGCGGGATCAATCTCGAGCCTGCCTGAGGGCCCATGGCCTGAGGCCCGACGAGGTACCCGGGACATTGCGCCCCCGGCGGGCCGGGGCTCCCCTGCCAAGAGCTTCTTGCCGAGAGCTCCTTGCCAAAGCTGGGCAAAGGCGGCCACAATCGCCCTCCCCTTGGAGGAGGACCATCATGCGTCTCAGCGCCTTCCTGATCCTGCTCGGCGCTCTCGCCGTGCTCTCCCGCCCGGCCTCGGCGCAGACCGAACAGCAGACGCTGGTCGATCGCGCCACGCTCACCGTCCAGGAGTTGCTCTCCGCCCCCAATTCGGGCGATCGGCAATGGGCGATGAAACGGGCCAAGGCGGCGATGATCTGCCCGCGCGTGTTCAAGGCCGGGTTCATTTTCGGAGGCGCGGGGGGTGACTGCGTGCTCGCCGCCCGCAATGCGAGCAATGACTGGTCCTCGCCCGCCTTCTTCCAGATCAGCTCGGCGAGTTTCGGCCTGCAGGCCGGCGTGCAGGAAAGCGAGATCCTCCTCGTCATCCTCACCGACAAGGGACTCAAGGCCATCCTCGATGACCGCTTCAAGGTGGGCGGGGACGCCTCCGTCGCCTTCGCCCAGATGGGAGCGGGGGTGGAGGGGGCGACCACCGCCGCGTTGCACGCCGACATCCTCGCCTTCGCCCAATCCGCCGGGCTCTATGCCGGGATCTCGCTCAATGGCAGCCTGATCACCTCGAAGTCGGACTGGAACCGCGCCTATTACGGGCGCGACGTCGGCGCGCGCGAGATCGTCATCGACCGCGCGGTGAGCAATCCCGGCGCCGATCCGCTGCGCGGCATCCTCGCCCGCTATTCCTCGCCGGGCACCGCCCCGCCCGCCACCGCCGAACTGCCGCC
>KN174089.1:6618-7324 GCA_000759655.1 Acidicaldus organivorans | reverse complement strand
CGCCCAGCCCCCCTTCCCCTTCTTCCCGCTCAAGGACCCGGCCGACGTCCTCGACTACGAGGTCGATTTCGGCCCGCTGCTCGCCGGCAATCCGGGGGACGGGATCGGGGCGATCACGGTGACCATCGCCCCCAACAATCCGGGCGATCTCACCCTGAACTCGGCCTCGGCCAACGGCACCTCCGCCCTGCTCTGGCTCGCCTCCGGCCAGTCGGGGACGGTCTATACGGTGACGGTCGCCATCACCACGCTCGCCGGGCGGAGCTTCAGCCGCTCGGTGCTGCTCCCCTGCTACTCGCTCTCGAGCCTGCCCACGCCCCCCAACGCGCTGCTCACCACCGGCGGGCTGGTGCTCACCGACCAGAACGGCAACCCCATCCTGGTGACGACCTGAGATGAGCGGAACCTCGATCGACGCCCTCCCCCCGGCCACCGCCGCGGCCGATACCGACGAACTCCCGGCAAGCCAGAACGGGGTGACGCGCAAAGTCACGCGCGCCCAGCTGCTCGCCGGAACGCAGCCCGCCCTCGTCCTGCCCCCGGGCACGCTCGCCGGCAATCCGGGAAGTGCCCAGGCCGGTCCCGCGCCGGTTGCCATCGGGGCCAATCTCGTGCTGCAGGCGGGCACGCTGGAGGCGCTCGCCGCGCCCTATGCGGTGCCCGCCCTGCCCGCGGGGACCACGCCCGCCCCCACCGACCTCGTCCC
>KN174089.1:6001-6470 GCA_000759655.1 Acidicaldus organivorans | reverse complement strand
CCTCGGCCAGAACGGGGAAAACGTCGCGGTGCCCTACGCCACGTTCATGGCGGGGATCGCGGGGCTTCCCCCGCTGGAAGCGAGCGCCTTCACCGTCAAGCCGACGGGTGCTGCGCTCGAGCTTCCGCTTGCCACGCTTCTGGCCGAGGCGGTGGCGGTGGAGAGTTTCGGGGCCAAGGGCGATGGGGTGAGCGATGATACGGCGGCGATCGCTGCCGCGCTCGCCGCGGGCGTCCCACTTCGTTTCGGATCCAAAACCTATCTCGTCTCGGGCCCGCTCACCCTGAGCGGCAGCACGCTCGCCCTGATCGGCGTGCCGGGGGCCACCGTCATCCGCCGCAACGCGCAGGCGGGCGGCGGCGCCTGGCTCAGCATGACCGCGGCCCCCCTCTGGATCCACGGCATCCTCTTCGATGCCAACGCCGCGGTGACCGCCGATACCTACGCGGTCTATGTCACCCCCTCCTGC
>KN174089.1:3435-5894 GCA_000759655.1 Acidicaldus organivorans | reverse complement strand
ACCCGCGCCCTGATCGAGGCCTCCGCCTTCACCGGGGCGGGCGGGCCCACCCTTGGCTCGGGCCTCGTCTTCGCCGCCTCCGATCCCACCCCGGTGCAATACGAGGTGCGCGCCTGCGAATTCTACGGCAACGCCATCCACGGGCTCTGGGCGCAGGCGGTGCAGGGGATCGCGATCGAGGGCTCGCGGGCGCATGACAATGGCGGCTATGGCATCGTCATCGACTATACCGATCCTACCTTCACCCAGAAACTCCATCTCAACCGCATCGTCAACAACTGCGCCTGGAACAATGCGCGCGGCATCTCGGTCGGCAATTTCAACGAAAGCAACACCACGCCTCCCGTCTGGGGAAATGCCAATCCCGATGCGCTCTCTACCCTGATCGCCAACAATCTCTGCCACGACAATACGAGCTACGGCATCGCCGCCGCCGGTTGGTGGATCGCGGTGACCGGCAATCTCTGCGTCGATAACGGGAGTGCGGGCGGGGCGGGGATCCTCGCCAATGTCGCTTATTCGCACGTCGCCGGCAACACGCTCGTCTGGCAGAGCGCAGGCGCGGCGTCGTTTGGCATCGACTCCGGGGGCGCGATCCACACCGAGATCGCCGGAAATTTCATTTCGGGCCCGGCGATCGGGATCAATCCGGGGGGAAGCCAGAACGTGCGGGTGGTGGGCAACCGCATCCAGAACACCGCCCAGTACGCGATCACCGTCAACAATGTCGAGGCCTCCGCGAATGGCCAGAATTTCGGCATTGCCTGCAGCAATCTCGAAATCACCGGCAACTGGATCGGCTACGATCAAGGGGGCGGCATCGTCCTGCGCGATGGGCCGCAGAACGTGGCGATCCGCCACAACCGCTTCTTTGGCGGCAGCATTGTCGCCATCACCAGCGCGCTCTATGCGGCGACCGATACGCTGATCGTCGAGGGCAATTCCTGGAACGACGCCACGCTCTACGTCCAGAACCCCGCAACCACCGGCTCCGGCCCGCAGACGCTGGTCTTCCCCGACATCCTGGACCGGATCATGATCGCCACGACCGCCGGGCCGATCGCCACCATGATCTCGGCCTCGCAGGCGGAAATGGGCTCCGGGATCGGCTTCATCAAGGTGCTCGCGGGCGGGGCGAACTACACCACCGCGAGTGTGAGCATCGGCGGCGGGGGGTCCGGCGCGGCGGCGGAGGCGATCCTCGCGGGCGGGGCGGTGATCGGGATCCGCCTCACCGCGGCGGGCTCGGGCTATGGGTCGGTCGGGGCCACCGTTCCCGTCACCATCAGTGGCGACGGCAGCGGGGCGGAGGCGATCGCCTATGTCGCCGCGCCGGTGCCCAATGACCGGACGCTGCTCACCCGCTGCAACCTTCCCGTCACCTTCACCCGCGTCGGCTCGAGTCCGTTCCAGGAGAACTGGACGCTGTTCGACCTCACCGTGCCTGCCAATACCGAAGTCCTCTGGCGCGGCACCTGGGGGAGCTGGCGGGCCGGGGTGGTGCCCTTGGGCGGTTACTTCACCTTCCCCGGCGATGGCTCGGTGACGGTGGGAAGCCTCAATGGCGGCGACCTCCGCCTCCACCCCAACGGGGCGGGCGTGGTGCGGATCACCTCGGATGCCGCGCCCGAAGGGGTGATCTCGACCATCGGCACCGGCAGTCCCGAGGGGGTGGTGAGCGCCCCACCGGGCTCCGATTACCGCAACCTCGCGGGCGGGGCGGGTAGCACTTTCTGGGTCAAGCAGACCGGCACCGGCAATACCGGCTGGGTCGCCGTCGCCTGAACGTCAGTCATTCTCCTCTCAAAACGAGACGCCATGCCGACCATTCCTCAGCTTCCCTCCGTCACCTCGGTCAATTCCGATGACGAGCTCCCCATCCAGCAGGCCGGTGTCACCAGCTCGGTGACGGTGGGCACGCTGCTCGCCTCGACCCAGCCTGCGATCCTCGTCCCCTCCGGCGCGCTGCTCGGCAATACCTCGATCGGCGCCTCCTCGCCCCAGCCGATCACGGTGGGAAGCGGGCTGAGCCTTGCCAATTCCACGCTTTCGGCCAATTTCGGCACGACGGCGGGAACGGTCGCGGCGGGCAATGATCCGCGCATCACCGGAGCGTTGCAGGCGGGGAACAATCTCTCCGATCTCGCCAACGCGGCGAGTGCACGGGGCAATCTCGGGCTTGGCACGATCGCGACCCCGAATGCCAATGCGGTGGCGATCAGTGGCGGCAGCATCGGCGGCACGGATGTCTCGCTCGCCACCGCGCTCGCCCAGGCGACGACGACGGCGCGCAGCCTCGCCGCCCGTTTTGCGGACCGCCTCAACATCAACGATTTCGGGCTGGCCCGCGACGGCAAGACCGATGATTCGGCCAAATTCGCCGCCGCCGTGCAAGCCGCGCAGGCCCAGAACAAGGCGCTCTACATCCCCGCCGGCGGGCCGATCCTGCTCGCTGGTGC
>KN174089.1:398-3349 GCA_000759655.1 Acidicaldus organivorans | reverse complement strand
AGCCCAGATCACGCTCGAGAATGTCGCCCTGATCGGCGATGGCGGGGTCGATTTCGGCGTCCCCTACGGCAATCAGGGAAGCCAGATCTGGATCACTGCGACCTCCGCCGCGCCCTTCCTGATCGGGGCGAGCGTGCTGATCGAAGGGCTCTCGTTCTACTGGCCCGAGCAGGTCGATCAGCCCGGCGCGCCGATCGCCTATCCGCCGCTCTTCGAGGGGATGACCGGGATCTCGGCGGTGGCCGATGTCGTCTTCCGCAACAATCAGGTCACCAACGCCTACATCTTCTTCCGGGTGCCGGCGGCGACCACGGTGGGCGATGTGCATTTCCTCGAAAACCGGATCTGCGCGCTCTCGGTCTGTTTCGACATACCCAACGCCGCCGACATCATCTTCATCCACGGCAATTTCTTCTCCTGGGGCGTGTTCCAGGGCGAAGTGCTGCACTATGGCGGCGGCAACGGCGCCGTCACCAACATCACCCTCACCACCAGCGCCGGGGTGGCGGCGGGCGCTAGCCAGATCCCGGTGAGCACGACCGCGGGTGTGGTCCCCGGCATGGCGGCAAGCGGCAATGGGGCGATCCCGGCGGGAACGCTGATCACCGCGGTTTCCTCGAACAGCGTGACGCTGAGCGCCGCGCTCACCGCCCCGCTCGCGCAAGGGGCGACGTTCAACGCGGTCAACACCGATTACTACCTCAAGAATTACGCCACCACCGAGAGCGTGTGGTTCCGCATCAGCGGCAACGGCTCGGCAAGCGGCGCGTCCAGCACCACCGATGGCGGGCCGATCGCCTATGGCAATTTCGTCTTCGGCTACCGCACCGGGGTACTGGTCGATGGCGGCACGCTCTCGGGAAGCTTCATCGGGACGCATTTCGACTCGATCGGCAACGTGCTCCGGGTGATCAATGGCGGCACGGTGGTCACCACCCGGTTTTCCGAATTCTCGGTCTATGGCTACATCAATCCCGACACCGCCGCCCCGGCGCCCCTCTTCGAGGTGCTCGATCCGGCGCCGATCGCTTATGAGTCCTCGAGCGGGGCGGATTTCATGCTCACCGTCTCCGGCATGGAGGTGGGTTTCTGCCAGGGCCCGGTCTTCGTCATCAAGGGCGATGACGTCTATGAGGTGAAGATTTCCGGCTGCAAGCTCACCCGCTACAGCCACGGCGCCATCAACGGGCCCTATCCGGCGTTGATTATCGATGCGCCGAACGGGCGGCTCACCTTCACCGGCAATGATCTCCTGCCGCAGGATGGCGGGATCGGGATCGTCATCACCGCGATCCAGAGCGCGCTGATCGCCTCCAATCATTTCGCGTTCTGCTCGGTGCCGGTCGATGTCGAGACGGCGGGCGGGCAGATCGTCTGCGCCGCCAACGCCTCCTACAACACCTGGGGCGCGACCGCGCTCGCCACCGGCCAGCTCGCCGCAACCACGCTGAGCGTGGGCGGCAGCATCAGCGCGGGCAACACGCTCACCCTCACCGCCTCGGGGGCAGGCCTTGCGAGCCCGGTTTCCGTCACCTACACGGTCGCGGCCTCCGATACGCCCGCCTCGGTCGCCGCCGGGATCGAGGCGCTCCTCGCCCAGCAGAGCGCGATCGTGCCGGGGGCGCTCTCCGCGCCAGCCGCGGCGGGGGCGACCACCCTCACCCTTTATTCCACCTCCGGCATCATCGCGGGGATGAAGGTCTATGGCCAGAACGTGCCCGCGCGCACGGTGGTCAGTTCGGTGAGCGGCAATCAGGTCACGCTCTCGGCGGGGCTTTCGGCGCTCACCCCGAGCAATACGCCGATCACCTTCGCCGGTCCCCTCGCGGCGCTTTCCGCCGCCTTCCCCGCCATGCCGCGGCTCTGGACCGCCTGGCATCCCGCCTCGGCAAGCCTCGTCCTCTACGCGCCCTCTGCTTCCGGGCTCAGTTTCCAGACGAGCGTCTCCAGCGGGGCGAGCCTCACCGCATCGCTTGCGTCCGCAAACACCCATGCGGCGGCCAATCTGATGGATGCGGGCAATGGCTGGGACCGGCCCAACGGGGCCTTCGCGCCAACACCGCGGCTTGGCTATTCCTACCAGACGCCCGGTTCGGGGGTGACGCTTTCCTATCCGCCGGGGTCGGGGCTGCTTGCCATCGGCGGGGGGGCTGCGCTTTCCTCGCTCACCATCGATCTGCCACCGCAACCTTACGATGGCGAAGTGGTGCGGATCGCCACCATCCCGGCGATTTCGAGCCTCACCGTCGCCACCACCACCGGGGCGGGCGTGCTCGGCAATCCGGGCAGTCTTCCCGCCAATTCCTCGGTCGCCTTCGCCTGGCTCGGCGCGGCCGGGGTGTGGGCGAGGCTCCAATGAGCGCGCTCGAGACCCGCGTCGAGACGGAGGGCGAGGAGGAGGCGCGGGCGCCCTCACCGCATGCGGTCCGTTTCGATGGCGTGGTGACGGCGGGCAATCTCCTCACCCTGATTGGCATGCTGGGCGGCGTGCTCGCCTCCGTCGCCTACGTCGCCGCCGCGGTCGGGCATGACGAGGAGCGGATCACCGCCGAGACCACGCTGCGCGAGAAGTCGATCGAGGCGCTGCAGCAGCAGCTCCTCAGCCTGCGCGCCGAGGAGAGCGAGCGTTTCGTGCTGATCGGGCGGCGCATCGACGAGAGCGTGGAGGCGGAGCGGGCGATCATCGCCCAGATCAATGCCGCGCTCAACCAGATCAATGCGAGGCTCGATGCGGCGATCATGGGGGCGCGGGTCAACGCGCCCGAGCATTGAGCCGCGCCCCTCTCGCGCCTCTCTCACCTTCTTTCACGCATCGTAACGGTCTTCATGAAAGGAGCCCGCCCATGACCCTGTCCCAGCTCCGCGCGCGCCTTCTCGCCCTCCTCCGCCAGCCGAGCTCGATCGCCGGCTTCGGCGCGCTGTTCGGCACGCTTACCGCGCTTGCCTCCGGC
>KN174089.1:0-167 GCA_000759655.1 Acidicaldus organivorans | reverse complement strand
CGATCCTGCTTCCCGACAATACGGCGGCGAAGCGGGAGACTGAGGCCACACTCACCGATCTCATCGCGCTTTCCGAGGCGCTCGGCCTCGGGAACGCCGGCAAGGGGGCTTCCAACGCTTCTGACCCCGCCGCCCCGCCCACCGCGTCCGGTGCGCCCGCCTCACCC
>KN174088.1:8632-11013 GCA_000759655.1 Acidicaldus organivorans | reverse complement strand
CACGGTAGCCGTCTTCGCTGCCACCTTCTCGCCGCGCCCTGAGGGCAGGATGCCGAGGAGGAGGAGGCGGGTGCGGGGGAGGCGGGCGCGGAGCGCCTCGATCACGGCGAGGATGCCGAGCTCGGTATCCTCGGCCGACCAGTCGAGGCGGCCGAAATTATTGGCCCCGATCAGCACCATCGCCACTTTGGGATCGATGCCGGAGGCTTCGCCGTGCATCACCCGCCATAGGAGATGCGACGTGGCATCGCCCTTGAAGCCGAGATCGACCGCCTGATAGGGCACGAAATAACGGGCCCAGAGCGGGCGGAAGTCGCGCCACGGCTCAGGGCCGGTGAGTTCGAAATCCTGGAAGATCGAATCCCCATAGAGCACGAGCCCAGGAGGGTGTGCGGCGAGCTCCCGCGCCTTGGCGGCAAAGCGCGCCCGCCACCAGGGCAGGGCGAGCCGGTCGATCGGTGTCGCGGCGAGCACCGGGCGGGCTGAGGCGCGCCGCGCCAGCGCCATCGCTGCCGCTCCGCCGAGGAGGGCGCGGCGCGAGGGGTGGAGCGCCCTCAGCCGTGGATCAGGAACCATGCCAAGGCTCCTCCGCCGAAGGCGAGGCAGTAATAGCCGAACGGATCGAGCGCCCAGTCGTCGTGGCGGCGGAAATAGCGCATGAGGAAGGCGGTCGAGGCATAGGCGGTGAGGCCCGCGATCACTGCCGCCGCCACGCTCAGCCCCACCACCCCCTGCGGCATGCCCGCCCGCCACAGTTTCGGCACCTCGAGCACGGTGGCGGCGAGGATGATCGGCGTTCCGATCAGGAAGGAGAAATGCGCCGCCCCCTCATGGTCGATGCCGCGCTTGAGGCCCCCCACCATCGTCGCCCCGGAACGCGAGATGCCGGGGAGGAGGGCGAGGCACTGCCAGAGCCCGATCATGAGCGCATCCCACCCCGAGAGGGTGGAAAGGGGGCGCCGGGCGAGGCTTCTTAGCCGCTCGCCCACGATCAGCAGCACGCCATTGGCCATGAGGAAGAGAGCGGCGGGGATCGGGGCGGCGAAGAGATGACGGACCAGTTTTTCGAAGAGAAAGCCCACGGTCACCGCGGGGAGGGTGGCGATGACGATCAGGGTGGCGATGCGCAGCGCCTCGCGTTGCTCTTCGGCTCCGGCGAGCCCGGCGAGCCCCCCCGCAAGCCGCAGCCAGTCGGCGCGGAAATAGAGGAGGAGGGCGGCGGCGGTGCCGAGATGGAGCATGACGAGGAAGGGAAGGAAGCTCGGGGCCCGCATGTCGAGATGGGCGCCGAGCAGGGCCGGCCACAGCACGGCATGGCCGAGACTGCTCACCGGAAAGAGTTCGGTCGCCCCCTGGAGGAGGGCGATGGCGGCGGCTTCGAGAAAGGTCATGGCACGAAAAGGGTCATGGCGTGATCTCCGCCGGGGGTGGTGGCGGAAAATCGCCAGGCTGGCAACCGCCCCCTCCGCGCATTCTCACGGAATTGCGATGAGGGCTGGGTTGGGACGGATGCCGGTTTCGTGCTAAGCGCTCGCCATGACGCTCGAACAGCTCCGCATTTTCGTCGCCGTCGCCGAACGCGAGCACGTCACCCGGGCGGCTGAGGCGCTGCACCTCACCCAGTCGGCGGTGAGCGCGGCGATCGCCGCCCTCGAGGCCCGCTTCGGGGTGAAGCTCTTTCATCGGGTCGGGCGCAACATCGTGCTGAGCGAGGCGGGCAAGGTCTTTCTCGAAGAGGCGCGCGCCGTGCTCGCCCGCGCCGCCGCCGCCGAACGGGCGCTCGCCGATTTGAGCGGGCTCAAGCGGGGGCGCCTGGTGCTCGCCGCGAGCCAGACCATCGCCGCCGTCTGGCTGCCCGACCGCATCGCCCAGTTCCGCCAGTCCTGGCCCGACATCCACCTCCAGGTGATGGTGGGCAACACTGCCCAGGTCTCGCGCATGGTGGCCGAGGGCGAGGTCGATCTCGGCTTCGTCGAGGGCGAGATCGACGCGCCCCTGCTGGTGGCCCGCCCGGTGGCCGAGGACCAGCTTCTCCTCATCGCGCCGCCCACCCACCCTTGGGCGGGCCGTTCCCCCGAAAACGAGGAACTGCTCGCCGCCAACTGGGTGATGCGTGAGCCGGGCTCCGGCACCCGCGCCCTTCTGCTGCAGACGCTGGCCCGGCGCGGGGTGGCCGCCGAGAAGCTGCAGGTGGTGCTCGAACTCCCCTCCAACGAGGCGGTGCGCACCGCCATCGTGCGCGGCGTCGGGGTGGGGGCGCTGTCCGCCGACCTCCTCGGCGAGACCCTCAGCCTGGGTCGCCTGGTCGCCATTCCCTTCGAGCCGATGCGCCGGCGCTTCCGCGCCGTCTGGCACCGCGACCGGCATCGCAGCCGCGCCGC
>KN174088.1:0-8402 GCA_000759655.1 Acidicaldus organivorans | reverse complement strand
CGCCAAATAGCACGGCGCCGATCGAGGGAGCCTCTCATGTCGCTCATCCGCTTCCTGGTTGGACGAAGGCTCGCCAATACCGAGGCCGAAGGCAAACGGATCGGTCTTGGCCCGGCGATCCCGGCGATGGGGCTCGATGCGCTGAGCTCGGCGGCCTACGGGCCAGAGGCCACGCTGAGCGTGCTGATCGCGGCAGGAGCGGCAGGGGTGGGGCTCACCTTGCCGATCAGCGCCGCCATCGTCCTCCTCCTCTTCATCCTCTACTTCTCCTACCGCCAGACCATTGCCGCCTATCCCCACAATGGCGGCTCCTACACGGTGGCGAGCGACAATCTCGGGGTCTATCCCGGCCTGCTGGCCGCCACCGCCCTGATGATCGACTACACGCTCAACGTCGCGGTCGGCATCTCGGCCGGGGTGGGGGCGCTGATCTCGGCGATCCCGCCGCTCCAGCCCTATATCCTGCCGCTCTGTCTTGCCATCCTCGCCCTGATCACCCTGGTCAATCTGCGCGGCACCCGGGAATCGGGGGTGGCCTTCGCCCTGCCCACCTATCTCTTCATCCTCACCCTTTCGGCCGCCATCCTGCTCGGCCTCTACGAGGTGGTGCGCAGCGGGGGGCATCCCCATCCGGTGATCGCCCCGCCCGCCATCCCCAAGGCGACGGAGAGCCTCTCGCTCCTCCTCATCCTCAAGGCCTTCGCCAGCGGCTGTACCGCGATGACCGGGGTCGAGGCGGTGAGCAACGGGGTGAGCGCCTTCCGCGAGCCGGTGGTGGCCAATGCCCGCCGCACGCTCGCCACCATCGTCTTCCTGCTCGCCCTCTTCCTGCTCGGCATCGCCGTTCCGGTGCAGGCCTACGGCTTCGTCGCGATGGACCAGAACGCGCCCGGCTATCAGAGCGTGCTCTCCCAGCTTCTCATGGCGGTGAGCGGGCGGGGCTGGTTCTATTACCTCACCATCGCCTCCATCCTCGCCGTGCTGTCGCTTTCGGCCAATACCAGCTTCGTCGATTTCCCCCGCCTCTGCCGCCTGCTCGCCCGCGACGGGTTCCTGCCACGCGCCTTCGCCATGCCGGGGCGGAGGCTCGTCTATTCGGCCGGGGTGCTGTTCCTCGCCGGCGCGGCGGGGCTTCTGCTCATCGTCTTCGATGGCATCACCGACCGCCTCATCCCGCTCTTCGCCATCGGCGCCTTTCTCGCCTTTACTCTTTCCCAGGCGGGGATGGCGGTGCACTGGTGGCGGCGGCGCGCCGAGGAGGGGGCGATGGCCTATCTCCGCCTCCTCATCAATGGCGGCGGCGCGGTGGCTACACTGGTGGCGCTCGGGGTCATCCTGATCGCCAAATTCCTCGAAGGGGCATGGATCACGGTCGCCATCATCCCGCTCACCCTCACCCTGCTCCGCGCCATCAAGCGCTATTATGCGCGGCTCGATGCGGCGATCCTTGGGGCGGGAGACCGGCGGCTGCAGTTCCGCTCCTACGCCCCGCCGGTGGCCCTCCTTCCCATCCAGCGCTGGGACCGGCTCGCCCGCAAGGCGCTCAATTTCGCGCTGCGCGTCTCCCATGACGTCTATGCGCTGCACGTCGTGGCCCTCGAAGGGCCGGACGCGCTGCGCGAGGAGAGTCGCGAAGAACACATCGCGCGGCTCAGGCGTGACTGGCAGCGCTTCGTCGCCGAGCCTGCCCGCCGCCGCGGCCTCAAGCCGCCGGAGCTCCTCATCGAGGACTCGCCCTATCGCAGCCTGATCGCCCCGTTGCTGCGCACCGTCTTTGATCTCGGCAAGAAGTTTCACGGCCGGCCGGTGATGGTGGTGATGCCGGAAGTGGTGGAGGGGCGGTGGTGGGAGATGTTCCTCCACACCCGCCGCGCCCAGTATCTGCGCCGCGCTCTGCTCCGTCATGGCGGGACCAACATCGTGGTGGCGACCGTTCCCTGGCAGACCGCCGAGCCCGAGCCTGAGGAACTGCTCGCCGAGGAGGAGCCTGAGCCCGCCCCACCCGAGCCCGCCACCGCTGGCCTTGCGCCGGAGACGCGCCCCGCGGCGGCGCCTTCGGGGGCGAAGGCGAAGTAGCGGCGTGCCCGAAGGGGGCGGCTTTCCCTGCCGCCCCGGGCCCGGTATGGTCGGGCTCGCCCCGCCGAGGGGGAGGATGCTTACCCGGTAAGGATGCCAAGGGAGGATGACGATGCACGTGATGATCACCGGTGCGGCTGGCATGATCGGGCGCAAACTCGCCGCCCGCCTCGCACGGGACGGGGCGGTCGGCGGCCGGCCGGTCGAGCGGCTTTCGCTCTACGACATCGTCGCCCCCGAAGCCCCGGCGGGGTTTGCGGGCCGCGTCGAGACCCGCGCCATCGACCTCGCCGCCCCCGGCGCGGCGCGGCGGGCGATCGCCGAACGGCCCGATCTCATCTTCCACCTCGCCGCCATCGTCTCCGGCGAGGCGGAGGCCGATTTCGAGAAGGGCTACCGCGTCAATCTCGACTGCACGCGCGATCTCTTCGAGGCGATCCGTCGCGAGGGCGAGAGCGCGCCCTACAAGCCGCGCGTGGTCTTCGCCTCCTCGATCGCCGTCTTCGGCGCGCCGTTTCCCGATCCCATCCCCGACGACTTCCACACCACGCCGCTCACCTCCTACGGCACGCAGAAGGCAATCGACGAGCTTCTGCTCGCCGATTACTCCCGCCGCGGCTTCTTCGAGGGGGTCGGGCTCAGGCTTCCCACCATCTGCATCCGTCCGGGCGCCCCCAACAAGGCCGCCTCGGGCTTCTTTTCCAACATCCTGCGCGAGCCGCTCCAGGGCAAGGAAGCGGTGCTGCCGGTGAGCGAGGACGTCCGCCACTGGCATGCGAGCCCGCGCGCCGCAGTGAGCTTCTTCCTCCACGCCGCCATGCTCGACGTGAGCCGCCTGGGCGGGCGGCCCAACCTCACCATGCCAGGCCTCTCGGCGACGGTTGCCGAACAGATCGAGGCGCTGCGCCGGGTGGCCGGGGAGAAGGCGGTGCGGCTCATCCGCCGCGAGCCCGATCCCACCATTGCCCGCATCGTCGCGGGCTGGCCGACCCGCTTCGAGGCGAAGCGGGCGCGTGAGCTCGGCTTTACCGCCGAGAGCTCGTTCGACGAAATCATCCGCGTCCACATCGAGGACGAACTCGGCGGCAAGCTCCCCTGAGACGGGGACCGCGAGCGCCCGTCACTTCACATGCCGAGATAGGCGCGGCGGATGGCGGGATCGGCGGCGATGTCGCGGGCAGGTCCCTCCATCACGATCCGCCCGCTTTGCAACACATAGGCGCGGTCGGCGAGGGCGAGCGCTTCCGCCAGCCGCTGCTCGACGAGGAGGACGGCGCGGCTGCTCTGGCGGATCGCCTCGATCGCGGCGAAGAGTTCATCGACCAGACGAGGGGCGATCCCCTGGCTTGGCTCATCCAGCATGAGGAGGTGGGGGGCGGTCATCAGCCCCCGCCCGATGGCGAGCATTTGCTGCTCGCCTCCCGAGAGCGTGCCAGCGCGCTGGTCCAGCCTTTCGCGGAGCCGGGGGAATAGGGCGAAGACCTCCTCGAGAGGGGCGAGACGGTCCGGCGCGCCGCGGCGGGCATAGGCGCCGAGGCGGAGATTGTCGCGCACGCTCAAGCCCGGGAAAAGGCGGCGGCCCTCGGGGACGAGGTGCAGACCGCGCCGCGCGATGCGGTGCGCGGGCCAGGAGGTGATCTCCTCGCCCGCGAACCGGATGCGGCCCGAGCGTCCGATCAGCCCGGCGATCGCCTTGAGCAGCGTGCTCTTGCCCGCCCCGTTGGCGCCGAGCACGGCGACGATTTCGCCCGGTTCCACCCGGAGGCTCACCTCGTGCAGGACGGGGAGATGGCGGTAGCCGCCGGAAAGCCCCTCAACCTCGAGCATGGCGCTCTCCGAAATAGGCGCGGAGCGTCTCGGGATGGCGGACGATCTCCTCCGGCGTGCCGATGGTGAGCACCCGGCCGAGATCGAGCACCACCACCCGATCGACCAGCGGCAGCAGGATCTCCATCACGTGCTCGACCATGAGCAGGGTGAGCCCCTCGGCGCGAAGGGCGCGGAGCAGGGCGACCCCCTCTTCCGCCTCGCGCGGGGTGAGGCCGGTGAGCGTCTCATCGAGAAGCAGCAGGCGGGGGCTGAGGGCAAGCGCGCGGGCGATTTCGAGGCGGCGCTTCTCGGCGGGGGTGAGGGCGGCGGCGGGGACGTTCTCGCGCCCCAAAAGGCCGGTCCGTTCGAGCACGGCGCGGGAGGCGGCGAGCGCGGGGCGAAGGCGGCGATGGCGGCGGAAACTCCCCACCAGCACGTTCTCGAGCACGCTCAGCGTCTCGAAGCTCCGCATCACCTGAAAGGTCCGCCCGATCCCGGCCCGGGCGATGCGCTCCGCGCCAAGCCCGGTGATGTCGCGGCCGGCGAAGCGGATGCGGCCCCGGTCGGGGCGGATCGCGCCCGCGATGCAGCCGAAGAGGGTGCTCTTGCCCGCGCCGTTGGGGCCGATCAGGCCGAGGATCTCGCCGCCTTCGAGGTGAAAGGAGACATCGGTGAGCGCGGCGAGCCCGCCGAACGCCTTGCTCACCCCCTCGACCTCAAGCAGTGCGGCCACGACGTCTCAACCCCGCGAGCAGACTGGCGAGCCCCTCCGGGCGGAACAGGGCGATCGCCATGATCAGCCCGCCATAGACCATGAGATCGAAGCCCTGGCCGGAGCCTCCCATATAGGAGCGGGAGAACTCGCTCACCGGCACTTCGACCGCCGCCCCGATCAGCGGTCCCCACAGCGTGCCCACTCCGCCCATCACTGCGGGGAGCGCGATTTCGATGGAAAGTCGGCTCGCCATGACACTGTCGGGATCGACGTAGTTGACATAGGCCGCGTAGAGCCCGCCCCCCAGCGCGGTGCCCGCCCCGGAGAGGAGGGCGGCGAGCAGCTTCACCTGGTGCACGCCCACGCCGAGGCTGGCTGCGGCAGCTGGGTCATCGCGCACCGCCCGCCAGTCATAGCCGAGCCGGGCGGCGGAGAGCGCCCAGGCGAGCGCGGTGATCCCCCCGGCATAGAGCAGCATGGCGAGAAGGTAGGGGAACTTGCTGGTGCGGAAGGAGAGATCGAGCCAGCTCTCGCCCTGGTAGGAGACGAAGAGACCGCTCGCTGCGCCGACCCAGTCCCAGTTGAGGAAGAGGAGATAGACGGCCTCGGCGATGACGAGCGTTGCGATCGCGTAATGATGTCCGGTAAGCCGGAACACCGGAAGCCCGATCAGCACCGCGGCGGCCCCGCCCACGAGAGCGGCGGCTGGAAGGGCGGCGAGGGTCGGGATGTGGTCGAGCCGGGCGAGCGTGGTGAGATAGGCGCCGAGGCCGAAATAGAGCGCATGGCCGAGAGAGATCTGCCCGCAGAACCCGCCTAAGAGGTTCCAGCTCTGGGCAAGCCCGGCGAAGAGGAGGGCGATGATGAGGAGATTGGCGGTGTAGGGATCGGAGACACCTGCGCCCCCCAGCAACAGGAGGAGGAAAAAGCCCGCGAGCGCCAGCCCGCGGCGGCGATGGGCGAGAAGGAGGGAAGGCGCGGGAAGGGCGTGGGGATGGCTCATTGCCGCGCCCCGAACAGCCCTTGCGGGCGGAGCGCCAGCACCGCGACGTAAAGGGCGAACATGCCGAGCTGCTTGAGGGATGGGGTGAGCAGGAAGGCGGTGAACGCCTCGACCTCGCCGATGAGGATCCCGGCGAGCAGCGCCCCGGCGAGGCTCCCGAAACCGCCCAGCGCTACCGTGACATAGGCGATGAGCGCGAAATTGGCCCCGACATCGGGCGAGATGTAGTAAAACGCGGCAAGCGCCGCCCCGGCGATGCCCACCGCGCCCGTCCCCAGCCCAAAGCCCAGCGCGAAGATGCGCTCACGGTCGATGCCGATCAACGCCACCGCCTCACGGTCTTCGCGGGTGGCCTCGAGCGCGCGGCCGAATTCGCTGCGCAGCACGAGGAAGAGAAGGAGAAAGGCCAGAAAGGCGATCAGGCCCGCGGCGAGCTGCGGCCAGGGGAGGATCACGGGGCCCAGGCGGGCGCTCTCATTGGCGAGCCAGCTTTTCGGAATGCTGCGGAATTCGGCGCCGAAGGCGAACTGTGCTGCCCCGCGCAGGAAGATGGCGAGCCCGAAGGTGATGAAGATCTGCACCATGCCGCGATTGACGGTGACGGTGAGCGCCCGGGCCATCAGGCCGCGATAGAGGACGAGGCCGAGCGCGAAGAGGAAGAGGGCGATGAGCGGCGTGGCGAGCAGCGGGTCGAGGCCGGCGGCGCGGTTGAGGAGGAAGGTTGCATACATGGCGAGCATGAGGAGCTCGCCATGCGCGAAATTGACCACGTCCATCAGGCCGAAGATGAGGGAGAGCCCTGCTGCGATCAGCGCGTAGAGGAGGCCGATGAGGAGCCCGCTTGCCGCGACCTGGGCGAGATCGGCCGCGCTCATGCCGCCCGCGCCTCACGCCTTTTTGCGCAAGGCCTCACCGCCGGGTCCCGCGCGTCATTCGCCGACATGCCAGAGTGGGGCGTGGGTGGCGACCTCGGGGGGAAAGACGGTGACGTAGGCGCCGCCGATCACCTGCTGGATCACCGGCGTGGCCTCGACATTCTGGCCGGTCTCGTCGAAGCGCACCCCTTGCCAGGGCATGATCGTCTGCTTGCCGTCGATGTCGGTGGCGCGGAGCGCGGCGCGGAGCTTTTCGTGATCGGTGCTGCCGGCGCGGTCGATCGCATCGGCGAGCACCTGGAGCGCGGTGAGCTCGCGCCCGGTGAGATCGTTGAGGTCCTTGCCGCTGCGCGCCCGGTAGCGTTGGTTGACGGCGGGAATGGCGGGGCGCGCCGCCACCGCATCGAGGGCGAAGGCAGAGCGGCTCATCACGCCTTCGGCCAGCGGGCCCACCGCATCGAGAAAGGCTTTTTGGACGAAGCCCGCATCCTGGGCCATGATCGCGGGGGGCTGATAGCCGAGCTCGTGCATGGCGCGCATGAGCAGGATCGCGTCATTGGTGTAGGAGGAGGGCATCAGCACGTCGGCGTGGGCGGCACGCAGACGCTCGGCCTCGGCGGAGAGAGAGGGGCTGTTGGCGCGGTAGCGGATGTCGGCGACGATGGGGAGATGGGCGGCGGCGGCCATTTCCTTCTGCACGCGCGAACTGTCGGCGCCGAAAATCGAGTCCTCATAAATGAGAGCGAGGCTCTTGGGGGGCCTTCCGGTTTTCTTCCCGATCCAGTCGAAGAAATCGAACATCGCCTGGGTGAACATCACGTCGTGCGGCGAGGTGCGGAAGAACCATTTGAGCCCGCGCGCCGAAAGCGAGGGGGAGGAATTGTCCGAGGAAATGTAGGGGATTTCGTAACGATCGGCGACCTGACTGATGGTGGCGGCGGTGGCCGAGGTATAGCTCCCGATGATCGCCACCACGTGTTCCTGGGTGATCAGCCGCTCGGCCTCGGCGCGCGCCTTTTGCGGATCGTTCTGGCTGTCGGCGAAGATGAGCCGGACCTTCGCCCCGCCGAGATGGGGAAGCCCCCCACCCGCGCCGAGCAGCATCGGGATCGGCGGATGGGGGGTGTTGATGATCTCGGCCTCGGTCTCGAGCGCGGCCTTGGCATCGAGCCCCACTTCGGAGCCGTTGCCGGTGAGCGGAAAGACGGCGCCGATGGGAATGTCCGGGGCGTCAGCGGCCCGCGCCGCCATGCTTTGCGCGAGAAGAAAGCCTGAAAGGACGAGAGCAGCGAAAAAACGCACCCGCCCACCTGGACGCCAACGCATGGACCCCTCCCTGTTCTCGACGCGCCCCGCCCCCTGTTTTTGCCCGCTCTCTTCGCTGCATGGGGACCGGCTGGCCTGGAGAATGACAGAGGACGACCTTCCGCTCAAGACAACCCCTCCCCGTCTGTCACATACGTCTCCGTGACATAACCTTCCTCGCGGTCGCGGCGCAGCGCTTGGGGATCACGCGCCGCGGCAGGACCAAACCCGCCCCCGCCCGAGGTCTCGAGCCGGATCACGTCGCCGCGGCGCAACGGGACATTGTCGATCTTGGCAGGGAGCGGCTCGCATCTTCCGTCGCGGATGAGAAAGAGCGCCCCGGCCGCGCCCGGCTCGCCTCCGGCCAGGCCATAGGGGCGGAAACGGAACCGTTCGAGATTGGCGCTGAATTCGGCCTCGGCGGCGAGCACTTCCCATTCGCGGATCAGGCCGAGCCCGCCCCGGTATTGGCCGCGCCCCCCTGAATTGGGGCGAAGCGCGTAACGGCGCAGGCGAAGCGGCATCTCCGCCTCGACCATCTCGATCGGGATATTGGCGTTGTTGTGCATGCCGAGCGAAAAGGCGGAAGGACCATCCCGCCCGTCCCGCGCCCCGCCGC
>JPYW01001335.1 GCA_000759655.1 Acidicaldus organivorans | reverse complement strand
ACCTCGCCCTGACAGCCGACCTCCGCCCCCGAAATCGAGGCCCTGGCCTTGAAGAGCGCGCCGATCGCCCCCGCCACCAGCAGGAAATCGCGCATCCCGGCCGCCGAAGCGCCGGGGCAGAAATCACGGTAATAGCGGAGCACCGCCGGCACCACGCCCGCCGCCCCGTTGGTGGGCGCGGTCACCACCCGCCCGCCCGCAGCGTTCTCCTCATTGACCGCCATCGCATAGACGCTGACCCAGTCCATCACCGCATGAGGCGGCCGGTCATTGCGCCGTTCCTCGGCGCGGAGCCGCTCCGCGATGCCCCGCGCCCGCCGCCGCACGCGCAAGCCCCCGGGAAGCTCGCCCTCCGCGGCGAGCCCCCGCTCGATCGCCCCGAACATCGCCGCGATGATCGCATCGAGCGCCGCATCGATCTCGGGAACCCGCTCCAGCGCTTCTTCATTGGCGCGGATGAGGGCGGGAAGGGAAAGCCCCGCCGCCTCCGCCCGGGCGAGCAGTTCGGAGGCGCTGTCATAAGGGTAGGGGAGCGCGGCGGGGGCCTCCCCTCCGCTCTCTTCTCCCGCGCTCTCCCCTTTGGCGATCTTTCCCGCGCGCCGGATGAAGCCCCCTCCCGGCGAAAGCCAGGTCTCCTCGCCGATCACCCGCCCCTCTTCATCCCACGCGGTGAAGATGAGCGTGTTGGGATGCTCGGGCGTGGGGCTTTCGCGGTCGAAGACGATGTCGCGGGCCGGATCGAAGGCGATCTCGCGCCCGCCATTCAGCGGCAGACGCCCGCTTTCCGCCACGTGCCGGTAGAGATGGGCCGCCTCATCGGGATCGGCGGTCTCGGGACGAAGCCCGGCGAGCCCCCAAACGACCGCCCGGTCGGTGGCGTGGCCCCGCCCCGTCCAGGCGAGCGAGCCCAGAAGCCGCACCTCGATCCGGGCCAGCCCCTCCCGCCCGGCCACTGCTCCGGCGAAAGCCGCCGCCGCCCGCATCGGCCCGCATGTATGCGAGGAGGAGGGGCCGAGCCCGATCCGGAAAATGTCGAAGACACTGATCGTGATCACGCCGACCCTCCCGTCTGCGGCGTTCCGTCCCGCGCCTCCAAATCCCCCTCAGGCACCAAGCCCGCGCGCCGCCTCCCGCAGAAGCTCGGCGAGCGCCCGGGCATAGGAGCGCGCCACCATCAGGGTAAACCGTTGCTCGGTCTCCCGCCACAGCAAAATACCGATCTTGCCGAAGAGAGTGCGCGTGGCCCGACCGGGGGGAAATGCCGCGGGATCGAGATCGAGGGGGCAGCCCGCATTGAGGAGATCGGCCACGTGCGCCCCCTCCGCCCGCAGCGCCGCGTAATGATGGGAGACCTCGAAGACCGCTCCCCCCACCCGTTCTCCCTCCGGCCGTTCTCCCC
>KN174087.1:2501-2888 GCA_000759655.1 Acidicaldus organivorans | reverse complement strand
GGGCAGGACCCAGCCCGGGCCCGGCGGGGGTGGCGGCGGCTGGGCCCCCGCTCCACGGGCAAAGGCGGCGAGCGCCAGGGCGAGAAGCCCAAAGCGTCCACGCCGCCCCCACCGCAGGCCCGCTTGAGGGGCGGTGATTTTGGCAAACACGGGTCGCGAAGAAGACGAAAGGGCCGGGATCATGGGGGACCTCCTTTCTCACGCCAGCGCACTGGCCGGCGGAAAAGAAGGAGCAAGCCCCGTGCCAAATATTAGTTGTTGATTTCAAAAGATTTTTTGACCGGACGCGGTCCCGCGCCGTCCGCCTTCCGGTCAGCCCCCGTCCGGTTTCCGGACAGATGGCTCGCTCCCCTCTGCCTCCTCGCGTAACCCGTAGCGGCGGAGCTT
>KN174087.1:1807-2413 GCA_000759655.1 Acidicaldus organivorans | reverse complement strand
TTCAAAAGATTTTTTGACCGGACGCGGTCCCGCGCCGTCCGCCTTCCGGTCAGCCCCCGTCCGGTTTCCGGACAGATGGCTCGCTCCCCTCTGCCTCCTCGCGTAACCCGTAGCGGCGGAGCTTCTCGTAAAGCAGCGGGCGATGGATGCCGAGCCGCCGCGCCGCCTCCGCCCGGTTGCCCTGGCTTGCCGCGAGCGCCCGGCGGATCATCTCGCGCTCGAGCGCCGCCACCGCGTCCGCAAGCGGCATCGCGAGGAGCCCTTCCAGGGAAAGCCCCCCCTCCCGCCGCCCCGCCTGCACGCCCTCATCGAGAAAGGCAAGGCTCGCCGCAGTGATCACCGGCGCGGGATCGAGGGCGGCGACCCGCTCCATCGCATTGCGCAGCTCGCGCACATTCCCCGGCCAGGAATGGGCGAGGAGGCGGGCCGCCGCCTGCGCGTCGAGCCGCTTGCCGAACATTTCCTTGCCCCTTTCGGCAAGCGGCTGGACGCGCAGGCGGCGGCCCGCCTCCTCGCCCATTCCGGGCCGGGGAATGTGCGCGAGCGGCGCAATGCGATGGAGCGGCTCGCCGCAGTGATCACCGGCGCGGGATCGAGGGCGGCGAC
>KN174087.1:0-1755 GCA_000759655.1 Acidicaldus organivorans | reverse complement strand
TTCGGCAAGCGGCAGGATGTCGGCGAGCCGCTCGCGGAGCGGCGGCAGGTGCACCGGCACCACGTTGAGGCGGAAATAGAGATCCTCGCGAAACCGCCCCGCCGCGACCTCCGCCGCCAAATCGCGATGGGTGGCGCAGATGATCCGCACATCGATCCTGACCCCCCGCCCGCCCACCGGCGTCACCTCGCGCGTCTCGAGCACGCGGAGAAGCTTGGCCTGCAAGGCAAGGCCCATGTCGCCGATCTCATCGAGGAAGATCGTCCCCCCTTCGGCGTCGCGGAAGGCGCCCGCGCGCGCCGCATGCGCGCCGGTGAAGGCGCCGCGCTCATGGCCGAAGAGCTCGCTCTCGAGGAGATCGGGCGGGATCGCCGCGCAATTCACCGCAACGAACGGCCCCGCCCGGCGGCGGCCGAAGCGGTGGATGGCGCGCGCCACCACTTCCTTGCCAGTCCCGGTCTCGCCGGTGATGAGGACCGTCACGTCGCGATCGGCCAGCCGCCCGATCAGCTTCTCCACCTCGCGCATCGCGGCACTGGGGCCGATGATCTCGCCCTCCGCCGCAGCGCCTGGCAAGGGCGGGTGAGAGGGGGCCAGCATGCGGGCGAGGAGGGCGGCGAGCGCCTCCCGTCCCACCGGCTTGGTGATGTAGTCGAACGCGCCGAGCCGCATCGCCTCGATGGTGGTTGCGCTGCTGGGGGCAGCGGTGATCACCGCAACCGGGGGCGGCGCGGCCTGCGCCATGATCTCGCCGAGCACCACGATCCCGCCCTCGCCCGGCATGCGGAGGTCGAGCAGCACCGCATCGATGCCGCCCTCCGCCAGGCGGGCGAGCCCCGCCTTCCCTTCCGCGGCGGCGAGCGGCTCATGGCCGAGATCGGCGATGGTCTCGGCGAGGCTCTCGCGAAATGCCGCGTCATCGTCGATGATCAGGACGCGCGCCATGGAAGCTCTACTTCGAAGACCGCGCCCCACCCCGCTTCGGAGCCCAGCCGGATGGTGCCCCCTTGGGCTTGGGCGTATTCGCGGGCGAGCGCAAGCCCAAGCCCCGTCCCTTCCGCCCGACCGCTCACGAAGGGCTCGAAGATCCGCCCGCGCAGCCCTTCGGCCACGCCTGGCCCCTGATCGGCGATGCGGAAGACCAGAGCCTCCCCTCGCCGCCTCACCTCGAGCGCCACCACGCCTTGGGGCGGCGAATGCCGAAACGCATTCTCGAGTAAGGCTTCGAGCAGGCTCCGGGTGAGGGCCGGATCGAATACGCCCGATTTCACCCCGGCCTCCAGGCGGAGAGTGATGCCCGCCTCCGCGGCGCGTTCGGCCTCGGCTTCGCCGAGCTCGGCGAGAAAGGCCGCGACATCGACCTCCGCCATCAAGGCGGGCCGGCGCTCGCCCATGCGCAGCACGTCGCGCACCAGCCCATCAAGACGGCCGATCTGTTCGAGGATGAAGCGAAGCGCGGCCTCCCGCCGGGCCTCCCCGGCGGCGAGCGCGTTCTCCGCCTTGAGCCGCATCGCCCCCAAGGGATTGCGGATCTCATGGGCGATCCCGGCGGCAAGCCGTCCGAGGGCGGCGAGACGCTCTTTCTCCTCCGCCTCCCGCCGGAGCGCCTCGGCCCGTGCCCGCGCCGCCTCGAGCCGCGCCACCGCCTCGTTGAAAGCGCCGATCAGCCGGTCGAGATCCCGCTCCCCGCTCAGCGCCAGCCGCGGCAAGCGCTCCCCCGCCCCGGCGAGCGCCCGCTCGATCCCGCCCAAAGCC
>KN174086.1:236-3436 GCA_000759655.1 Acidicaldus organivorans | reverse complement strand
CGGCGGGGAGGGAGGGCAGGGCGCGCGGGCGCATCAGCATTCCCTCTCGACAGGCTTGCGGAAACCGGTTAATGACGTAGCTGATCTTACGATACCGAATGAGCTTGAAGCCAGCAGCACGAGGAGGATCTCCGTGGCAAAGGTTCTGGTTCTTTATTACTCGACTTATGGGCATGTCGAAAAGATGGCGCAGGCGGTGGCCGAGGGGGCGCGCTCGGTGGCCGGCACCGAGGTGACGGTCAAGCGGGTGCCCGAGCTGATGCCCCCTGAGGTGGCCAAGGCGGCGGGAGCCAAGCTCGACCAGGCCGCCCCCATCGCCGAGCCCGCCGAGCTCGCCAATTACGACGCGATCATCTTCGGCACGCCGACCCGCTTCGGCAACATGGCCGCCCAGATGCGCAACTTCCTCGACCAGACCGGTCCGCTCTGGGCCAAGGGGGCGCTGATCGGCAAGATCGGCTCGGTGTTCTGCTCCACCGCCACCCAGCATGGCGGGCAGGAGACGACCATCACCTCCTTCCACAGCACGCTCCTCCATCACGGCATGATCATCGTGGGTGTGCCCTATTCGGAGCCCGGGCTCACCAACATGGCCGAGATCACCGGCGGCAGCCCTTACGGCGCCTCGACGCTCGCCGGGCCCGACGGCTCGCGCCAGCCGAGCGAGAACGAGCTCAAGATCGCCCGTTTCCAGGGCGCGCGCGTCGCCCAGATCGCCGCCAAGCTCTTCGGCTGAGGGGAAAGGTCCCCTGCCAGGAGAAGGTCTCCCGCCAGGGGGACGGCCCCCCGTCGGGGGAAGGTCCCCTGCCGAGGAAAGTCCCCCGAGAGACCCCCTCCCGGACGGGAGGCCCGATCCGGTCTCACAGCGCTCCGGCCCCGGCCGGGGCGCTTTCGTTTCGGGCGGCGCCGTGCTGGGCGACGCCGAGCTGGGCGGCTCCCCCTTGCCGGGGCACACGCGCGGCTTGGGAGCTTGGGGAGGTGCCGTCCGTGTGGGCGCCCCCCGCTCGGCAGCTTTCCTCTTGGTGCTTTCTGCTTGGGTGCTTTCCGCTTGACGGGGCGAGGGGGGCGTCCTTTCTCGCTCTCCATGACCCCCCCCCGTCTCCTCGAAATCCTGCCTCCCCAGGAATCGTTCTCCCCGGACGCCGCCGGGGCGATCGCGCTGATGGTGGCCCGCCTCTTCGCCCGGCCCGGCCGCTTCGCCCCCGAGGTCGCGGGCTTTCCCACCGCCAACCCCTTTCCGGAGACGACATTCCTCCCCATCCGCCCCGCGCTCCGCCCGCTCCCCCGCGCCCTCCGCTACGCGATCGGCGCCGGACGCTGGATCCGAAGCCGCGCCCCGGCCCTGATCGAGGTCCACAACCGCCCCGACATCGCCCTCTTCCTCGCCCGCCGCCACCCCGGCCTGCCCGTCGCCCTCTACCTGCAGAACGACCCCCGCGCCATGCGCGGCGCCCGCGAACCCGCCGAACGCGCCCGGCTGCTCGCCCGCCTCGCCGGGATCGGCGTCGCCTCCCCCTTCCTTGCCCGCTGCTTCACCGAGGGCCTCGATGCGGCGCGAGGGCGCAGCCGCGGCGGAGAGCTTGCGGCGAAGATCGGGATCATCCCCAACTGCATCGACCCCCAAGCCCTGCCCCCGCCCGTGCCCGAGCGCGAGCCCCTCATCCTCTATGCCGGGCGGGTGGTGGCGGACAAAGGGGTGGACGGGTTCATCGCCGCCTGCGCCGCGGTCCTGCCCGCGCTTCCCGGCTGGCGGGCCGAGATCATCGGCGCCGACCGGTTCGGCCCGGAAAGCCCCCGCACCCCGTTCCTCGCCCGCATGGAGGCGGCGGCACAGCGGGCGGGGGTGGTCATGCGCGGCTATCAGCCGCACGCGGCGGTGCTCCAGGCGATGGCGCGGGCGGCGATCGTCGTCATGCCAAGCCGCTGGGAGGAGCCGTTCGGGCTGGTGGCGATCGAGGCGATGGCGAGCGGGGCGGCGCTGATCACCACCCGCCGCGGCGCGCTTCCCGACATCGCGGGCGAGGCGGCGCTCTACGCCGACCCCGACGAGCCGGCGACGATCGCCGAGGCGATCCGGGCGCTGGCCCTCGATGCGCCGCGCCAGGCCGAACTCGCCGCCCGTGGCCGCGCCCGGGTTCAGGCCTACACGGTGGCGGCGGTCCTGCCCCAGCTCGAAGCCTTTCGCGCCCACATGCTGGAAACCCGCATGCTGGAAAGGAGCGCGGGCGGCGGCTGAAGGAGGCGAAAGCCGGGAAGCGCGCGGGAAAGGAACGCCGTGCCCTTCAGCCCCCCTCAGCGCTCCTCTGCGAGCCGCCGCGCGAAGCGGACCGCGGTATGGCCGATCGCCGGGCGGGGATTGGGCATGACGAGGAGGCAGTCTTCGTGCGGGGTGCGGATCTCACGCCGCCCATCCCGCGCGACCAGCGTCCCCGCCTCGGCAATGACCAGGCTCGCCCCGGGGCCGAGCGGGATGAGGAAGGTGAACTCCCCCGTCTCTGCCGTCACCGTCTCGCTCACCCGGTAGAGCGTGGCGGGCGCCGGCGGGGAGGCGCGCGGCGGGGATGGGGCGAGCGGCAGGGATGGGGCGTCGAAGAGGCCGCTCGTGGCGAGCACCGCGGCGAGCGCCCGTTCGGTGCGGGCCAGCGTGGCGGCGCGCCAATGCGCCCCCGCCTCGATCAGCAGCGCCCGCGCCGCCCCACGGCGGAACCGGTCGTAATCGATCACCCGCCGCCCATTGGCATGCCCCGGATCGATCACCGCGAGCTCCGGCTCGCCGAGCCGCCGCGCCCAGTCGATGCTGGGGGCGGCATCGGGGCAGAGGCTGAGCGGCGGGGCCTCCCACAGCATGGTGTGGAAATCGGCGAGCAGATCGACCGTCTCCAGGAAGGGGGCGATCTCGCGCGCCCGGTCGAGCTCGGCGGAGCGGCGGGGACCGGCGAGCAGCGCCCGGTCCCACACCCGGTTCATGTCCTCCTCGACGAAGCGGGCGGCTAGCGGCTGGGCGGGGTCGAAGCGGGCGAAGGCGGCGAGGTTGACGAAGCCCACCGAAAGCCGCCCGCGGTCAGGACGGACCCCGGCGCGCAGGAGCGCATCCAGCACCACCGCAGGGGCGATCTCGTTGCCATGCACCAGGGCGAGCAGGGCGAGATGCGGCCCAGGGCTCCCACTCTCGCGGGTCACGAAGCCGGGGATGCCGTTGT
>KN174086.1:0-119 GCA_000759655.1 Acidicaldus organivorans | reverse complement strand
GTTGTCGGGAATCGAGCCAGGGCGAGAGATCGGGCGGGTCGAATTCGAGGACGAACGGGGAAAGGCGTCCCACCCCGCCCCGCCGCCCGATCTCTCGCCCTGGCTCGATTCCCGACAAC
>KN174085.1:1889-6778 GCA_000759655.1 Acidicaldus organivorans | reverse complement strand
CCTTGTGCTTGGCCATGACGTCGGCCGCCTTGAGCACATCCGCCCAGTCATCGAGGAAGAAGGCGATGTGATGTAACCCGTTGGTCGCCCCGCCCACGAAGGCGATGTCGTGCGGGGTGGAGGTGCGGAAGAGCCAGGTCGCCGCCTGAATGGTATTGCCCGGTCCCACCATCACCTGCTCGCTCAGGTAAAAGCCGAGGCACTCCATGACGAATTTGGTGTTCTCGGCCACCCGATTGATCCCTTTTTCGGGATTGAGCTCGCAGATCAGCAGTGCATGATCGAGGTGATGCACCGCCGCCCCCTTGATGTCATCCGGCCAGGGGTCGGGATTGAGCGCCCCGACATCGGTGCCCACCATCTCCTTCATCGCATAAAGACGCATCTCATGGCCGGAGGGGAGATGGAACTTGAGCATCCGCCCCGTGGAGGGCAGCGTCCCCTCGGGCAGCATCTCCGTCTTGATCCCGTAATCCTCGATGCGCTTGGCAAGCACGTCGAGATCGGCGTCGTTCTCGACCTTGTAGGCGAGATGGTTGAGCCCGGCGCGGTCGGAAGGCGTGAGGATGAGGGAGAACTTGTCCCACTCATCCCAGCATTTGAGATAGACATTGCCCGCCTTGTCCCGCATCGTCGTCTTCATGCCCAGCACGTTTTCGTAGTGCCGGACGGCGGCCTCGACGTCCATGACCTTGATCGAGGCATGACCGATACGCATCACTCCCATGACCTGTCTCCTTTTTTTGTCAATCAGACGAAACGCTTCCGCCAAACCCTCTGACGAAGGGTTTGCGGAATTTACCCACCACCGAAACGGCGAGGTCGCTCGCCGCCGCCATGCGGCAGGCGAGCGTATAGCCGAGCGCTTCCTCCTCCTCGCTGACATGCGCCCGGCTCACCGGCCCGAGTTTCGTTCCCTCCCCGGATTCGATGCGGATCTTGCACACCCCGCAGCCGCCGCCGAGACAACCCGCGGGGATCCCCTTGCGGCCGAGCCGGCCCATCGCGGCGAGCAGCGACTCGCCGGGGCTGCTCCGGAATTCCTCCCCCGTGGTGAGCACGGTGATGCGAAAGGACGTCTCTTCCATCACGCCCTCATATTTTCTTGAACAAGGGACTGCGCAACCGCTGCACATCGGCGGCGCTGATGAAGCGCTCAAAATAGATGTCGCGCTCGAAGAGACGGCCCCGCATGAGCGAGGTCACCGCCGCCTCGATCATCGGCGGCGGGCCGCACAGATAGGCCTTGTGCCCGGCGAATTTCCCGCCGAAATGCCGCTCCGCCACCTCGTGCACGAAGCCCTGCGCCACATCCCCGCCTTCGACCCGTTCCTCGGAAAGGGCTGGGACATAGGTGAAATTGGGAAAATCGTGCGCCCAGGCGCGAAGCTCCTCGTCGTAATAGAGCTCCGCCCGGTTGCGTTGGCCATAGATCAGGGTGATCGGCAGCGTGCAGCCTTCCTCGAGGAGGTCGCGGATCATCGACTGGCAGCTCGACAGTCCCGAGCCGCCCGCCATGAAAATCATCGGCAGCCGCGCCGACTTGCGGACGAAGAAGCGCCCATACGGACCGGAGAGCGAGAGAGACTGTCCCTCGGCGAGGCGTTCGTGGACATAGCCCGTCCCCATCCCGCCCGGCACCCGGCGGATGTTGAGCTCGATCTCGCCGCTCTCCCGCACCTCGGCCGGCGAATTGGCGATCGAGAAGGCGCGCGTCTCGCCAAGTCCGGGAATGGCGAGCTGGATATACTGGCCGGCCTGGAAATCGAGCGGCGCATCGAGGGCGAGCCGCACCCCCTTGATGGTCGGGGTGAGGTCCCAGATCCGGCTGACCCGAACCTCGAAATCGCGCACCGGAATGATGCGCGCATCCGGCTCTTCCTCGATATCGGCCTCGATCACCGTATCGTCGCGCAGCGTGGCGCAGCAGGCGAGCGCCTTCCCCTCCTCGCGTTCGAAATCCATCAGCGCGAAAGGGTTGGCGTTGCCGATATCGACCTCGCCTGACCGCACCTCGATCTTGCACGTCCCGCACAGCCCGTGCCCGCAGGCATGGGGCAGGTAGATGCCATGACGGAGGGCGGCATCGAGGATGGTCTGACCCTCCTCCACCTCGATGCTCACCCCCAAAGGCTCGATCGTGAGCTCGTGCGCCATGCGCGTCTCAGAAATAGGCCCCACCGATGCCCTCGAGCCCCGGCGTGCGGAAGCGGATGACGCTCTTGTGGCCAAGGCCGTTTTCCTTGAGGCTCTTCGCTGGGTCAGGCCGGAATGGCTCGCCGGAGCGGAACCATTCGACCTTGTCCCATTCGATCCGGGCGAAATCGGGGTGCTGGCCGTAGGCCTCGGGCAACACCTTGTCGATCACCACCTGGAACGGCGCCTCGGAGGGAACCGGCACGCAGATCGGCGCGACAAACATGAAATGATCTTCCCAGCCGATGAAGAGGAGCGGGGCAGGGAATTTCTCCACCGTGTCGCGCGGCGGGAAACGGTAGGGTTTGACGGCTTTCACGGCCATGACGACGTCCCCTCAGTTGTTTTGCGCCGCAGCGCGCCAGGCGGCGAAATTGCGCTGATCCTCCGACCCCTCGTACCAGAAATTGTCCCGCCCGACATTGAGCTCGTAATAGTCGAGCACCGCGGCGACGGGATCGAAGCCGGGCGCGGTGGGATCGGTGCCGGGCTTGAAGCAGTTGCCCTGCAGGATCTGCTGCACCGGAAGCCAGCTCTGGACGTATTTCTCCGGCTCGTGATCGAAGATCGCCTTGCAGTGATCCGAGCAGAAGTGGTACCGCTCGCCCTCATAGACGCTCTCGCGGTAGCAGATCATGCGCGGATTGCCGGGTTCGGTGAAGAACATCGGGATCTGACAGACATTGCAGAGCAGCGGGAGGTTCTTGTTCGCCACCGGCTTGCCCGCCTTTTCCTGCTCGCGGAGATAGAGGAGGCGCGGGCGGTAATATTTGTCGAAGCTCTCCGGATATTTGGCGGAAAGCCAGTCGAGCTCCGCATCCGTGGGCACCCAGGTGTGGAAGGCGGCGAGCGGGTTGTAGGTATAGAAGGTCAGCCACGCCTGGTGCGAGATGTGATCCTTGCCGTCGATGGCGTCACGGAAGCCGGCGGGCTCGCGGATGCCGTAACGGGCGAGATCATTGAACAGCGCGCCGCCATTCTGCTCGCCATAGATCTCCCACGCCTCGCGCCAGCTCATCACCCGCTTGGGCAGCATATAGTCCATCATCATGCCGACCAGGGTCAGCACGCGGTAGCCGCGCCAGAACCACTTATCGATCCAATGCTGGACGATCGGCACGTTCGCCTCGTCCTGTTCGAGCATGAACTTGATGCACTCGATGCCGAGGGTCATGTGACGCGACTCGTCGGATTGCGCCGAGAAGCCAAACGTCACCGTCGAGAGATCGCCATTATAGGCCGCTCCCGACATGAAGGGGAGGAAGAGGAGATTGGTGAGGACGTATTCGAAGGAGAAGCTGATCGCGGTGAGGAACTCGAAGGGGCCGCCGGTATTGGCATCCTCGAAGAAGGATTTGGGCACCGAGAGATACCACATCCGGTCGAACCAGTGCCGCGGATGGTGGAACCCATTAAAGAAACGGTTATAGGGGGAGATGGCGTGGATTTCGGTCTGGGTGTGGCGGAGCTCATCGAGCGACTGCATCTGGCAGGCCACCCGCAGCCCCTCGCCCCGGAAATGGCGGCCGGCGAAGGCGAAGCCGCGATGGGCGTAATATTCGAGCGGCGTCACCCCCTGGATGAAGATCTTGATCGCGTTCAGATAGCGCGCATCAGAAATGTTGAGGAACCCGTTGTTCTGGGCGAAGGCGTCGATCACCGCATAGAGCTTCTTTTCCTTCTCCCCCTGGTATTTCCAGTAGGCATCCATGGTGAGGCGGAACGGATCCTCGAACTTGTCCCAGTCATGGATCTTGATCCCCTCATAGGTGGTGAAGGGAAAGACCTTGTCCGCCGGCTGATAGGTGGGCTCCCAGCCCAGGCCGCGCGTCATCAGGTGATAACGCTCGCGTAAGGAAAGCTTCTTCTTTTCGAGACGGGTGTCCATGGGTCGAACTCCTTGGCGTTTCCAGATCAGCGTTTCCAGCTCAAGACGAACTCGTCATCGTCCTCTTCGATGTGCCCGGAAAGCGAGATGAGGCTCACGTGGATCCGTTGCAGGTCGAAGGGAAGGCCGGTGATCTCCTCGATGCTGCGGCGGCGGATGACGAGACGCTGGGGCACGTCGATCTTCACCATCGCCGGGGAATGGGTGAGGCGGGCCTTGGGATTGTCTGCAAGGATCGCCTCGATGATCGGGCGCGCCTCGTCGGTGTCCTGCAGCGCGATGAAAACGTCGGACATGGTTTCCTCCCTCAGACCGAAAGTCCCGCCTTGGCGAGTTTCTTGCGAAGCCCCGCCCCGACCTCGGCGAGCACCACGCTGCCCTTTTCGCCGAGCGCAAGCGCAGCGATGGGCGCGAGCGCGGCCTCGGTGCGCCCGATCGCCGTCTTCGTCCAGCCGGAAAGGGTCGCGGCATTGGCCGGGGACGCCGCCATCTTGCGCAGCACGGCGTCGATCCAGCGCCCGGTCTCCTCGTGCCATTCGGTCATGAAGGCGGTAAGCAGGCCGATCGCCGCGCCTCCTTCCGGCACCACCCGGTCCTGGATGAAGCCGCCATAGATCAGCGGATAGAGCATCCCATCCAGCACCACGTCCTGGACGACGAAGAGTTCAACCGGATCGGTGAGGACGAAACTGTCCTCCATCAGGCGGCGGAGCTCCTGCCAGGCGGGCTTGGCGAGCCACGCCTCCTTGCCGCGGGCGAGGTCGTCGGCATCGCCGAGCATGAGCGCGAGACGGGTGAGGAGCTG
>KN174085.1:0-1811 GCA_000759655.1 Acidicaldus organivorans | reverse complement strand
GGCGATGCCGAGATGATCGGCGGCGTAGAACATCGCCGGAGCGGTGAAAGCCATGCCATAGCCCAGGGCACAAATCTGGGAGTTGTTCATGTTCGCGCCCCAGGCCACGTGGCGGAGCGGGGTGAGCACGTCGAGCACCCGCTCGATGAGGGCGGGCTGGAGGGCGGCGAGCATGCCGTGCGATTCGACGACGTTGAAATTGGCCTCGACCGCCTCGAACTGGCGGGCGCGCGCCTGCGTCCAGGTGGCGTAATAGAACTGGCGCGGATCACGCAGCTCATCCCATTCCTCCATCTGGATGGCGGAGCGGGCGGCATCGAACAGGTCGTGCTCGAGATCCCAGGTCGGCCGGTAGTGGAAATTGGCCGTCTGCTGAAAGCCAAGGGTGGCTTCCTGATAGCGGCTCGCCGGCTTGTCGCCCCCGATCAGGCGGGCGACGTGGGTGAAGGTGTGGCGGAGCGGCTGAATTTCTACAGTCTTGATGTCGATACTCACCTCATCCTCCCTGTCGTGTTCAGGCGTGGGTTTGGGAAATGGGGGCGGCGCCATCGAGACGCTGCACCTGATAAAGCTCGCAAAAGGCTTCGAAATCCTCGGGGCGCAGGATGAGCTCGACGAAAAGCTCGGGCGCGCCGATCGCGAATTCGAACTCGACGAAACCCTGCGGATTGATGCGGCTCAAGCGCACGAAGCGCCGGCTGGGATCGAACCCCTCTCCTTCTCCAGCATGCCCCATGGGCGAACCTCCCTGCTCTCTTCGAGACGGGTGGCCCCGAAACGGCGCCGCGGGGCCACCCTGCCTCGATCCATCTGGCCCTTCTTCTCTAGCAAGCGCTGTGCCAGGAGAGGCTTTCAATCTCGAGAATTTGGGTTAAAAAATTTTTCCATCCCGAGTCAAACCCTTAGCCGATGTCTCATTTTTGCACCCATTTTCCGCTCTTCTTTGTGCGGTGCAGCATGAAAAGCGATTGACAGAATCCTTCACTATTTCATGAAATCTCGATTTTAGGCTTGACGAAATGATCAAAAATCTCGACAAGAGGCGCGTGCCATTTCACCCTTTGGCTCAAACGTCCCGGAAAAAACCTCATCGAAGTCCCCCTCCATGAACCAGATTCGCCCCTATACCCCGCCCTCCGACGACGACCTCCGCCGCCTCATCCGCTTCTCAGTGGAGGACGGACGCATCTGGCTCGCCGGCCAGCGCATGCTGCTCGTCCACGCCGGCGCGCTCGCCGCGCTGCGCCGCGAGCTGATCAAAAGCCTCGGCCCGGCCTATGCGCGGGCCTATTTCATGCGCGTGGGCTTCACCGCCGGACGGAACGACGCCGCCCTCGCCCGCACCATCCGCCACGACGCCACCTTCTTCGAGAAATTCATGGTCGGCCCCCAGCTCCACATGCTGGAAGGCGCGGTCCAGGTCCGCGTCCTCGCCTTCGAGGCGGACGAGGTCTCGGGCCGGTTCTACACCGAAGTGCGCTGGGACCATTCCTGGGAGGCGGAAATGCACCGGCGCGATTGCGGCCTCTCCGCCATCCCCACCTGCTGGATGCTGCTCGGCTACGCCTCGGGCTATACCAGCGCCTTCATGGGACGGCGCATCCTCTACAAGGAGACGCACTGCGTCGGCTGCGGCGACGACCACTGCCACATCATCGGCCGCCCCGTCGAAGAGTGGGAGGATGCCGGCGAAGACGCCCTCATCCTGTTCGAGGAGAGTTGGGGGGATTTCTGCCGCCGCCAATCCGCCGCGGCCCCTCTTCCCTCCCTTCGTCCCGAGCCGCTCCACCTCGCCCTCCTGCAGCACGCGG
>JPYW01001327.1 GCA_000759655.1 Acidicaldus organivorans | reverse complement strand
CATCCTGCCCGTCCCCCCTCCGCGCCCGCCTCGCCCAAGGCGGCGAGGTCGAAGCGCACCGCCCCGTCCACCCCGGGTGCGGCGAGCACGCTGAGGCCGAGAAGGAGGAGCCCCGCCCCGGCGCCGCGCCGCCACAGGGGCCCGCGCGCGAGGAAAGCAAGCAGGAGGGTCGCGAAAGCGAGCGTGAGCAGATCGGAGGCCGACCCCATCGCGAGCGCCGCGAGCGCCCCGGGCAGGGCGCGGCGGCGATCCCGCTCGCCGAAAAGCAGAGCGGCGAGGAGGAAAAACCCCAAGGTGAGGCCGGAGCGGTCGGGGAGAGACACCGGGCCCTACCCGTGCGCGAGCCAGTCCTCGATCAGGCGGCGGGCGATGCTGTCGCGTCTCGGCAGGCGGAAGCCGAGGCGGGCATGATCGCGGATCTCCGCGCGGCTGAACCAGCGCGCATCGGAAAGCTCCTCGGGATCGAGGGTGATCGCCTCCGTCTCGGCTTCGGCGTAGAAGCCGAGCATGAGCGAGGCGGGAAACGGCCAGGGCTGGCTCGAATGGTAATGCACCGCGCCGACCCGGATGCCAGTCTCTTCCCACACCTCCCGCGCCACCGCCTCTTCGAGGCTCTCGCCGGGCTCGACGAAGCCGGCGAGCGTCGAATACATCTCCGGGATGGGAAAACGGGGCGAATGGCCGAGCAAAGCGCGCTCTCCCCGCACCACCAGCATGATCACCGCGGGATCGGTGCGCGGGAAGTGATCGGCGCCGCAGGCCGGGCAGTGGCGGAGATGGCCCGCCGAGCGCGTCTCGAGCGCCCCGCCGCACACCCCGCAGAAACGGTGCCGGCGTTGCCAATAGACGAGGCCGCGGGCATGGGCGAGGATCGCGGCCTCGGCCGCCGGGATTTCGGGCGAGAGGACGCGGAGATCGGCGAAATCCTCCGCCTCCCACCCCTCGGGCGGCGTCTCTCCCGCGCCGAGATCGAGCGCGAAGACCGCCTCGCCCCCAAGCAGGCCGAGGAAACTCGCCCCCTCCGGCGCAATGTCCGCCCCTCCGCCGGGAAGCTCGGCGCGCCGGAACAGGACACGCACCCCGCCCCCGGCCTCCGTCTTCCTCGCGTGTTTCAGCCCCCAAAGCGGGGCGAACAACGTTCCGGGTGCTGCGCGCGCGGCGGCGATGAACGCCGCATCCTCGCGCCGGTGCGCCGCCCGCTCGAGCGGGCTTCCCGCATAGATATGGCGTTCGGGCCAGAACCGGGGCGGGACGAACACGGCGCTCCTCGTCTTCTCATCCCCTCCTCCGCCGGAGGGGGTGGAAAACGTGCCATGCCCTCCCTTGGCGCGCAACCTCGGCCCAACCTCACCTCCAACAGCCTCACCTCCAGCAGCCTCCCCCCCAAGACGTTCCCTCATCCGCGCCCCGCCTGCCTGCACCCATGCGCCTGCACCCATGCGGGAGGCGGCCTCTCGGTTTCGTTCCGGGACTCTGGGTTTCGTTCCGGAAAAAAAGGGGGAGGACTGAACGGGCTTGCCGGGGGAGAGCGCATGGGGGATAAGGGG
>JPYW01001326.1 GCA_000759655.1 Acidicaldus organivorans | reverse complement strand
GGGGTGCTTCGCGGCGGGCTGGTCTGGGCGGGGGAGGCGCGGCCCGAGGTGCCGCATTACCGCGAGGTCGATCGCCGCCGCTCGATGAAACTCGCCGATTTCGCCCCGCTCGGCGAGATCCCCGGCATCGAATGGTTCAGCCTGCAGTTGGGCCCGCCGCGCGCCGGACTCGCCCATCCCCCCAAGGGTCTTGCGATCCGGGATGCGATGGAGGGGGTGGCGGATTTCGCCGACACCGCCGCCCTCCTCACCCATCTCGACTTTCTGGTGAGCGTCGATACCGCGCCCGCCCATCTCGCCGGGGCGCTGGGCAAGCCGGTCTTCCTCCTCTCGCGCTTTGATGGCTGCTGGCGCTGGCTGAACAACCAGAGGGAAAGCCCCTTCTATCCCACGCTCCTCCTCTACGCCCAGCCGCGCGTCGGCGACTGGGCCACGCCGCTTGCCGCGCTCGCCGCCGATCTCGCCCGGCTTGCCGCTCAGCCCGCACCACCCCTCCGCCGGGAAAGCCCGGTGAGTCCCTCGGGGGCCAGATAGACGATGAGGACGAAGGCGGCGCCGAGCCAGAACAGCCAGCGCTCGGGGCTGAAGAGCGCCCCCGCCCCCGGCACCGCCGCCATGAGTGGGGCGAGCCAGGCGAGCAGCGGCTCGAGCCCGTCCTCCATGAAGACGAGGACGATCGCCCCGATCACCGGCCCGATCAACGTGCCGAGCCCGCCGATCACCCCCATCAGCAGCACGTCGATCATCAGCGCGAAGGAGAGGGCGACGTCCGGGTTGACGTAGCGGAGCGCGACCGCCTGCATCGCCCCGGCCATCGCCGCCGCCATCGCCGCGATGACCGCGGCCAGGCTGCGGAAGAGGAGCGGCGAGTAGCCGAGCGCTCGTGCCCGGCGCGGATTGTCGCGGATGGCGGCGAGGACGCTGCCGAGCGGGGAGCGGACCAGGCGGTCGAGCAGGAAGAACGCCCCGATCGCCACCCCGGCGAGGAGGAGGAGGGTGAGATGCCGCCCCGAAAGCAGATCCACCCCCCAGAGATGGTCGGCCGGGCCGAGCGGGGCGGGGAGGCGGAAGGTGAGCCCGTCCGTGCCCCCCGTCACCTCGCGCCATTCCTCGGCGACGATCTGGGCAAGCCGGCCGAAGGCGAGGGTGAGCATGGCGAAGAAGAGCGTCTCGACGCGGAGCGAGAGCAGGGTGAGGAGGAAGGCGAACCCTCCCGCCACGCCGATGCCGCCGAGCGCGCCGAGGAGGAGCGCGGAAAAACTCGCCTCGCCATTCAGCGCGATCGCCACCCCATAGGCGCCGAAGCCAAAGAACGCCGCATGGGCGAAGGAGACGATCCCGGTATAGCCGAGCACCAGGTCGTAGGACCCGGCGAGCAGGGCGAAGACCGCGATGCGGCTTCCCAGCGCGAAGGCGTGCGAGCCCGCGGCGAAGAAGGGAAGGAGGGCGGTGGCGAGGAGGAGGAGGGCGATCGGGAGCAAGCGTGAGGGCGGCGGC
>KN174084.1:1484-1621 GCA_000759655.1 Acidicaldus organivorans | reverse complement strand
CCCCCCGAGGCGACGCGCCAGCGCAAGACGCCGGGCTCTCCTCTTCCCAGGATTTAAGCCCCGTTTTCCGCCCGTTCCAAGGGGGGCGAAGGAAAAGCACGCCGCTTGCGCCCCGGCGCCCGCCCCGGCCATCGCCC
>KN174084.1:0-1231 GCA_000759655.1 Acidicaldus organivorans | reverse complement strand
CGCCGCGCAGGACGATTCGAAGGCCGGAACTCGGGAGAGGGAAAACCCGGGAACGGTGCGTGATGCAGGGAGGTTTGTCCATGCCGGAGGCCAATCTCAGCTATGTTCATGGGGCGAGCACCACGCCGCTGCTCGGGATCACCATCGGGGCGGCGATCCGCCGCGCCGCGGAGCGCTGGGGTGATCGCGAGGCCCTGATCAGCCGCCACCAGAATGCGCGTCTCACCTACGCCGCGCTCGATGCCGAGACCGACCGCATCGCCGCCGGACTGCTCGCGCTCGGGCTCGAGAGGGGCGATCGCATCGGCATTTGGTCGCCCAATTCGATCGAATGGGCGCTCACCCAGCACGCCGCGGCCAAGGCGGGGATCATCCTCGTCACCATCAACCCCGCCTATCGGTTGAGCGAGCTCGAATACGCGCTCAACCTCGCCGGCTGCAAGGCGCTCGTCCTCGCCCCCGCCTTCAAGACCAGCGATTACGTCGGCATGATGCGCGCACTCCTGCCCGAGGCGCAGGACGCCGAAGGACGGGTGGAGAGCGCGCGGCTTCCCCATCTCAAGCGCCTCATCCTCACCGGCGCGCGCTCTCCACCCGTCCTTCGGCGTCCTGCGCCTCATCCTCACCGGCGCGCGCCGCGAGGCGGGGTTCCTTCCCTTCGCCGCCATCGCCGAGGCGGGGACGGCGGCGGCGCGGGCAAGGCTTGCCGAACTCGAACGCGACCTCCAGTTCGACGATCCGATCAACATCCAGTTCACCTCCGGCACCACCGGCTTCCCCAAAGGCGCCACCCTCACCCATCACAACATCCTCAACAACGGCTTCTTCGTGGGCGAGGCGATCCGGCTCACCGAAAAGGACCGCATCTGCGCTCCGGTTCCGCTCTATCACTGTTTCGGCATGGTAATGGCCAATCTCGCCGCCCTCACCCACGGCAGCGCGGTGATCTATCCCTCCGAGGGTTTCGATCCCAAGGCCACACTCGAGGCAGTGGAGGCGGAGCGCGCCACCGCGCTTTATGGCGTGCCCACCATGTTCATCGCCGAGCTCGAGCATCCCGAGTTCGAGCGCTTCGATCTCTCCTCGCTGCGCACCGGCATCATGGCGGGCTCGCCCTGCCCGATCGCGGTGATGCAGAAAGTGATCGAGCGGATGAACATGCGCGAGGTGACCATCGCCTATGGCATGACCGAAACGAGCCCGGTGAGCTTCCAGAGCTCGGTCGATGATC
>KN174083.1:506-1479 GCA_000759655.1 Acidicaldus organivorans | reverse complement strand
TTTTCGGATTTTGGGGGTCCGGTCCCCGGGCCAGGGGGAGCGAGCCACGAGGGGGCAGTGATGGGTCGTTTTTCGTTTTTGACCCTTTGTCGTTAGTGTCGATAGCGCCGATAGCCCCCTCCCCACCCCCTATCGGCACTAACGGCACTATCGGCAAAGGGGGAATTTCGGCAAAAGAGGGGGCACCCTCCTCTTCGGCCTTGGGGGTGGTGGGGGTGGCCTGCGCGCCGTCCAGGGCGGCCAACCGTTCACGCCAGCGTGATTTCATCGTGGCATCTCCCTGAGTTTGGGGTTCACCTCCCAGTCCTTTCGACGCCGGCCAAAGCCTTCTCTCCTTTCGAAAGCTGGTCGCACCCAATTCGCCTCGGCGAGATCGAGGAGCGCTGCGTCCATCCGCTCGGCATCCGGGATTTGCGGTCCAGCAGCCATCCGTCGGAGCAATTTTGCGTTGACGGTCCGCGGGATGGGGTTCTGCGCGAGGAGCCACCTCGCGAGGATGCGGGCATCCCTTTCGACTTGGGGAAGAGCCGCCGCTCCCATCGCCCGCCGCGCCATCGGAACGGCGTAGTCTGAGAGAAAGGTGATCGCCGCCACCGCCGCCCGCTCGCTTATAGAGAGAGGTTCGGGCGTCTCCGCTGGGCTTTCCGACCAGGCCAAGAATTCGAGGATCAGGGCGAGGCGGACGGCGAAGCCCGGGAGCTTCCCGGCCCACGAGAGAAACAGGCCGCTCGTCATCACCTCGATCTCTGCCACCTCCTGGCGCCATTCATCCAAGGCCGCGGCCGCGGCGGGGTGGAATGGCACGATCCTGGGCTCGGGGGCTGCCACGGAAGCTTCAATAGACGGCGCAGCCGGGCGAGGGCGCCCTCGTCATCGGCGATGGATTGGGGACGGCGGGGGCGCATGGGGGCGGGCCAGACGTAGATGAAGCGTGCCGCGAGGCCGTCGTCTTCCCCGCTGAGCAGCGCCGAAT
>KN174083.1:0-409 GCA_000759655.1 Acidicaldus organivorans | reverse complement strand
GGCGGCTCGAGGCCGGCTGGCCGGGGCGGAGCCGGGACTCTGGCCTTTACCGCCTCCTTCACCTCTCTCTCCCAGACTTTGACCCTCTCGCTATACTCGGCCTCCCGCCTTTCGTAGTCGCGCTTCCGATCGGCGAAGTCTGCGTTGAGCTCCGCCTCGAGTGTGGCGAAGAGTTTGCTGACCCGATCCATTGCCGGCGATTTTCCCGAGGAGGGGGGGCCACCAAGGCGGCGTTGATGATCGGCGGTTCTTCCCATGAGGGCCATGGCCTCGCCCACCGAGAATTTCCGATGAGAATGCCGGCCGCAGACAGCAGGGCCGCCGCGACGAAATCCGGCGGAGCGCTGGCGCCCTCGGCGGCGTCGATGACCCACCGCGCCCAGGCGGGCGAAAAGATTTCGATCGGCAG
>KN174082.1:2551-3751 GCA_000759655.1 Acidicaldus organivorans | reverse complement strand
CGCCTCCGCCGCCCCAGCCAATCCCGCCCGGCGCCGTCGCCGAGTTCTGCGGCATGCTGCTTTCCGAACATGACGGACCGAAAGGACAGATCTTCCTCCACGGTGAGACCGAGCCGCACTGGTTCGCCTCCGTGCGCGATGCGCTCGTCTATCTGCGGCTGCCGGAGACCCCGAAGAACATTGCTGCCGTCTATGTCACCGATCTTGCCCGCAGCGAAGGCAACGGCACGGCGCAGGGCACGGCGTGGGTGGCGGCGGATCAGGCGTTCTACGTGATCGAAAGCCGCCGTCTGGGCGGGATGCGGCTCGCCGAGGCCTTCCCCTTCAGCGACCCCGCCGCGGCGCGCCGCTTCGCCGAGGCCAATGGCGGAAGGGTCGTCCGTCTCGCGGAGATCCCCGACGCCTATCTCTTCGGGGATGCGGAGGCGGCCGCGGCGCAAGGGAGGCAAGCGGCGGGGCCGGGAGATTTGGGGCCGGGAGATTCAGGGTCGGGAGATTTGGGGCGTCACCAGAGACCGGAAAGGGGAGACGGATCATGACCGGAAAGCAGATGGAGACGAACACCCCTCTTGGCGCTCTTCCTGGCGCGCGACTGCGGCGGCGGCGGTTTCTCGGCATCACCGCGGCGGCGGGCGGGCTGCCGCTGCTGCCGTTCGGCGCGCGGGGCGAGCCGGGGCGGCTTCGCATCTGGACCGGCGTGGCGCTGGGGGCGGATGCCGTGCTGCAGCTCCACCACCCCGATCCGGAGGTGGCGGACCGGCTCATCGCCGAGGCCCTGGCCGAGGTGCGGCGGCTCGAGGCGATCATGAGCCTCTACCGTGCAGACTCGGCGCTGGTGGCGCTCAACCGGCGAGGAGAGCTCGAGGCGCCGCCGCCCGACCTCGTCCGCATCTTCGGCGAGAGTGCGGCGTATCACGCGCTCACCGGCGGGATGTTCGACATCACCGTCCAGCCTCTTTGGGAGCTCTATGCCGGCCATTTCGGCCAGCCTGGGGCCGATCCCGACGGCCCGCCGCCCGCGGCGCGCGCCGCCGCCCTGGCGCGGGTCGGCTTCGGCGGCGGGCGTTTCGGGCCGCAAATCATCCGTTTCCTGAGACCGGGCATGGGCGTGACGCTCAACAGCATCGCCCAGGGCTACATTACCGACCGGGTGGTCGAGCTCCTGCGGGCACGGGGGATCACCCATGCGCTGGTCGATAT
>KN174082.1:2333-2460 GCA_000759655.1 Acidicaldus organivorans | reverse complement strand
GGGCAAGATCCGGGCGATCGGGCCGCATCCCTCAGGCACGCCCTGNGCGGCGGCTCGAGGCGATCATGAGCCTCTACCGTGCAGACTCGGCGCTGGTGGCGCTCAACCGGCGAGGAGAGCTCGAGGC
>KN174082.1:0-2303 GCA_000759655.1 Acidicaldus organivorans | reverse complement strand
GCGGGTGGGTCTCGAGGATCCGCGGGCGCCGGGGCGCAGTGCAGCGGAGGTGGCGCTCATCGACCGGGCGTTGGGAACGGCGGGCGGTTACGGCACGGTGTTCGACGCCGAGGGGCGGTTCTGTCACATTTTCAATCCGTTCGACGGCTCGGCGCATGGCCGTTTCGCTTCCGTTTCGGTCATCGCGCCGACCGCGACCGAGGCCAATGTCTTGTCCACCACCTTCACCCTGCTTCCTCTCGCCGAGGCCGAGCCGATTTTGCGCGCCCGGCGGCTTGCGGCGCATTTCGTGACGCATGAGGGGGAGCGGGGGGTGCTCGACTTCACCTCTGCCGCGTAAGAGCCCCTGGCTGCCCCCGGCTCGGAGAGTCAGGCGAAGGGACGTGCTGAGGTGCGGGGCGCGTCGGGACGAGCGATCGCCGTCCCTCATCCATCCCTGAACAGGGGGAAAGAAGGAGGGATCGCGCGCCGTTGACGGCACCTGTCCCTTCATGACACCCTCCGCCTCCTTCACGGCGAGGAAGCGCCGTTTTTTCCGGGACCCCGCGATTCTGCGTCCGAGGCCTGCCGACGAATGCACGACCCCCAATCCCGCGCGAAACCGGCCATCCTGTTCGATCCGGCGCAAGGGGAGGCGCGGCTCTATCAGGCGCCCTGCGCCTGGTTTCGCGCCTTGACGCAAGAGGAGATCGCGGGATTTTCGGAATGGACGGAGAACGAGCTCGCGGCGGGGCGCGATGTGGTCCTGTTCCTCGCCTATGAGGCGGCGGGGGCGCTCGCCGGGCTTCCCATCCAGCACGCCCCTGACGTGCCCCTCATCGAGGCGTTGAGCTTCGCCGCCCCCCGTGCCCTCTCGCCCGACGAGGTGGCGGCCTGGCTCGATGAGCCGGGATCCGCCGCCGAGCCCGCGCCTGCCGGTCTTGCCGGATGGCGGGCGGGGATAACGAAAAAGGCTTATCTCGCGGCGCTCGCGGAGATCGACCGGCTCCTCCATGCCGGGGAGACCTACCAGATCAACTACACCTTCCCGCTTGCGGCGACCCTCTACGGCTCGCCCCGCGCCCTTTACCGGCGCCTGCACGCGCGCCAGCCCACGCCCTTCCGCCTCTATGCGGAGCTTGGGGATCGTTGCATCCTTTCCTTTTCCCCCGAACTGTTTTTCACCATCGAGTCGGGGCAAATCACCGCGCGCCCCATGAAGGGGACTGCGCCACGGGGGCGGGATGCGGAGGAGGATCGGTGCAATGCCGAGACATTGCAGAACGATCCCAAAAATCGCGCAGAAAACCTGATGATCGTTGATCTGTTGCGCAACGACATCACGCGGATCGCGGCCCCCGGCTCGGTTTCCGTGCCCCGTCTTTTCAGCCTGGAGCCTTATGCGAGCGTCTGGCAGATGACCTCCACCATCACGGCCACCCTCTCCCCCGAGGCGACGTGGCACGATGTATGGGCCGCGCTTTTCCCGTGCGGTTCGGTGACCGGGGCCCCCAAATATCGCAGCATGCACATCATCGGCACACTGGAGCCTCATCCGCGGGGCCTCTATACGGGAGCGATCGGCTGGATCAGCCCCACGGCGAAGGATGAGACGAGGAGGCGGCCCGCTGGCACGCGCGCGGTGTTCAGCGTCGCCATCCGGACCCTCGATGTCGATGCGTCCCGCCGGCCGGCCCGGGCGCGGCTCGGCGTAGGCTCGGGCGTCGTTCTCGACTCGAAGGCGGAGGCGGAATACGCGGAATGCCTGCTGAAGGGGCGATTCGTCACCGGCCTTCCTCCCGAATTCGGCTTGATCGAGACGTTTTCGGCGCGGCTGCCCGACGATGCCTCCCTCATTCAGCGTCATTTCGCCCGTATGCGCCGCTCGGCGCGGTATTTCGGCTTCCGGTTTCCCTACCGGGAAATGAGAGAACAGCTCGCTCTCCTCCACCGGAGGGCAGGCATTGCCCGCGTGAGAACCCGCATCGTCCTCCAGGCGGATGGACAATTTGACATAACCCTTACGCCGCTTGAGCCGTTTCCCTCGCATTCATCGGGAGAGGTAGGGGTTCTTTTCGCCGAAGATCTCATGGAGGGCGCGTCGATCGATTCCGGTGATCCCTTGCGGCGGCACAAGACGACGCATCGCGCCCTCTATGACCGCGCTATCCGGCTGGCCGAGGCCGAGGGCGGGTTCGATGCGCTGTTTTTCAACGAGAGGGGCGAGCTCTGCGAAGGCGGGCGGAGCAATGTTCTGGTCAAGCTCGGGGGGCAATGGTTTACGCCGCCGCTCCGTTGTGGGCTTCTTCCCGGCGTGACCCGGG
>KN174081.1:455-1182 GCA_000759655.1 Acidicaldus organivorans | reverse complement strand
GCCCCGCTCACGCCCCCGCCCGCCGACCGCCGCCACGAGGCCGCACTTCCGAAGGCGCCGGTGGCGCTTGCCGCCTATCCGGCGAAGGAGGGCGAATGAAGCTCGCCGACTTTGCCGCGGCGCTGGCCCCGGACGTGCCGCTCCGTCTGATGGGCAGTGGCGAGATCGAAGTGCGCGCCATCACCGCCGACAGCCGCGCCGTGGCCCCGGGGGCGGTGTTCGCAGCACTTCCCGGAACCCGCACCGATGGCAGGCGGTTCGTGGCGGATGCGCTGGCCCGCGGCGCGGTCGCGGTTCTCGCCCCAGAGGAGACCGTCCTGCCCGCGGGAGCGCGGGACGTCCCCCTCCTCGTGAGTGCGGCGCCGCGGCGGGCCTATGCGCTCGCCGCCGCTGCCCTGGCCGGGCATCGTCAGCCGGAGGTGGCGGTCGCCATCACCGGCACCAATGGCAAGACGAGCACGGTGAGTTTCCTCCGCCAACTCTGGAGCGGGCTCGGCCATCGCGCCGCCTCGCTCGGCACGCTCGGCCTCGAGGCCCCCGGCATGGCGCCGCGGCCAAGCCTCACCACCCCCGATCCCGCCGCGCTGTGGGAGGCGCTCGGGGCGCTCGCCGAAGCGGGGGTGAGCCATCTCGCGCTCGAGGCCTCCTCGCACGGGCTCGATCAGTGCCGGCTGGATGGGCTCCGTTTGGCCGCGGGTGCCATCACCAATCTCACCCGCGATCACCT
>KN174081.1:0-377 GCA_000759655.1 Acidicaldus organivorans | reverse complement strand
CGACTATCACGGCACCTTCGATGCCTACCGCTCGGCCAAGCTCCGCCTCTTCGCCGAACTCCTGCCGGAAGGGGCGGTGGCGGCCGAGCAGCCGGGGCTCGAGGCGGAGACGGCCGCCGCACTCGCCGCGATCGCCAAGCGGCGGCGGCTCCGGCTGATCGCCATCGGTGAGGGCGAGGTGGGGATCGCAACCTGCGCCCCGCGTCCCGAGGGGCAGGCGCTCGTCATCCGCGCCTTTGGCCGGCGCGAGGAGGTGCTGCTGCCGCTTGCCGGGCGGTTCCAGGCGGAGAACGCGGTGCTCGCCGCAACCCTCGCCGAGGCGCTCGGCGCGCCGCCCGCGGTCTGGGCGGGGCTGGCCCGGCTCGCGGGGGTGCGGG
>KN174080.1:6008-7217 GCA_000759655.1 Acidicaldus organivorans | reverse complement strand
GCGCGCCGAGATCGAGAAGAACTGCGATTACGTCGGCGCCGATTTCCCCGAGGAGGCGCGGCGCATCCATCGCGGCGAGAGCCCCCATCACGCCATCTATGGCGAGGCGAGCGAAGAGGAGGTGGAGGCGCTGCGCGAGGAAGGGATCGAGGTGAGCCGCATTCCCTGGCTTCCCCCGAGCGACGGCTGAGCGCCCCCCGGCGGGGGAGAAAGGGGGAAAGGTCGCGCCATGCTCGAATGGGAGGATGAGGGGCTGGTGGTGGCGCTTCGCCCCTATGGCGAGCATGACCTCATTGCGAGCCTGTTTACCCCCTCCCAGGGGCTTCGCCGCGGCTTCGTCCATGGCGGGCAGGGCCGGCGCCTCTCTCCCGTCTGGCAGGTCGGGCATCTGCTCGCCCTGCACTGGCGCGCCCGCACCCAGGGCAGTCTCGGCACGCTGAACGGCGAACTGATCCGCCCCATAGCCTCCCTTCTCCTCGCCGAGCCGCTCCGGCTTGCCCTGCTCACCGCGGGCTGCGCCTTGCTCGCCGAGGCGCTCGCCGAGGGCGAGCCCCATGAACGGCTCTATGCCGCGCTCCGCATCTGGCTCGATGCGCTGGCGGAGGCCCCGCTCGAAGCGCTCTCCGCCGCCTATGTGCGGTGGGAACTGCTCTTCCTCGCCGATCTCGGCTTCGGGCTCGACCTCTCCCGCTGCGCCCTCACCGGCGCAGAGACGGGGCTTGCCTATGTCTCGCCCCGCTCGGGTCGCGCCGTCACCGAAGAGGCGGGCGCGCCCTGGCGCGAGAAACTCCTCCCCCTCCCCCCCTTCCTCGCCGCCGCACCAGAACAAGCCCCGGCGGGCGGGCCGGTCGCGCTCGCCGAGAGCCTCGCCGGGCTCCGGCTCACCGGGCATTTCCTCGCCCGCTCGCTGTTCGCCGCCCATCACCGCCCGCTCCCCAAAGCGCGGCTCGACCTCTATGAACGGCTCCAGAGCCGGATCACCGCGCCGCCCGCCGCCGGCCCCTGAGCCAACTCTCTGAGCCAATTCTCTGAGCCACCCCGTTTCTGACCCGAGGACCCCGCATGCCCGACCAGATCGAGCCCCCCCTCCCCGCCGAGCGCGACACCCCGCTCGCCGAGGCACTGGCCGAGCGCTACCTCGCCTATGCGCTCTCGACCATCATGTCGCGCTCGCTGCCCGACGTGCGCGACGGTCTCAAGCCGGTTCAT
>KN174080.1:4674-5784 GCA_000759655.1 Acidicaldus organivorans | reverse complement strand
CGGGTTCAAGAAATGCGCCCGCGTGGTGGGCGATGTCATCGGCAAATACCACCCCCACGGCGATGCGGCGGTCTATGAGGCCCTGGTGCGCCTCGCCCAGGACTTCGCCGTCCGCTACCCCCTCGTCGAGGGCCAGGGCAATTTCGGCAATATCGACGGCGACAACGCGGCCGCCATGCGCTACACCGAGGCCCGCCTCACCCCCCTCGCGCTCGCCCTGCTCGAAGGGATCGAGGAAGAGGCGGTCGATTTCCGCCCCAATTACGATGGCGAAGAGAAAGAACCGGTGGTGCTGCCGGCAGCCTTCCCGCATCTCCTCGCCAATGGCGCGAGCGGGATCGCGGTCGGCATGGCGACCTCCATCCCGCCCCACAACCTCGCCGAACTCTGCCAGGCGGCGATCCACCTCCTCGACCATCCGGAGGCCAGCACCAAGGAGCTGATGGCCTATGTCCAGGGCCCCGATTTCCCCACCGGCGGCGTCGTCATCGACGATCCCGCCACCCTGCACGCCGCCTATGAGAGCGGGCGGGGGCAGATCCGGGTGCGCGCCCGCTGGACGGTGGAGCAGGGCAAGCATGGCACCTGGCGGATCGTGGTGAGCGAGATCCCCTACCTCGTGCCCAAGTCCAAGCTCATCGAGGAGATCGCCGCCCTCATCGAGGCGCGCAAGCTCCCCCTCCTCGAAGACGTGCGCGACGAGAGCGACGAGACGGTGCGGATCGTGCTCGAGCCCCGCTCGCGCAACGTCGATCCCGCCCTGCTCATGGAGGCGCTGTTCAAGGCGAGCGCGCTCGAGAGCCGCTTCGGCCTCAACATGAACGTGCTCGACGCAAGGCGCACGCCGCGGCTGATGGGGCTCAAGGAGCTGCTCGCCGCCTGGCTCGCCCATCGCGACGAGGTGCTGCTGCGCCGCACCCGTCACCGGCTCGCCGCCATCGCCCGCCGCCTCGAACTGCTCGAGGGCTATCTCCTCGTCTATCTCAATCTCGACGAGGTGATCGCCATCATCCGGAGCGAGGACGAGCCGAAACCGCGGCTCATCGCCCGCTTCGGGCTTTCCGAGACCCAGGCCGAGGCGATCCTGAACATGCGGCTGCGTGCCCTCCG
>KN174080.1:0-4413 GCA_000759655.1 Acidicaldus organivorans | reverse complement strand
CTTCTCGCCGAACGGGCCGAGCTCGAACCCCTGCTCGAGGACGCCGCGCTCCGCGCCGGGCGGCTCAAGGCGGAGATCGCGGCGATCGCCGAGCGTTTCGGCGACGGGCGGCGGACCACGCTGGCCCCCGCCGAAGCCCTGCCCCGGCCCGAGGCGGAGGTCTTCATCGAACGCGAGCCGCTCACCGTAGTGCTCTCCGAAAAGGGCTGGATCCGCGCGCTCAAGGGTCGGCTGGAGGATGGGCGCGAGCTCCGCTTCAAGGAGGGCGACCGGCTCCGTACGCTGCTCGCGTGCGAGAGCACCGTCCGGCTCATCGTGCTCGCCACCAATGGCCGGGCCTATACGCTGCGCGCCGCCGACCTGCCGCGCGGGCGGGGCGACGGCCAGCCGCTGCGGCTGCTCGCCGACATCGGCAATGACGCCGATGCCGCCGCCTTGCTCATCGCCGACGAGGAGGGGCGCTACCTGCTCGCCTCGAGTGATGGGCGCGGCTTCATCGTGCGCGGGCGGGACCTCGTCGCCGAGAAACGGACGGGGCGGCAGGTGTTCACGCTCCGCCCCGGCGAGGAAGTCGTCACGGCGCTCCCGGTGACGGGGGATCACGTCGCGGTGGTCGGCACCAACCGCCGCCTCATCATCTTCCCCCTCGCCGAAGTGCCGGAGATGAGCAAGGGAAGCGGCGTCACCTTGCAGAAATACCGCGAGGGAGGGCTTTCCGACGTCAAGGTCTTCACCCTCGCCGAGGGTCTCTCCTGGCGTTCGGGCGAGCGCGAGGTGAAACTTCCCGACCCCTCGCCCTGGCTTGCCCACCGTGCCGGGCAGGGCAAGCCGGTGCCCGCCGGGTTCCCGCGCGCCAACCGTTTCAGCCCGCGCTGAGGGGGAGGGCGGAGGGGCCCCGGGACCGGCACCGCTCGTCGCTCAGGGGCGGCGGTCAGAGGCAGCCCTCAGGGGCGGGCGAGGAAATGTCGGGCGCGCTCGCGCCAGAGCGGCTCTTCGCTGAGCAGGGCGAGTTCGTCCGCGCTGAGCCGCTCCGGCAGCGCCCCGCCCTCCCGTAGCGCGTGATAGGTGCGGCGCGCCGCGGCGAGGGCGGCAAGATAGGGCGCATGGCCGCGCAGCGCGACGCGCACGCCAGAGCGGGCGAGGAAGGCGGGATCGTCGAGTTCGGGGACGAGGCCCCCCAGCATCAGGGGCGGGGGGAGGGCGGCGGCGAGCGCCTCGACCTCGGCCCGGGGTTTGACGCCGGTGAAAAAGAGGAGATCGGCGCCCGCCTCGCGGAAGGCGGCGCCGCGCGCGATCGCCTCCTCGATGCCGAGCACCGGCAACACCCCGCTCCGCCCGGCGATGACGAGGGCGGGATCGCGCCGCGCCGCACAAGCCGCGCGGATCTTGTCGGAGGCGGCCTCGCGGGAGAGGAAGCGCGGCGCGGCGGCGCCGGGCGGGGCGGGAAGCTCGGTATCCTCGATCGAAAACCCGGCCACGCCCGCCGCTTCGAGCCGCTCCGTGGTGCGCATCACGTTGAGCGCGTTGCCATAGCCGTGATCGCCATCGACGAAGAGCGGCAGAGGGGCGGCGGATGCGATGCGCTGCGCGAGGGCGGCGAGTTCGCCCGCCTCGATCAGCACGAGATCGGGCGCGCCGAGCAGGACGAGCGCGGCAATGCTTCCGGCGAGCATCGCCATCTCGAACCCGGCCTCGGCGGCAAGCTGCAGGCTGAGCGGATCGAAGACGGAGGCGGGAAAGACCACGCTCTGGCCCGCGAGCAGGGCGCGCAGCGCCGCCCGCGGCGCTCCCGCGGGATCCCCCGCGCTCACCCTCTCTCTCCCCGGAAGCCGAGGAGGGGAAAGGCGCTCCACACATGGGGCCGCCCGAGCGGCTGGGCGGGGGCGAGGAAGGTGGGGTCGAGCTCATCGAGGCGGGTGACGCCGAGCAGCCCCATCGCGATCCGCACCTCATCCTCGAGGAGTTCGAGGACGCGCTCCACCCCCGCCTCGCCCGCCGCGGCAAGCCCGTAGCAGTAGAGCCGGCCGATCGCGACATAATCGGCGCCGAGCGCGATCGCCTTGAGGATGTCGGTGCCGCGGCAGAACCCGCCATCGATGATGATCCGCGCCCGGCCGCGCACCGCCGCCACCACTTCGGGAAGGATCTCCATCGCCCCCCGCCCGTGATCGAGCTGGCGCCCGCCGTGATTGGAGACGTAGATGTAATCGACGCCCAAGCTCGCCGCCCGCGCCGCATCCTCGGCGGTGGCGATGCCCTTGAGGATCAGCGGCAAGGGATTGCGCGCCCGGAAATGGGCGATGTCGTCCCAGGTGAGGGCGGCCTGATGGCGCATCCCCTCCTCCGCCCCCACCCGCCACGGCTTGACGAAACGGAGCGCGATGTCGCGCTCGCGGCGACTGTAATGGGCGGTATCGACGGTGAAGCAGAACGCGTCGTAGCCCGCCGCGCGCGCCCGCTCACCGATCGCCTCGACCCAGGCCCGGTCGCCCCGCACATAGAGCTGGAAAATCTTGGGGCCGGTGGCCACCGACGCCGCCTCCTCGAGGCCCGGCCTGGAGACCGAGCTCAACAGGAAGGGGACGCCGAAACGCCCCGCCGCCCGCGCCACCGCCGCCCCCGCCTCGGGATGGAACGACTCGAGCGAGCCCACCGGGGCGAGCATGAGGGGAAGGCGCAAACGGTGGCCGAGGAAGCGGGTCGAGGGATCGACGCGCGAGACGTCACGCAGCACGCGCGGGCGGAAGGCGAGCGCATCGAGCGCGGCGCGGTTGCGGGCCACCGTGGTCTCGGTCTCGGTGCCGCCCACCAGATAGTGCCAGATCTCCGGCGAGAGCGCGCGTTCGGCAGCCGGGATGAACTCGTGCAGCGCCTGGAACCGCTCCCGGAGATCCTCCGTCCCGCTCATCGCCGCCTCCCCTCCTCGAGGGCCTCAGGGTGAGGAAAAGGCAGGGGCCCCGTCAAGAGGCGGTCGGCGAGGGCGGTGTCATCGAAGGGCGCTCACTGCCCGGCCATGGTCATCGCCTCGATCCGCACCGTGGGCGCATCGGTGCCGAAGCGGAACTCCAGATCGTTGGCCGGGGTGAGGGTGGCGAACATCTCGCGCAGATTGCCGGCGATGGTGATCTCGGCGACCGGCTCGGCGAGCTTGCCCTGGCGGATCATGAACCCCGCCGCGCCGCGGCTGTAATCGCCGGTCACCGCATTGACCCCCATGCCGATGAGCTCGGTGACGTAGAGCCCCTCCGAGATCGCGCCGATCAGCGCCTCGGGCGTCTCGCGGCCCGGCGCGAGGTAGAGATTGCTCGGAGCCGGGGCGGGCTGGCCGCCCGCGGCGCGCACCGCATGCCCGGTGGGGGCAAGGCCGAGCTGACGGGCACTCCGCTGATCGAGCAGATATTCGCGGAGCACCCCGTCGGCGACGAGGAGGAGGGGCCTGGTCGGATATCCCTCGGCATCGAAGGGGCGCGAGCGCGGGCCGCGCCGCCGCCAGGGATCGTCCCACACATGCACGCCCTCCGGAAAGAGCCGCTCGCCCCGCATCCCCTTGAGGAAACTGGTGCCGCGGGCAAGGCTCGCCCCGTTGATCGCCGCCGCGAGATGGCCGATGAGCCCGGCGGCGACCCGCGGCTCATAGACGACGGGAAGGCGGGTGGTGGCAGGGCGGCGCGGGTTGAGGCGGCGCACCGCGCGTTCCCCGGCCCGGCGCCCGAGCGTCTCGGGCGGTGGGAGGTCGGCGGCGTGCAGGGCGGAGGCCGCCTCGTAGTCGCGCTCCATCGCGGTGCCTTCCCCGGCCACCGCGGTCACCGCGAGGCCGGAGGAGGTGCGGGCGTAGGCGCCGGCGAAGCCGTTCGAGGTGAGGAGATGGAACTCCGAGCGCCCCCAGCTCGCCTCCGCCCCTTCGCTGTTCCGCACCCCGGGCACGGCGAGCGCCGCGGCCTCGGCGGCGGCGGCCCGCGCCGCGAGGAGTTCGGCCGAGGGGATGAAGGGATCGCAGAGATCGAGCGCCTCGGCGGTGATCAGCGGCGGAGGGGGGGCGGCGAGCCCGCCATGCGGGTCGGGGGGCAGGACGCGCGCCATCGCCACGGCGCGTTCGGCGAGCGCCTCGGCCTCGAGCGCGGCGGGGTTTTCCACCGAGACCACCGCGCTGCGCCCGCCCACGAAGACGCGCAGGCCCAGTTCGAGGGATTCGGCGCGCTCGACATGTTCGGTGCGGCCGAGCCGGATGCTCGCGGTGAGCGCGATACGGGCGGCATAGACCGCATCGGCCGCCTCCGCGCCGGCTTTCTTCGCCGCCGCGAGGAGACGTTCGAGAGAGGCTTGCGGGCTCATGCGGCGAGTTTCTCCGCGATTTCGGGAAGACGCGGCATGGCGCCCACCGGCCCCAGCGTGGCGAGCGTCGGTGTGCCGCGG
>KN174079.1:2892-3769 GCA_000759655.1 Acidicaldus organivorans | reverse complement strand
GCGGGCGCGCATTCCCGAATTCGGCACCGCCGGCAATCCCTGCGACGTCACCGCCCAGGTGCTCACCGACCCGGAAAGCCTCGCCGCCTGCGCCCGCGCCCTGCTCGCCGATCCGGCCTATGCCGCCCTCATCGTGCCCGCGGTCTATTCCTACGATCCGGTGCGCGCCCGCATCCTCGCTTTCGATGAGATCGCGGCCGAGACGGGCAAGCCCATCTGCAATGTCTGGCTCAACGAGCGCTGGGAGGGACCGGGCACGCTGGAAGCGGCCTCCGCGCCACACAGCGTCATCTTCCGCTCGATGCGGCGCTGCTTCGCCGCGCTCGCCCATTGGCTCGCCCCGCCCCCCGTCCGCGGCGGCACCCATCCGGCGATCGCCCCGGAGGCCCGCGCCGCGGTCGCGGAAAGCCTCGCCCGCGCCACCGGCAAAGTGATCGGCGAGGGCACGGCCAAAGCGCTTTTGGCCCGCTACGGCATCCCGGTGGTGCGTGAGGCGGCGGTGGAGAGCCTCGAGGAGGCCAAGGCCGAAGCGGGCGTCTTCGGCTGGCCGGTGGTGCTCAAACTCGACACCGAAGCCGCGCCGCACAAGACGGAGGCGGGGCTGGTCAAGCTGGGGCTTGCTGATGAGGCGGGGCTCGCGTGCGCCTTCGCCGAGCTCGCCGCGCGCCGGGCCGAGCTCGGCGGCCGCATCCTGCTTCAGCCCATGCTGCCGCGCGGGGTCGAGCTCTTTCTCGGCGGGCGGGTCGATCCGCTGTTCGGGCCGGTGGTGGTGGTGGGCGTGGGCGGCGTGCTGGTCGAGATCCTCGGCGATACCGCGCTCACCCTTGCCCCCTGCACGGTGGAGGAGGTGGGCGATCTTCTCTCCCGCCTCCGCCTC
>KN174079.1:2552-2819 GCA_000759655.1 Acidicaldus organivorans | reverse complement strand
GCTCCGCTGCTCGACGGGTTCCGCGGCGGGCCCGCCGTGGCGCGGGCGAAACTCGCCGAGATTATCGCCCGCTTCTCCCAGTTCCTCTCCGATCACGCCGGCGCCATCGCCGAGATCGACGTCAACCCGCTCATCGGGCGGGGGGAGAAGATCGTCGCGGTCGATGCCCTCATCACCCGCCCCTGAGAATCCCCCCCCTGAGGATCACCGCCCCTAGGGCGGGCCGAGGGGGGAGCCGCCCTCAGGGCAAAAGGACGGTGCTCCCCG
>KN174079.1:2202-2425 GCA_000759655.1 Acidicaldus organivorans | reverse complement strand
GGCGGCGGCCTCGCGCAGCGGGAAGGTCTGGTTGACGCGGATCTTGACAACGCCTTTACGCACCACCTCGAAGAGCTCCTCGGCGCCAAGGGGAGCCTCTATCTCACCCGGCCCAGCCTTGCCTCCTATACCCCCAACCTGGCCGATCTCTTCCGCACCACCTCGAAGAGCTCCTCGGCGCTGCGGACGAGATCGGCCCGTTTGGCGGTATAGGTGGCAAGGC
>KN174079.1:2027-2111 GCA_000759655.1 Acidicaldus organivorans | reverse complement strand
ACCGGCACCATCGCGCCCCCGGTGAAGCGGCGCACCTCCTCGACGAGGTTCTGATAGCCCACCACGGTGTGATCGGCGCCGTGG
>KN174079.1:1734-2006 GCA_000759655.1 Acidicaldus organivorans | reverse complement strand
GAGGCTCCCCTTGGCGCCGAGCAGCCCGACATCGACCGCCCCCACCGGCCCCGAGGCATTGCCGAAACTCACCATCATGCCGAGCGGGGCGAGGCAGTCGAGGCTGGTGTAGAACGTATCCTTGCCGACGCTGTCATAGACCACCGGCACCATCGCGCCCCCGGTGAAGCGGCGCACCTCCTCGACGAGGTTCTGATAGCCCACCACGGTGTGATCGGCGCCGTGGGCGCGGGCGAGCTCCGCCTTCTCCGGCGTCGAGACCACGCCGATCA
>KN174079.1:408-1452 GCA_000759655.1 Acidicaldus organivorans | reverse complement strand
GATGGTTTCCCCCGCCTTCACCGGATAGGTGCGCCGCAGCAGGTATTGGGCGGTCATCCCCTGCAGCATCATCGCCGCCGACCGGCTGGTGAAGCTTCCCGACGACATCGACTTCAAGACCGCGGCGGCGATCACCCGCTCGGTGGCATAAGCGCCGATCGGGCCGGTGGCATAGGCCACGCGGTCGCCGACCGCGACCTCGGTCACGCCGGGGCCGATCGCGGTGACCACGCCCGCTCCTTCCATGCCGAGCACCGCGGGGAGGCTCGGCGCCTTGTAGAGGCCGGTGCGGTAATAGACGTCGATGTAGTTCAGGCCGATCGCCTCATGGCGCACCCGCGCCTCGCCCGGCCCGGCTCGGGAAGGGGCACTTCTTCCCAGCGCATGACTTCGGGACCGCCGTGGGAGTGGATACGGATTGCGTAGGGCATGGCTCCGCTCTTTCGTTCGCTGCGTTCGCTGATGACGTCTGTCGCTATCGGGCCTCTGTTCCGCGCCTCTCGCCGCCCTCTTCTCAGGCAGGGGTGAGGGCTTTCTCGTCGCGGGCTTCCTGCACCCCATCTTTGGCTTTTTGCGCCGGAGGGGCGGCGAAATGGCGCCGCTCATGGTCGATGAGCCAGGTTTTGGTAGCAAGCCCGCCAAGGCCGGAATAGCCGCCGAGCCCCGCGCCGCCGACCACACGGTGGCAGGGGATGATGAGAGGGATCGGGTTGCGGCCATTGGCCTGGCCCACCGCGCGCGGCGCCGTGCCAAGAGCGCGGGCGAGTTCACCATAGGTCCAGACCGCGCCGGGCGGAATGGTGAGGAGCGCCTGCCAGACCCGGCGCTGGAACACCGTGCCGCGCGGGGCGAGCGGCAGGTCGAAGGCAGCGCTCTTTCCGGCGAAATAGGCGGCGAGCTGGGTGCGGGCGGCAGCGATCACCTCGCGATCCGCCGAGCATTCTCCCTCTCTTTCGGACGTCTCTCCGCCAGCCGAGGCCACGTCCTTCGCCTCGGCCCAGTCGAGGGGCCCGTCGAGGGCCCAGTCGAGGGCGATGAGCGCCC
>KN174079.1:0-174 GCA_000759655.1 Acidicaldus organivorans | reverse complement strand
CATGGCCTCCTCCTCTCCGGCGAGGCGTCTCGCCGGAATGCCGCCGCCCTCGATCCCCCCAAGGCGGGGCTCGGTGATCGCATACCCCGGCGTCTCCTTTGTCAAGCGCAAACTCGCCGGCGGTCTCCGGTACTTCGGGTTTCGCGTTTTCGGGGTTGGGGGCAAGCGGGGGGG
>KN174078.1:1758-2226 GCA_000759655.1 Acidicaldus organivorans | reverse complement strand
CCACCCCCCAACGCTTTGCCCCCCAACGATCTGACCTGCAAACCGCGCCCCCCTCACGCGCCAAAGACCCGGAACATCACAGCGGCGGCGGCGAAAGCGATCGCGGCGCGCGCCGGTCCGCGGCGGGCGCGGGCAATGAGGGGCGGGGGGGGGGGGATGCTCTTCCCCCCCCCCCTTCCCCCCCCCCAGCTGGCGCTGGGGGTGCGGCGCGCCCCCCGCCCGCGCCAAAGACCCGGAACATCACAGCGGCGGCGGCGAAAGCGATCGCGGCGCGCGCCGGTCCGCGGCGGGCGCGGGCAATGAGGGGCGGGCGGAGGCCGCGCAGCACCCCAAGCGCAAGCTGGAGGAGGAGAAGGGTGAGGGCGAAGAGCATCCCCTCGCCCCAGCCCGCCCCCGAGAACGCCCCAGGAGACGCCCCAGGGAGGGGCAAGAGACACGCAAGGCCGGTAAGAAGGAGGCCGAAGCCAG
>KN174078.1:489-1683 GCA_000759655.1 Acidicaldus organivorans | reverse complement strand
CCACCTCCTGTTCGAGACATAGAGCGAGGGGGGCGGCTTGGGGCAGCGCAGGCGCGGCAAGGGCCGCGGTGAAGACCGCAAGCGCCGCGGCAAACCGCGCACCAAGCAGGGAAAGCCCCGCTTCGTCTTGCACCGGGGCGAGCAGGATGCCGCCCCCGGCAAGTATCAGGGCGAGGGGCGCGGCGAGGCCGAGGGCGCGGATCCGCGCGGCGAAGAACGCCGCGCCGGGAACGCCACCCAGGCCGAGCAGGGCGAGAGCGGCGGCAAGCTCCGCTCCGGCGGCGAGCGCCAGCGTCTGCGCCTCCGCCTCCGCGTCACCGCTCGCGAGGCAGAGGACGAGAGAGACGAGCGCGGCGAGCGCCAGGAAGAGGGCGGCAAGCGCGGCGAGCGCCGCAAGCGGCGGGCTCCGGGCGAGCTCCGCTTCGGGAGGAGGGCGGCGCGGCAGGAGCGAAAGCCCCGAGCCCCAGACGAGCCTTTCCCCTCGTCCCCATTTTTTGCCCACCGCGTGGAGGAGGAGCGCGGGGGGCAGGAGGAGAAGCACGAGTCCCGGCGATGCGCTCATTCCGCCCCCCGCGCGGCGAAGGCGAGGAGCGCGGCAAGGCGCGTCGCCACCCATTGGAGGCTGCTCCCACCCCACACCCGAATTCCCCCCGGGACGTCCGCGACCAAGGCGCGGGCGAGAGCGGCGGAGGCGGCCTTATCCTCGCTCACGCGGGCCTTGCGGGAGGCGAAGACGAAAAGCAGGCCGAGGAGCGGTGGAAGGAGTGAGAAGGCAGGCGGCAGGTCAGGCGGGACGATGGCCCCGCCGAGCGCCGCGCCGAGCGGGGCGAGGGCGTGCCAGGCGAGTGCGGGGACCAGACCCGCGATCAGAAGCGCCGCAATGGCGAGGCGAGGATGCCGCGCCGTACGGGGAGGCTCTGGCGCGGCGGATGTCGCGCCCGGCCATGCCGTGGCGGCGGCGAGCGCCATCCCCGCCCAGGCGATGAGCACTCCGCCGGTCACGGCAAGGGCGAGGAGAAGGAGCGGCGCAAGCCGCCCCGCCCCGAGTGCCGAGGCGAACACCGCCCACGCGAAGCCCGCCCCCGCCGCGCCCGGCACCGGCAGGGGGGCGAGAGCGGCGAGCAGGGCGAGCCTCCCGCCCGCCTCCTTCGTTGCCGCCTGCCCCCCTCGGACGAAGAGGGGGAGGAGGGCGGC
>KN174078.1:247-377 GCA_000759655.1 Acidicaldus organivorans | reverse complement strand
GAGCCCGATCAGGCCGAGCGCCCCGGTGAAGGCGAGGGCGGCGAGATCGGGCCGGTCGAGGTGGCGGGCAAGAAGGGCAAGCCCGAGGCCGAAGAGGGCGAGGGCGGTGGGCGCATCGCCCTCCCCACCC
>KN174078.1:0-115 GCA_000759655.1 Acidicaldus organivorans | reverse complement strand
GCCGCATCGCGCCCCTCCGCTACGACCAGCGCCTCGCGGAGAGCCTTCCCGAGGAGAAGCGGCGCGGCGGCGAGGAGCGGTACCGCTCCCTCCCCCGCAGGAGCGATTCCCGCCC
>KN174077.1:4540-5070 GCA_000759655.1 Acidicaldus organivorans | reverse complement strand
GGGGGAGGAGAGGCGGGGGGAGGAGGTGAGGCTCCATCTCGAAGGCGGGCCCGTCCTCCTCTTCGGCGGCTGCTATTCCAACCTCCAGGCGACCGAGGCGCTGCTCGCCGAGGCCGCAAAGCTCGGCATTCCGCCCGGCCGCATGGTCTGCACCGGGGACGTCATCGCCTATGGCGGCGACCCCCGCCCCACGCTCTCCCGGCTGCGCGAGGCGGGGGTCGCCATCGTCATGGGCAATTGCGAGGAGCAGCTCGCCGCGGCGGCGGAGGACTGCAATTGCGGCTTCACCCCTGGCTCCTCCTGCGACCAGCTCGCGCGGAGCTGGTTCTCCTATGCGCAAAGCGAAATCACCGAAGACGACCGCGCCTTCCTCGCCAGCCTGCCGCGGCGGATCATCCTCCATCTCGATCATGGGGTGCGGCTCGCCGTGGTCCATGGCGCGCCGAGCCGGATCAACCGCTTCCTCTTCGCCTCCGATGCCGAGGCCGCGTTTGACGATGAAATCGAGGCGGCGGAAACGGAGGGGGTGG
>KN174077.1:2930-4463 GCA_000759655.1 Acidicaldus organivorans | reverse complement strand
TTGGCGGGCATTGCGGCCTGCCCTTCACCCGCGTCATCGGGGGGAAGCTCTGGCACAACCCGGGCGTGATCGGGCTTCCCGCCAATGACGGCACGCCCCGCGTGTGGTTCAGCCTTCTGCTGCCGCGCGAGGGGGGCTTCGAGATCCGCCACCAAGCGCTCGACTACGACGCGGCAGGGGCAGCCCGCGCCATGCGCGAGGCGGGCCTGCCCGAGGATTACGCGCTCACCCTCACCTCCGGGCTCTGGCCCAATCTCGACATCCTGCCGCTTGCCGAGCGGGCGATGACCGGGATCCCGCTCGCTTTTCCCCCTCTTTTCTGGAAGCCCAGGGAGGGGGGGTCGTGGAGAGCGCCCGAGCTCCACCCTCCCCCCGTTGCCACTCCGCCGGAGGTCGCTTTCGCGCGGCTCGAGACGCTCTGGTTTCACCTCGGCTCGCGCTGCAACCTCGCCTGCACGGGCTGCTATGTCGAAAGCAGCCCCCACAACGACCGGCTCGTCTTCATCTCTTTCGAGACGTTTCGTAGCTTCCTCGACGAGGGCCGCGGCTTTGGGAGCCTCCGTCGGGTGGGCTTCACCGGCGGCGAGCCCTTCCTCAACCCCGACCTCGAGGCGATGCTCGCCCATGCGCTCGGTGCGGGGCTCGAGGCGCTCCTCCTCACCAATGGGCTCGCTCCGTTCCGCCGCGCTCTGCCGTGGCTGGAACGGCTCGCGTCCCGCCATCCCGGCCGGATCACGATTCGCATTTCGCTCGATGCGCCCGAGGCGACGGCGCACGAGGCGCTCCGCGGCAAGGGGACCTTCGCCCCCGCGCTCGCCGCTCTCCGTGCTCTCGCGCCTCTGCCGCTTCGCCTCACGGTGGCTGGGCGGCGGGCGGGGGCGCCTGCGGAGGAGGCAGGGCTCCGCGCCCGCTATGCCGCCCTCTTCGCCGCGGAGGGGCTCGACCTCGATGCGTATGATCCCACGGTTCTCGTCCTGTTCCCAGAACTCGGCGTATCCGAACTCGGCGAGGGGGCGCCGCTTCCGCTGCCGCGTCCCGACCTGCTTGCCTTGCGGGAGCGGCAGGGGCTTTCGCTGATGTGCCGGCGCGAGCGGATGGTGGTGCAGCGCAAAGGGGCCGAGCCGGAGGTGGTGGCCTGCACCCTGCTTCCCGAAGAGCCGCGCTTTGCCGTCGGGGCCACTTTGACCGAATCCTTCCGGCCGGTGCGCCTCGATCATCCGCATTGCGCGCGCTTCTGCGTGCTGGGCGGGGCGAGCTGCGATCCGGTATGAAGGTGGCGCGTTCATCCCGTGAGAGGAAAAGTGGGAGGAGACGAACTGGGGGGAGGAGACGAAGATGACCATCTGTCTTTTCGATGCCTATGGCACGCTGTTCGATACCGCCTCGCCGGTGCGCACCCTCGATCTCCCCGAGGAGACGAAGGCGCGGCTTGCCGCGCTCTGGCGTGAGCGCCAGCTCCACTACACCTGGCTTCGCACGCTCTCTGGAAATTACGCCGATTTCGAACGGGTCACCGAAGAGGCGCTCGATTAC
>KN174077.1:0-2821 GCA_000759655.1 Acidicaldus organivorans | reverse complement strand
GCGCTCGCCGCGCTGGGCCTCGCGGACCCGGAGCGCCAGGCGGCGCTGATGGCGGGGTTTCGCCGTCTCGATCCATTTCCGGAAGCCCGTGCGGCGCTGACCGCCCTGCGCGGGGCGGGGATGCGGCTGGCCATTCTCTCCAACGGACCCCGCGCCTGCTCGAAGACCTGCTCGCAGCCCAAGGATGGCGCGATCTGTTCGAGGCGGTGCTCTCGGCCGATTCGGTCCGCGCCTACAAGACGCACCCGGCGGTCTATCGCCTCGCCGAGCGCCATTTCGGCGCTCCGCCCGCGGCGATGGTCTTCGTCTCCGCCAATGGCTGGGACGCGCAAGCCGCGGCCGCGTTCGGCTTCCGGGTGGTCTGGTGCAACCGACAGGGCCTGCCGCGCGAGCGCCTGCCCGGCGAGATCTGGCAGGAGATCCCTTCGCTCGCCGGCTTGCTTGCCCTGCTCGGCGGCTGAGACTGCCCCCCCCGGGACTGCCCCCCATGCAATTCGTCTCGTGCAATTCGTCTCGCCGCCGGTAAGGGATTGGTAACCCCTCCTGCCGCATGATCGCCCTGCGACCTTCCGGGGGAATTCCAGATCAGGAAAGGAGGCAGGGGAACCAATGGCCTTTTCGCGCAATCTCTCTTTCACCCAACGTTTGATTTTGGGCTTTGCCGCCGTCTTGCTGCCGCTCATGCTGGGCAGCGGGTTCGATTTCTGGGAACTCGGCCGGCTGCATGACGCCCAGCTCCTCACCGCCCGCTCCTTCAAGATCCTCGATGCGAGTGCGGCGTTCAGCCAGGCGATGGTCGATCAGGAAACCGGGCTGCGCGGCTATCTCCTCTCTGGCAACGCCTCCTTCCTCGAACCGATGCGGGCAGCGCAGAAAGTGCGCGCCGATTCGGTCGAGAGTTTGAGCAAGCTCCTCGCCGACAACCCTGAACAGACTGCCCGCTTCGAGGCGGCCCTCAAGGCGGCCCGAGACTGGGAGAGCTACGCCGCCAAGGAAATCGCCTCGGTCAACGCCGGCACCACCGATGACGCGCGGGACCGCGAGGCTTCGGGCGCGGGCAAGGCGGCGATGGACCGGGTGCGGGCCGAGATCGCCGGCTTCCAGAAAGTGGCGCGCGAGGCGTTCGATACCCGACTCCACGATGAACAGAACGTTCTTCGTACCATTGAGCTCTTTTCGACCGGAGGCGGGGTTGTCCTTTTCCTGATTGCGGCGGGCGTCATTTTTCAGATGGTGCGCGGGGTGGCGCATCCGCTCGTCACGCTTACCGATCAGACGACCCGTCTCGCCGAGGGCGATCTCGAGGCCGACATTCCGGGCACGGCGCGGCGCGACGAGGTGGGGCGGCTCGCCCAGGCGATCGCCCAGTTCAAGGAGGCGGTGCGCCGGGCCCGTGCCCTCGAGGCCGAACAGAGAAAGGCTTCCGAGGCCCAGATGGCCCGGGCGGAACGAGTGGGGCGCCTGGTCAGCGATTTCGACACCGCCTTCCGCGGCGAGATCGAGCAGCTGAGCCGCGCTGCGCAGGAGCTCAATGCGGTGGCCGAAGCGATGCGGCGGACCGCCGAGCAAACCAATGGTCAGGTCGCGGCGGCGGTCGAGGGGGCGGAGCGCTCTTCGGCCAATGTGCAGACGGTGGCCGCTGCCGCCGAGGTGGTGATCTGGCGCGTCACCTCCTGGATCGAGGCGGCGGGCGAGGGGGCGGAGCGCTCTTCGGCCAATGTGCAGACGGTGGCCGCTGCCGCCGAGGAGCTCGCCGCCTCGATCCAGGAGGTGACGCGCCAGATCACCACCTCGGCGGAGGTGGCAGGCCGCGCCCGCGCCGAGGCCGAACGCACCGATGAGGCGGTGCGCGGGCTGGCCGAGGCGGTGCAGAAGATCGATAGCATCGTCGCGCTCATCTCCGACATCGCCGGCCAGACCAATCTGCTCGCGCTCAACGCCACCATCGAAGCGGCGCGAGCCGGGGATGCGGGCAAGGGCTTCGCGGTGGTGGCGAGCGAGGTGAAGCAGCTCGCCACGCAGACGGCGCGCGCCACCGAGGACATTGCCCAGCAGATCGCCGCAGTGCGCAGCGTGACCGAGTCGGTAGTGCAGGCGATTCGCGGGATTGGCGCCACCATCAACGAGGTGAGCGGGATCGCCACTTCGGTGGCAAGTGCGGCCGAGGAGCAGGCGGCGGCCACCCAGGAGATCACCCGCAATATCGCCGAGGCGGCACGCCGCACCGCGGAGGTTTCGGAAACGATCGGAATGGTGCGGACTGCAGCGAATGAGACGGGGGCAGCAGCCCAGCAGGTCTCCTCTTCGGCCCATCTGCTTGAGGATCGGACCTCGCATCTTCGTCACAACGTCACCGACTTCCTCAACGCCGTCCGCGCCGCCTGATCTTCCGCAAAGTAGGAACCTTCCGCAAAGCAGGAGGGATCGGATTCGAGAAAAGTCCCGTGGCCTGTGCCGCGGGGCTTTCCGATGCGCTGGGGCCGTCTGGATCGGCTGGGGGAGTGTCCTGCCTCCCTTTCGTTTCGGCCCGGGCGTCGTCCTGCTTTCGAAGCCGGGGGCGACGGTCCAGATGGATCAGGCGAACAAAGAGAGGGTGGGATTGGCGGTCGCGCTGCTGTTCTGGCTGGAGAGATCAGCCCCACCGCTCTCTTGGTTGAGGATGAGGGCGCGTTCGACGAACTGTTTCACATAGGAAGGGTTCTGGAACTTCTTGAGATCGACCTGCTTGGTGAGGATGGAGACCTGCTGGTTGTAGCTGAGGAGGCCGAATTCCTGAGGAAGGCCGAGCGCGGTCTGGACCACGCTCATCAGGGTGGGGTCG
>KN174076.1:4995-5075 GCA_000759655.1 Acidicaldus organivorans | reverse complement strand
GCTCCCTCGCCTCCCCCCCACCCCGCCGGAGACGGGGCAGCCCGACGGGGCCGCCCGTGACGCAAGGCGGGGGAGGGAAA
>KN174076.1:443-4887 GCA_000759655.1 Acidicaldus organivorans | reverse complement strand
CTCATCGTGAACGCCGCCGCGAACACCTCGCGGAACGTTTCGCGGGTTTCGCGGGAGATTCATTTGACATCGGGCGGCTTTGGCGCAATGATGCGCCATAGCCGAGGGGAGCCCCGGGAAGAGGGCTGAGAGGCTGCCGTCGAGGGACGATCTTCCCCGCCTGGCAGCGACCCTTATCGACCTGATCCGGATCATGCCGGCGGAGGGACGGGTGTTCATGCGAGAAACGGTCTCTCCCTCCCGAAACCGGCAACAGGAGAGAACCGCGCGATGAACGTCCAAGCCAAACCCTCCGCTGTCACCACCGGGCCCATCCGCGGCTCGCGCAAGATTTATGTCTCACCGCCCGGCCGGCCCGACATCCAGGTGCCGTTCCGCGAGGTCGCCCCCACGCCGGCGGCAAATGAACCGCCGGTGCGGCTTTATGATACGTCCGGCCCCTACACCGACCCCGCCGCGCGCATCGACCTCGAAGCGGGCCTTCCTCCGCTGCGCGCCCCCTGGCTCGAAGCCGCGGGCGTCGAGCCAGGGGGCGCGCATCGACCTCGAAGCGGGCCTTCCTCCGCTGCGCGCCCCCTGGCTCGACGCCCGCGGCTTCGAGACGGTGGAAGGCCGCGCAGTTCGCCCCATTGTCCTCGGGGCGAACTGCGCGCCCCCTGGCTCGACGCCCGCGGCTTCGAGACGGTGGAAGGCCGCGCAGTTCGCCCCGAGGACAATGGGGCGAGCGGCGATCGCCTGCTGCCCCCCTGCCCCGCTCCGCACAAGGTGCGGCGGGGACGGCCCGATCAGCTCGTCACCCAGCTTGAATTCGCCCGCGCCGGGATCATCACCGAAGAGATGGTCTATGTGGCGCATCGGGAAAATCTCGGCCGCCTCGCCGCCGCCGAAGAGGCAGCGCGGCGGCGGGCCGATGGTGAGGATTTCGGCGCCGCCATCCCCGAATTCGTCACGCCCGAATTCGTCCGCGCCGAGATCGCCGCGGGCCGGGCGATCATCCCGGCCAACATCAACCACCCCGAACTCGAGCCGATGATCATCGGCCGCAACTTCCTGGTGAAGGTCAACGCCAATATCGGCAATTCGGCGGTCTCCTCCTCGGCAGCCGAAGAGGTCGAGAAAATGGTCTGGGCCATCCGCTGGGGCGCCGATACGGTGATGGACCTCTCTACGGGGCGCAACATTCACAATATCCGCGGCTGGATCCTGCGCAATTCGCCGGTCCCCATCGGCACCGTGCCGATCTATCAGGCGCTCGAAAAAGTGGGCGGCGATCCGGTCAAGCTCGACTGGGAGGTGTTCAAGGACACCCTCATCGAACAGGCCGAACAGGGCGTGGACTATTTCACCATCCATGCCGGGGTGAGGCTCGCCTATATCCCGCTCACCGCCCGGCGCACCACCGGCATCGTCTCGCGCGGCGGCTCGATCATGGCGCGCTGGTGCCTCGCCCATCACAAGGAGAACTTCCTCTTCGAGCGCTTCGATGAGATCTGCGACATCATGCGCCGCTACGACGTCTCCTTCTCGCTCGGCGACGGGTTGCGGCCGGGCTCGATCGCCGATGCCAACGACGCCGCCCAGTTCGCCGAACTCGAGACCCTGGGCGAGCTCACCCGCATCGCTTGGGCCAAGGGCTGCCAGGTGATGATCGAGGGGCCGGGCCATGTCCCGATGCACAAGATCAAGGTCAACGTCGAAAAGCAGCTTGCCCTCTGCGGCGAGGCGCCGTTCTACACGCTGGGGCCGGTGATCCCCGACATTGCCCCCGCCTATGACCACATCACCTCGGCGACCGGTGCGGCGATGATTGGCTGGTTCGGCACGGCGATGCTCTGCTACGTCACGCCGAAAGAGCATCTTGGCCTGCCCAACCGCGAGGACGTCAAGGCGGGTGTGATCGCCTATCGCATCGCCGCCCATGCCGCCGATCTCGCCAAGGGGCACCCGCTCGCCCAGGCGCGCGACGATGCGCTGTCGCGGGCGCGGTTCGATTTCCGCTGGGAGGATCAGTTCAACCTCTCCCTCGATCCCGATACCGCCTGCGCCTACCACGACGAGACGCTGCCCAAGGATGCGCACAAGGTGGCGCATTTCTGCTCGATGTGCGGGCCCAAGTTCTGCTCGATGCAGATCACCCAGGACCTGCGCGCCGAGGCCGAGCGGCTCGCCGGCCTGGCGGCCAAGAGCGAGGAATTCCGCGCCCGCGGCGGGGCGCTTTATGTCCCGGAGGCGGCTCCGGCCGAAAAACCATGAGCAGCAGCGCATCTTCCCTCCCCATCGCCATCGTCGGCGGGGGCATCATCGGGCTTAGCCTGGGCTGGCGGCTCGCCGAAGCGGGGGCCAGGGTCGTCCTCTTCGAACGGGGTGAGGCCGGGCTCGGGGCGAGCCACGCCGCCGCCGGCATGCTCGCCCCCGGGATCGAGACCGAGCCCGGCGAGGACCCGCTCATCGCTCTCGGCCGCGAAAGCCTCGCCCTCTGGCCGGCGTTCGCCGCCGAGCTCGAGGCCAAGAGCGGCCTTGCCGTGGGACTCCGCACCGAGGGGACGATCGAGATCGCGCTGACCCGCGATGATGCGGCCCGCCTCGCCCGGCGCGTCGCCTTCCAGCAGAGCCGCGGCGCCGAGCTCCACTGGTTGAGCCCCGCCTCGGCGCGCGAGCGCGAGCCCCATCTCGGGCCCCAGCTCGCGGGCGCCGTGTTCAGCCCGCACGATCATCAGGTGGACAACCGCCGGGTGGTGGCCGCCCTGCGCCGCGTCTTCCTCGCCGCCGGCGGCGAGCTCCGCGAACATACGCCAGTGGCGGCGATCGAAATCGGAGGAAGCCGAGTGAGCGGGGTGCGGTTGCGCACCGGCGAAATCGTCCCCGCCTCCTCGGTGGTGCTCGCCGCCGGAGCCTGGTCGGCGGAGCTCGATGGGCTCACCCCCGCGATCCGTCCCCCCGTGCGGCCGATCAAGGGCCAGATGCTCTCGCTCAAGATGGACCCGGCGCACCCCCTGCTCCGGCACGTGCTGTGGACGCCCAAAGTCTATCTCGTGCCGCGTCAGGACGGGCGGCTCCTCATCGGGGCCACCACCGAAGAGCGCGGCTTCGAGGTGAGCCTCACCGCCGGGGGCATTTTCTCCCTGCTCGAAGGCGCATGGCGGGCCATTCCGGCGATCGAGGAGCTCCCGATCGACGAGATGTGGGTGGGCTTCCGGCCCGGCTCGCGCGATGACGCGCCGATCCTCGGCCCGACCGCGATCGAGGGGCTCGTCATGGCGACCGGGCATCACCGTAACGGGATCCTGCTCGCCCCGATCACCGCCGCCCTGCTCGTCCCTCTCCTCCTCGAAGGACGGGTGGATCCGCGCCTCGCCCCCTTCCGTCTCGAACGGTTCGCATCCCGGGAGCGTGTCGCATGAGCGCGGTGCGCGAGGAGAGGAGAGCGGGCGACGCGGCGGAGACGGGACAGAGGGAGCTCCTCGTCAATGGCGAGCCGGTCCCTTACGTCGCAAACCTCACCGCGCTTCTCGCCTCCCGCAACATCCACTCCCCGCGCGGCACGGCGGTCGCGGTCAATGGCGGGGTGATCCCCGCCGCAAGCTGGGCCGAAACCGCGCTGGCGCCAGGGGACCGCATCGAAATCGTCCGTCCTTTCGGCGGAGGCTGAGCATGGACACCCCCCTTCCCTCGCCCGTCAATGACCCGCTCGTCATCGCCGGGCGGAGCTTCTCCTCCCGCCTGCTCATGGGCTCGGGTGGCTATCCGAACCGCGAGACCCTGCTGTGCGCCCTCGAGGCCGCCGCACCGGCGATGGTGACGGTCGCCATCCGCCGCATCAGTCTCGAGGCCTATCACGAGAGCCTGGTCGATCTGCTCGACCGCTACGTGCTGCTCCCCAACACCGCTGGCTGCGCCAGCGTGCGCGATGCGGTGCTCACCGCTGAACTCGGCGCCGAGGCGCTCGGCACCAACTGGGTCAAGCTCGAGATCATCGGCGATCGCGAGACGCTCTATCCCGATGTCGAGCTCCTGCTCCAGGCGACCGACGAATTGGTGCGCAAGGGGTTCGTGGTGCTCCCCTACTGCAACGACGATCCGGTGACCTGCCGCAAGCTCGCCGATCTCGGCGCGGCGGCGGTGATGCCGCTCGGCTCGCCGATCGGCTCGGGGCTCGGCGTGGCCAATCCGCATGCCATCGCCCGCATCTGCGCGACGAGCCCGGTACCGGTGATCCTCGATGCCGGGATCGGCACCGCCTCCGATGCCACGATCGCCATGGAACTCGGCTGTGACGGTGTTCTGCTCAACTCGGCGGTGGCCGGGGCGCTCGATCCGCCGCGCATGGCGGAGGCGATGCGTCATGCGGTGATCGCGGGGAGGCTCGCCCGCGGCGCCGGCCGGATCGCGCGGCGCACCCATGCCGAGCCCTCGAGCCCCGAACTCGGCCTGGTGGGTGGCGGCT
>KN174076.1:0-410 GCA_000759655.1 Acidicaldus organivorans | reverse complement strand
CCCATGGCTACGCGCTGGCAAGCGGCCAGGCGGCGGCGGTGCTGGTCCATGTCGAATGCGGAACGCAAGCGCTGGGCGGCGCGGTGCACAATGCGGCGCGCGGGCGGGTGCCGGTGCTGATCCTCGCCGGGGCCTCGCCTGCCACGCAAGAGGGCGAGCTTGCGGGAAGCCGCAACGAGTTCATCCACTGGCTGCAGGACGTCGCCGACCAGCGGGGGATCGTGCGCGGCTATGTCAAGTATGATCACGAGATCCGCCGCGGCCACAATATCCGCGAGATCACCGCCCGCGCCCTGCAGATCGCGCAAAGCGCGCCGAAAGGTCCGGTCTATTTGATGGCCGCACGCGAGGTCTTCGCCGAGCCCATTCCCCGCAAGCCGCTCGATCTCTCCCGTTTCGCCCCGCTCGGC
>KN174075.1:3493-4283 GCA_000759655.1 Acidicaldus organivorans | reverse complement strand
GGCCGAGGCGGCGGGGATGGGTGGGGGGCGGACCGGCGAGCCCCGCCTCCGCCCACGCTTCTTCGAGCGGGACGATGCGGAATTCATCGGGGCGGGCCGCAAGCAGCGCCATCACCTGATCCTCGTTCTCCTCGATCAGCAGGGAGCAAGTGGCATAGACGAGCCGCCCGCCCGGCCTGACCAGTTCGGCTGCATCTTCGAGGATTTTGCGCTGGCGCGCCAGAAGTTCGTTGAGCCCCTCCGCGCGCAACGTCAATCTCGCGTCAGGGTTGCGCCGCCAGGTCCCGCTGCCCGAACAGGGCGCATCGACCAGCACCCGGTCGAAGCTGCGGCGCTGGCGTTTGCGCCATTTGTCGCCGGGGGTGAGCACATGGCAGGCGACGTTGGACAACCCCGCCCGGCGGAAGCGCCGCTCGGCGGCGGCGAGCCGCACCGCGGAGACGTCGGCAGCGACCAGCCGTCCCCGATTCGCCATCATCATGGCGAGCGCGAGGCTCTTGCCTCCCGCCCCGGCGCAGAAATCACACACCCGCTCGCCCGGCTTCGCGCCGAGGAGAAGGGCGACGAGTTGGCTCCCTTCGTCCTGCACCTCGACGAGGCCCTCGCGGAACGGGGCCGAGCCCATCACCGGGAGCCGGCTCGCCGCGCGCAGCCCCCAAGGCGAAAGCGGGGTGGGGTCGAAGGCGAAGCCCTCGGCGGCGAGGCGGGCCCGCGCCTCCGCGCGGTCGGTCTTCAGCGTATTGACGCGGGGGTCGAGCGGGGCAGGAGCGAGGAGGGCGGAAAGCTCCGC
>KN174075.1:2091-3443 GCA_000759655.1 Acidicaldus organivorans | reverse complement strand
CGCGGAGGTCGAGCGGAGCAGGAGCGAGGAGGGCGGAAAGCTCCGCCGCGGTCTCCTCGCCGAAGCGGCGCTGGAGGTGGGGAAAGAGCCAGGAAGGGCATTCGAGCCGCACATCGGGCGGCTGGTTCGGATGATCGAGCCGCCCGCCTTCGAGCCCGGCGAGGCGGCGCCGTTCCTCCGCGCCGAGCGGGGCGGGGTCGAAGCGTCCGCCGCCGAACAGGGCGTCGAGCGCGGCGAGCCTCATCCCCTGATCGAGCAGCAGAAGCCCCGCCACGCGAAGCCGGGCGGCGGGATCCTCATCCGCGATGCCAAGCCACCAGCCGAGACGGCGCCAGGCGCGGAGCACCTGCCAGACCATCTCGCCGATCGCCCGCCGGTCCGTTCCCCCGACATAGCGCCGGTCGCGGAAATAATGGGAGGCCCAGGCATCGGCGGGGCGCTCCCTGCCTCGGGCGATGGCATCGACGAGTTCGATGGCGGCGGCAAGCCGCGCCGCGGGGGTCATCGGCGGAGGGGGGCGAGGAGCGGAGGGGCGCGGCGCGGCGTCATCGCCAGGGAGGACGCCAGGCGGTGAGGCGGGCCGCCGCTTCCGCGATCTCATCGAGCGGGCGGCAATAGCTCAGCCGGACGAAATGCGCGCCCTCCTCGCGGTCGAAATCGAGGCCGGGGGTGATGGCGATCCCGGTCGCCTTGAGAAGCTCGCGGCAGAAGAGGTCGCTCGGCGGGGCGCCTTCGGGAAGCCTGGCATAGAGGTAGAACGCGCCTTCGGGGGGCAGCACTGGCCCAAACCCCGCCTCGCGCAACGCGCCGAGCAAGAGATCGCGCGCCGCACGGTAGCGGGGTGGGCGGGCGGCGAGCTCGGCCTCGCAGTCGAAAGCGGCGCGTGCGGCGATCTGCGACAGGGTCGGGGCGCTGATAAAGAAATTCTGGGCGAGCCGCTCGATCGGACGGATCAGCGGCTCGGGCGCGACGAGCCAGCCGATCCGCCAGCCGGTCATGCCGAAATATTTGGAGAAACTGTTGACGACGATTGCCCCCTCATGCGCGGCGAGCGCGGTGGCGAGCGGGGCGTCATAGTGCAACCCGTGATAGATCTCGTCGCTGATCAGGGCGACACCCCGGGCGCGGCACCAGGCTCCGATCGCGGCGAGCTCATCGGGGTGCAGCATCGCCCCCGTGGGGTTGGCGGGGCTTGCGATGAGGAGGCCTGCGGGCGGCGGATCGAGCGCGGCGAGCGCCTCCAGCGTCACCTGATGACGGGCGGCGGCGGGCGTGCGGAGGAAGACCGGCTCGAGCCCGAGCGCGCGCAGCATGTTGACGTAAGGCGGATAATAGGGGGCGGCGAGGGCGAC
>KN174075.1:0-1819 GCA_000759655.1 Acidicaldus organivorans | reverse complement strand
CCGAGGCCCCTTGCGTCACGATCACCCGCTCTGGATCGAGCGCGAGCCCATACCAGTCGAGATAGTGCCGGGCGATGCGGGCACGCAGTTCGGGAAGACCGCGGGCCTCGGTGTAGCCGAGCGCGACCCCGCGGGCGAGCGCCTCGGCTGCCGCCCGCCGCGCCCCTTCCGGCGCTCCCTCGGCGGGTTCGCCCACTTCGAGATGGAGGGCGCGCGGGGCGTCAGCATTCCGCCGCGCCTCATAGGCCGCCGCCTGGCTCACCACGTCCATGGCGAGGAAGGGGGCGATGTCCGCCCGTCGCGCGAGAGGGGGCGCGTCATCGCGGCTCACTTGCTGAACTCCTCCTGGATCTCCTTCTCCTCGCCGCCAGTGGCGAGCCCGGTCAGGCGCGGGTCGGCATACCAGTGGCAATATTTGTCGGGTCCGGGGAGTTCGCGCAAACAGGCGATCACGTTGGCCCGCCCCGGATCGGGCACTTTTTCCGGCATGAACGGCGCTTTCTGTTTCTTGTCATTGACGTCCATGCTGAGCACTTCCTCGAGGGCGAAGGCCGTGGCGAGTGGTGCGCCGTCCTGTCCGGAGCTTGCTGCTTCGGCGCGGAAGGCCTTGCGTTTCGGATCCCAGGCGATCGCCGCGGAGAGCACTGGCGGCGGCCAGGCTTTGGGCGAGGCGGCGAGCACCACGCCGGTCCCGGCGGCAACCCGGCCCACGCCGAAGAGATTGCCCATGGTCAGCGCGCAGGCAACTGCGCCGCCCTTGCGGTCGAGCACCACGAAGGCGGTGGTGGCGGGGAGCATCGTCACGTCGCCCCCGCGCGCCGCTTTGAGCGCGGCGAGCATCGCCTCGCGCGCCGCAGCGACGTCCTTCGGGTTGAGCTCGAGCCGGGTGAAGGCGGCGAGCGTGGCCCCGCCATCGGCCTCGGCGGGGAGGGTCGCGACCATCACCCCGTGCCGGCTCGAGGCGGTGGCAGGAGAGGTGATCGCGGCGTGGACGGCGCCGAGATCGGCGGCGGTGATGGGGCTTCCCGCCGCCTCGCTTCCCGCGATCAGCCGCCTGGCGACCGCGCCCTCATAGAAACTGTTGATCCCGTTGAGGCGGATCTCGGCGAGCGTGGTGCCGAGATCGGTCTGGGTCAGCGTCGCTCCCTCGACCAGCGGCCCGCCGTTGCCGGCGCCGAAGATGCGCCGTGCGGCGGGGTCTATGAGGAAGGCATCGCCCACCACCTTGAGGTCGCGGGCGAGCGCGCCCGAGACCGGTACGCCGAACCGGGCGAGACCCTCGGCGGGGGCGATCAGGCTGCCGAGCGGGCGGGTGCCGTGACGGGCCTCGAGCGTCACCAGGCCGCGCAGGAGGGCGGGCGCGGCGGCGGGGCGGTCGCTGCTAGCTCCTTGCGCGGGTGGCGGGAGGAAGACGATCGCCTCCGGCGCGGCGGCAGGAGGGAAGTAGTCGAGACAGGCGCCGCCGCCGCCAAGCCCGGCGCGGGAGGGCAGGGTGACGGCGAGGGTGAGGGCGGCGACGACGGCGGCATCGGCGGCATTGCCGCCGCCCGAGAGCACCTCCTTGGCTTCGAGCGCGGCGCGCGGCTCATCGGTCGCCACCGCGCCCATGAAGCCGATCACATAGCCCGGCGTGCCGGGGGGCGGGCCGCCGAAGAAAAAGCGCTCGGTGCGCTGGCAGGCGGCAAGCGCGACGGCGGAGAGGGCGAGAACGAGAGGCGCGAGACGGCGTCGTGTCACGATGAAATTCCTGGGAAGCCGGGGCAACCGGCAAGGCTTGGCGTCTTCTGGCATCCCGAAGGGGGGTTGGGCAACAGGGGGG
>KN174074.1:3738-4424 GCA_000759655.1 Acidicaldus organivorans | reverse complement strand
GGCGACGAAACTGCCGCGCGATGCCGGCGAGCATGGCGGCGGTATTGGTAAGCAGCGGATGAAAAATCGGCACCTTGGCGCCGGTGCGGCCATTATAGCCAACCGTGCCCATGCCCGGAATACAGCCCGGCGGCGCCGCTACAACCACGTCACTCCCCACTTTGCGGAGCGTATGGCGGATCAACAACTCCGAATGGCACCCCTGGCACGCCGAAAGCCCGGGCACGAACAGATCTTCCCGCGCGGCGTAGCGATTGTAGAGTTCGGCGGCCCTGCACCAGCTGAGCGCTCCGCTTGCGCAGGCGCGCACGCAGGCCGGGTCGCCGCCGCAGGTGTCGCATTTGCTGACATGGCCGATAGCTGCATCATAGGTGATGCCGCCATAGACGCAGCCGGCAGTGCAGAGCAGGCAATTGACGCAACGCGCCGCGTCCAGTTCGACGACCCCGCTGACGTCACTTTTCCGCAACGCTCCGGCCGGACAATGGCTCGCGCAATCGGGCATGCCGCATTGGCGGCAAAGCGCGAGATCGGGCGCCGCATCCGGGGTCTCTGCGGGCAAGATCCTGAGGCGCGCGTGCGCCGGATCGCGGCTTCCCGATTTCGCTTCGGCGCAGGCGATCATGCACGCGCCGCAGCCGTTGCAAAGCTCGCCGCGAAAGGCGATGGTGTTGAAGCTCATTCCC
>KN174074.1:0-3676 GCA_000759655.1 Acidicaldus organivorans | reverse complement strand
GCGCGTGCGCCGGATCGCGGCTTCCCGATTTCGCTTCGGCGCAGGCGATCATGCACGCGCCGCAGCCGTTGCAAAGCTCGCCGCGAAAGGCGATGGTGTTGAAGCTCATTCCCATCTCACTTCCTCCCGCCTAGCGCCAGAGACGCGACATCAGGCGGCACGCGGTGTCGCGGGGCTCAGCGATGAAGCTCGCCTTGCACGCCGAGAGATCGATCTCACGCCGGATCACTTCGCAAAGAATGCCGGCATCGAGCGCAAGATTGACGGCGGCGATGCCGACCAAGCGGTTGTCGCGCAACGCGATCCGCCAATAGGCGCCGGTGTCATGTTCATGTCGGACGTGGATTTCCGCATCGTCCGCGGAGGCCGTGGCGACGCCGGTGCCGACCGAAATCGCCGTCTCGCCGAAGAAGCCGTAGGTATTGCACGGGACGCTGCCACGATAGGGTTGCAGCGCTGCATCACCGGCCATCGCCATCCCGGCGATCCGCCCCTGCGCGACCGCTTCCGGAAGGATGCCGGCGATCACGCGCTCCGGGCCGGGAAAAGCCGGTGCCTCCGCGACGTCGCCGGCTGCCCAGACCGATGGCGCGCTGGTTTGCATCATGGCATCAACAAGAACGCCGCGATTGGTCGCGATCCCGGAGCCGGCGAGATAGTCACAGGCCGGCCGCACGCCGGTCGCGATCAGTAGAAGATCGGCCGTGATTTCGGCGCCGTCATCGAGCGCGAGCCAGCATCCCTCGCGCCCGGCGCCGGCGCGGGTGGCCGCGACCACCGTGCAGCCGAGGCGGAGGGCAACGCCATGAGAGGCAAAGCGCGCAGCGATAAGCCCCGCTGCCTCGGCTGCACGGTGGTCGCGGCCACCGTGCAGCCGAGGCGGAAGGCAACGCCATGAGAGGCAAAGCGCGCAGCGATAAGCCCCGCTGCCTCGGCGTCGAAATAGCCCGAGAGCACTTCTGCACGCTGTTCGATGACGGTGACAGCGATCCCGGCTTTGGCCAGATTCTCCGCCGCATGCATGCCGATCAACCCGGCGCCGAGCACCACCGCGCTGCGTGCCCGTCCTAGCTCCGCACACAGCGCGAGACTGTCATCGAGGCTGCGGAGGGAATGAAACCGAACCTCCGAAAGCCCGGCGATCGCAGGCAGCACGGGCGTGGCACCGGTCGCAAGCAGAAGTTTGTCATAGTGCCAGGTGGCGCCATCTTCGAGCGTAACCTCACGCGTTTCCGGCCGAACCGCGGCGACCGCAGCCGATCTCTCGAAGCGCACCCGGCGCGCCTCGAAAAACGCCTCATCGCACAAAATCGCCGCCTCCGGCCGGACGTCGCCGGAGACGACATAAGGCAGCAGCGTCGGTGAATAGGGAAAATGGCGGTCGCGGGTCAGTACCGTCACCGTCTTCTCGGTTTCTTGCAGACGGATCGTCGAAAGCGCGGCAAGCGCTGCGTGTGAACTACCGATGATCAGATAGTCGCTTTCGGCTCTCATGGGGTGTCCTCCGCCCCGGCATTGAGCCACACCGGTGCCGCCGTGTGCGCCGCGCCCGGCGTCAGCGCCGCGTGTGTCAGCGCGATGACGCGCGCGAAATGCGCATCAGTGAGATCAGCGCCGGCGAGCCCGCCGATAAACGACAACGCCGGCATACGCTGGCCCGACGCAAAGAGCGCAGCCAGCACGTCCTGATAAACCGGGCCGCAATTCCAGCCATAGGAGACGGCGCGATCGACGACACCGAGCGCCCGCACTTTTCTAGCCGCTCGGATAAACGCTTCCACCGGGAATGGGCGAAAGGTCTTGATCCGGATCACGCCGACCCTAATCCCCTCAGTGCGCGCCACATCGGCGGCGTCCTTGGCGGCACCGCTCATGCTGCCGATTGTCACCAGCCCGATCTCGGCGTCGTCGAGACGGTATTCCTCGACCAGCGGCGCGTATTGGCGACCGAATGCGCGCGCCCAGTCGGCATGGACCTCGCTGATCACCGAGAGCGCGTTCTGCATGCCGCGGCAGAGACTCCGGCGATAGGCGACGAAGCGCGCCGCTCCCTCGGCATCCGCGCCACCGGTCAGCGGATCAACGGCCATCGGTCGCTCGGGATCGAGGGCCGCGTGCCAGTTGACGTTTTTCTCCCCAAGGAAACGATCGACCGCCACCTGCTCGGGAATTTCGACGCGCGTCACGCCATAGGAAAGATAATTGCCGTCATGGTTGACATTGACTGGCAGCATCACGGAGGGGTGCTCGGCGATTCGATAGGCCATGATCACCGTGTCCAGAACCTCCTGCGCCGATTCGCAGAAGATTTGGATCCAGCCGGCATCGCGAACGGTCATCACGTCCTGCTGGCCACCCCAGACGCATTGCGGGCTGAGCATGTCACGATTGACGAGCGAGACAACCATCGGCAGGCGAAGGCCAGGGGTACGAACATAGGGTTCGAACATGAAAGCGAGTCCCGGCCCGGAGGTCGCGGTGTAAGTGCGCGCACCAGCAAGGCAGGCGCCTTGCAGCGCCGAAAGCACGCTATGCTCGCTCTCGACGTTCATCAATTCGGCGTCGAGTTCACCCTCGGCGATGAATTTGGCAAGAGATTCGACAAGCGAGGATTGCGGCGTGATCGGATAGACCGCGACGACATCGACGCGCGCACGTTGCACCGCCCAGGCGGCAGCCTCGTTGCCATCACAAACGACGATCCGCGACATGTTGTTCATGCCCCTGCTTCCTCGACCATGCGGATCGCGCGATGCGGACACTCGGCAGCGCAGATACCGCAGCCCTTGCACGCGCCAAGATTGATATCGAACCAGCTCGCGCGTTCGATAACGCATTGCACCGGACAGGAAAGCCAGCAGACCGCGCATTTCACGCATCGCTCGCGCGCGACCACCGGGCGCATCGCCCGCCAATCACCGGCCAGCATCGGGCTGAGCACGGTCGCGATCGGGGCAAGGTCGTTGGGAATTCCCGCCATAACGGGACGCGGGCGGCTCATGTCACTGCCTCCGGCGCGAATGTGACGATTTCCGTCTCGGCGTAGCCACGCGCCAGCGCGAGCCGGTTTTGCGCGAGATCGGCATCCCGGAATTCCGACTTCTCCAGCGCGATGTTCAGGGCGTCGAGCGAAATCAGACCGGTCGCACGGGCGAAGGCGCCGAGCATAATCACGTTCGTGATCGGGCGGCCGAAGATCGCGAGCGCGATGGCGACAGCGTCACAGACGGCGAGGGTCGCGAGATCGGGGGGATGCATGATCGCCTCCGGGTGTTTTTCGCTCGCCTGGATCAGCGTCCCACTTTGCTTAATCCCGGCAAAAATATCGACCATCCGCGGCAAGTTCGGGTCGATGCAGATCACGCAGTCGGGATGGTAGATATTGGTCAGCGCGCGGATTTCGCGCCGCGCCACACGGAGGCAGGCGGAAACCGGTGCGCCCCGGCGTTCGAACCCGAAGCTCGGAATGGCGACGGCGTAGCGCCCCTCATCGACGAAGGCCTGGGCGAGGATCGCGGTGGCGAGCACAGCGCCCTGCCCACCGCGCCCGTGGATGCGGATCTCATAGGTGCTTTCGTTCGTGCCTTCCGACATCGCTGCCTCCCGCATGGCCGATCCAGGCCGTTATCGCGATCACCGCGCCTCGAGACGCTGCTTGGCCTTGGCTATATCGACG
>KN174073.1:8826-10632 GCA_000759655.1 Acidicaldus organivorans | reverse complement strand
CTCCCCGCCCTGCGCCCTCCCGCCCCTCGCTCCCACGCAGCGCGGCATAGGCGGCGAGGGCGCGGGCCCGTCCCTGGGCGAGATCGACCACCGGGTAGGGGTAGGTAGCGCCGAGCCGCACCCCGGCTTCAGCGAGGACGAGCGGCGGCGCCTCCCACGGGGCGTGGATGTGATCGTCGGGGAGGCGGGCGAGTTCGGGGACGAAGCGGCGGATGAAGCCTCCGGCGGGGTCGAATTTGCGCCCCTGCAGCACCGGGTTGAAAATGCGGAAATAGGGCGCGGCATCGGCGCCCGAGCCCGCCACCCACTGCCAGCTCGCCGCGTTCGAGGCGAGATCGGCATCGACCAGCGTATCCCAGAACCAGGCCTCCCCCTCCTGCCAGGGAATGAGGAGATGCTTGACGAGGAAGGAGGCGGCGATCATGCGGAGCCGGTTGTGGAGCCACCCCTCCCGCCACAGCGCCCGCATCGCCGCATCGACCAGCGGGATACCCGTCCGCCCCCGCGCCCAAGCCCGCATCAGGGCGGGATCGCTGGCCCAGGGGAAGTGGACGAACTCGGCGCGCCAGGGCCGTTCGGGAAGATCGGGATGATGCCAGAGGAGATAGGCGGCGAATTCGCGCCAGAGGAGCTCGGTGAGGAATTTGCGCGCCCCTTCGCCCGCCGCTCCCGCCTCGGCGAGCGCCGCATGCCAGACCGTGCGCGGCGAGATCTCGCCCCAATGGAGATGGGGGGAAAGACGCGAGGTCCCCTCCTCGGCCGGAAGGTCGCGCAGGCGATGATAGCGGGGGAGTTTGGGACGGAAGGCGGCGAGCCGCGCCTGCGCCGCCCGCTCCCCCGCCTCCCAGGTTGCGCGCAAGCCCCCGACCCAGTCGGGTTTCCGGGGCAGAAGATCGAGGGCGGAGAGCGCGAGCGAGGGCGGCGAGGGGGTGAGGGCGCGCAGCCGCTCAGGGGCAGGGGCGGGCGGAGGAAGCCCGGCGAGGGCCGCGAACGCCGCCCGCGAGAAGGGGGTGAACACGCCATAGACACCGCCCGCGCCGGTGCGTAGAGCAGCGGGGTCGATCAGGAAGCGGGTTTCATGGAGACGAACCTTCATCCCCTCCCGCGCCGCTCTTTCCGCCAGCCGGGCGAGCGCGTCACGAAGCCAGGGCTCGACCGCGCGCCCGGCATGGATCACCCGCGCCCCCGTCTCGCGCGCCACCTCGAGCGCGGTGGCGGCGAGCGCCCCGCGGCGGAGAACGAGCGGCGCGCCGCGGCGGGCGAGATCATCGGCGAGCGCAGCAAGGCTGTGATGGAGCCACCAGCGCGCCGCCCCACCGAGCCGCCACGCCCCCGGCGTCTCCTCGTCGAGGACGAAGAGCGGAACCACCGGCCCGCCCTCCGCCGCCGCGGCGGCAAGGGCGGGCTGATCCTCGAGACGAAGGTCATGGGTGAAGAGCACGAGGGCAGGGGGGTGATCCGGCATCGTCTTTTTCTTCCTGCGAAAGGGCGGGTGGTCGGGACGGAGCGGGCGGGGCGGAGCGCGCGGAGAGAAGAGTTAGGATGACCCACGCTCCCCTTCCGAGATGGGCCGCGGCGGAGGGCTGGCAATCCCACCCCCTGCCTGGGCGCCTCATCGCCCATCTCCGTCCCGCGCCTCCCACGCCTTCCGATCTCGAGCCCGCCCTTGCCGCCTCCTGGCAGCGCGCGCAAGAGGCGCGCGGCGGGAGACTGTTCGATGGTCGGGTCTTCTCCGCCGATGAGATCACCGCGGAGGGTCTCTTCGGCCATTTCGCCTCCTATCGCGCCATCATCGCCCAGATCGAC
>KN174073.1:5028-8787 GCA_000759655.1 Acidicaldus organivorans | reverse complement strand
CTATCAGCCGGGGCTCTGGCAGCTCCCGCCGGCGGGAAGCGTCGATCCGAGCGGCTTTGCGGGGGGCGAGGCCGATCTCGTCCAGCATTTCTGGCGCGAGATCGAGGAGGAGCTCGGCCTCAATCCGGCTGATGTGGCCACGCTTCGCCCGTGCGGCCTTCTCGAACATCCCGGGAGTCACATCCTCGATCTCTTCTTCCTCGCCGAGACCGCGCTTTCCGGCGAAACGCTGCGCGCCCGGCAGGCCGCCCGCGGCAATGACGAATATGACCGGCTCGAGATCGTGCCCGAGACGATGCTCCCCGCGTGGATTGCGGCGCATCAAGGGGAGCTTGCCCCGCAGACCTTGATCTTCCTCGCCTTCGCCGGGCTCGGCCCGCTCCCCGAGCCCCCGCGTTCCGCGGCATGCTGAGGAACATCCTCACCATCGGGCTCTGGACGATGGGAAGCCGCCTGCTCGGCTTCCTCCGCGACGTGCTGATCGCAAGTGCGCTCGGCGCGGGGCCGGTCGCGGATGCGTTCTTCGTCGCCTTGCGCCTGCCCAACCTCTTCCGCCGCCTCTTCGGCGAGGGCGCCTTCAACGCAGCCTTCGTTCCCCTCTTCACCCAAAAGCTGCGCAACGAGGGCGAAGCGGCGGCGCGCGAGGCGGCCCAGTCGGTGCTCGCGGTGATGGTGCCCTGGCTCTACGGGCTCGCCCTCCTCGGCACCCTCTTCATGCCGCTCCTGATGGCCGCGCTCGCGCCTGGCTTCGGGCGGGATCCGGCGAAATTCGCCCTCGCGGTGAGCCTGAGCCGCCTCACCTTTCCCTATCTTCCGCTGATCTGCCTCGCAGCCCTGCTTTCGGGCGTGCTGAACGGGCTCGGCCGCTTCGCCGCCGCCGCCGCCACGCCCATCCTCTTCAACCTCGCCCTCATCGCGGCCCTCCTCGCCCCGCTTCCTCCCTTCCTTCCCACCCGCGGCCATGCCCTGGCGCTCGGCGTGAGCCTTTCCGGCATGGCCCAGCTCGTCCTGCTCGGCTTCGCCCTCGCCCGGCGCGGCTTTTCGCTCCGCCTCCCCTGGCCGCGGATCGACGAGACGGTGCGCGAGGTTGGCCGCCGCCTCATCCCCGGGCTGATCGGCGCCGGGGTCACCCAGATCAATGTCGCGCTCGATACGGTCATTGCGAGCCTCCTTCCGGCCGGGTCGGTCTCGCTTCTCTATTACGCCGACCGGGTCAACCAGCTCCCGCTCGGCACGATTGGCGCGGCGGTGGGCACCGCGCTTCTGCCGCGGCTTTCTGGCGAGACGGCGGGCGGCTCGGCGCTGATCGACCGCGCGGTGCGGTTTGCCCTTCTCCTTGCCCTTCCCGGCGCTCTGGGCCTGATGGTGCTGGCTCAGCCGATCATGGTGGTACTCTTCCGTCACGGCGCGCTCGACGAGGCAGAGGCGTTGCGGAGCGCCGGCGCGCTCGCCCTCTATGCGGTGGGCCTTCCCGCCTTCGTGCTTGCCAAGACGCTGCAGCCCGGCTTCTTCGCCCGCGGCGATACGGCAACGCCGGTGCGGATCGGGATCGCGGTAGTGGCACTCAATCTCGTCCTCAACCTCGCGCTGATCCGCGCGATCGGGCTCTATGGCCCCCCGCTCGCCACCACCCTCGCCGCGATGGTTAATGTCCTCTGGCTTGCCGCCCTCCTCATCCGCCGCGGGCTCTGGACCCCCGAGCGGAGATTGTGGGCCGATCTCGGCCGCATTGCTCTCGCCTCCCTGTTCATGGCGGCGCTGCTGCTCGGTCTGGTCCGGCTATGGCCCGCCCCCTTGCCCTTTCCCGCCGCCGCCCTGCGCCTTGCCGCCCTCATCGGGATGGGGGCTGCGGTCTATGGCGGGCTCGCGCTGATGCTTGGTCTCTCCGGGCTGGTGCCGGAGCGGCTGCGCCAGCGTCTGCTGCGCCGGGCCTGAGTTTCTTCTCTGAGTTTCTTCTCCGTTCGTCGCGGGATCAGAAGGGCCGGACGATCACCATGATCACGATCACGATCATGAGGACGGTCGGGATCTCGTTGGCGATGCGGTAGAAACGCTCGGAGCGCTGGTTGCGGTCATGGAGGAAGTCGCGCCGCCAGCGGGAGAGAAATCCGTGATAGGCCGACATCAGGATGACGGCGGTGAACTTCACGTGCCACCATCCGGCGTGCCAGTCGATGACGCCCGGCGTGAGGATGAGGAGGATGCCGAAGAGCCAGGTGACGATCATCGCCGGGTTGATGATGTAGCGGAGCAGGCGGTGCTCCATCACCTTGAAGAGCTCGGAAGCGGCCGAGCCCACCGGCACCTGGCAGTGATAGACGTAGAGCCTTGGGAGATAAAACATCCCCGCCATCCAGGCGATCACCGACATCACATGGAATGCCTTGATCCAGTGATAGAAGGGGCTGAGCGCGGCAAGCGTCATGGCATCGCTCCGGAAGGAAAGGCGCGGCACGGGCAATCGGTGCGATCGGGCGGGCAGATCCTCTCGCCGGTGTGGCTCGCCAAGCCAGGGCCGCGGGCGAGCGCTGACTCGACAAGACCGGCGAGGGCGTCGATGAAGGCGGGATCGTCGTTCTGGGCGGGGACGCGCTCATAGACAGGAAGGCCCGCCGCCCGCGCCTGTTTCCCGTATTCGATATCAAGCTCGACCAGCGTCTCGGAGTGTTCGGAGACGAAGGCGACCGGCATGACGACGAGGCCCACGCCCTCGGCCGCGGCGCAGGCGATTTCTTCCTCGGTGCTGGGCTCGATCCATTTCTCGGGTGTGGCGCGCGATTGGTAGGAAATGCGCCACTCGAGCGGGGCCTCGGCGGCGAGCGGCCCGGCTTCGAGGAAAGCAACAAGGGCTTCTGCGGTGCGGGTGACGTGCGCGACGTAAGGGTCTCCGGCGGCGATGATCTTCTCGGGAAGGCCATGCGCCGAGAAGAGGAGGCGAAGCCGTGCCGCAGACCCTGCCGTCGCCCGCGCCTTGCGCCAGCTCTCGGCGATGAGGCGGGCGCTTGCCGCGATGAAACCGGGCGCATCCGGCCAGCAGCAGAGGGTGTGCACGGGGACGGCGATGCCGCGGCGGGCGGCTTCGCGCTGCCAGAGGGCGAGCGAACTTCCCGTCGTGGTCGAACTGAACTGGGGATAGAGGGGAAGAAGGACGATCCGGTCCGGCTTCCAGGCGCGCAGCGCCGCGGCGGCTTCCCCGGTGAGCGGGTGCCAGTAACGCATGGCGATGAAGGCGCGAAACGTCGCCTCCGCCCGGCGTGCTTGGAGAGCGGCGGTGAGCGCCTGGGCCTGGCGCTCGGTGAGTTCCAGGAGCGGCGAACGCCCACCGAGCAGGGCGTAGTTCTCCCGGGCTGCCGGTTCACGGCGGCGGGCGATGAAGCGGCCGAGAAAGGGGCGGATGAAGAACGGCACCCGCAAAATGGCGGGATCGAGGAAAAGGTTGCGCAGGAACGGGCCGACCGCTTCCGGCGCGTCGGGCGCGCCGAGATTGAAGAGGACGAGCGCGATCCTCTCCGGTGAGGGAGGACCGGGGGCGGTGAGCGCAGACATGCGGGGGGAGAGGTGGCCTCTTCGCGCTCCCTGTCAAGACGCCCCCAAGCCTAGATACCTTCGGACAAGACACCTTCGGGTCAACAAGCCCCGGGAATGCTTTGGCGCGCTCTCTCACGTGCCGCCGCGGATCAGGGCAAGCAGGGCGGCCACATGCTCGGGCGGCGTGGCGGGGAGCACGCCGTGGCCGAGATTGAAGATGTGGGGATGACC
>KN174073.1:0-4950 GCA_000759655.1 Acidicaldus organivorans | reverse complement strand
GGCGAGCGCGGCGAGGATGCTCTCGGTCTCCGCGGCGAGCGCTGCCCCTCCGGCGAGCAGGGCAGCGGGGGCGAGATTGCTCTGAAGCACGGTATGACCGACACTCTCCCGGGCCAGAGCGGGGTTGGCCGCCGTATCGAGCCCCACCGCATCGAGCCCGGTTTCCCGCGCGTAAGTGCCGATCTGGGCGCTCGCCAGGCGGGGAAAGCCGATCAGACGAAGCCTCGGAAAACGCGCGCGCAGACGCTGGGCGATCATCCGGGCCGGGGTAATGACGTAGCGGGCGAATCCGCGCGGGGCGAGCTGGCCCGCCCAGCTGTCGAACAGCATCACCGCCTCCACCCCGGCCTCGACCTGGAGACGGAGGCTTTCGATCACCGCCTCGGTGAGGATGCCGATCAGGCGCTCGAAGCCCGCCGGGTCGCGGTAAGCCCAGAGTCTCGTGCGCAGATGATCGGCCGAGCCCCCACCCTCGATCGCGTAGCAAGCCAGAGTGAAGGGCGCGCCGGCAAAGCCGATGAGCGCGGTCTCGGCGGGAAGCGCGGCGCGGATGAGCGAGACCGCCTCCGCCACCGGAGCAAGCCGCGCGGCGAGATGGGAAAGATCGAGGCGGTCGAGATCGGAAGGCTCGAGCGGGGGAAGCCGCGGCCCTTCGCCCTCGGCGAAGGTGAGCTCGCGGCCCAGGGCCCAGAGAACGAGCAGGATGTCGCTGAACAGGATGGCGGCATCGAAGCCGAAGCGACGGATGGGTTGCAGCGTTGCTTCGGCGGCGGCCTCGGGGTCGAGGCAGAAATCGAGGAAGGAGGGCTTCCGGGCGCGCAGCGCGCGGTATTCGGGGAGGTAACGCCCCGCCTGACGCATGAGCCAGACCGGGGGCGGGGACAGGGCCTCACCCGCCAGCACGCGCAAGAGTTTCTTTTCCATCGCGATCTCCTTCCCCTCTCCTCTAAAACTTGGCTTTGAAAAGAAAAAGGTGGTGGAAAAGAAGAGGGCGGTGGATAATGTGGATCCCCATGATTGACATGCTTTCCTCTCCCTTCGTCCCCAGCGCGTCGCGCTCGCGCCCCCTTATGCTGCGGGGCTCCCCGCGCTTCTCCCCTTTTTCCACAGGGCGCGCCAGACCCTTTATCCGGTTGCGGGAAAACCACCCCCTTTATCCCCGCAACCCCCAGGGAGGCTTTCGTCCCCGGTTTTTATCCCCACTCTCCCCCTTTTCTCCCTCCGTGTCCCCACTGCTTCCTTTCCCTCTGCTGGTGACCCCTCTTCTTTCTCCCCCCTCTCTTCCCAGGGGCCTGAGCCGATGACCGAGGCCTCCCATCCGCCGATCAACCTCCACCTCGTCTCGGATGCCACCGGCGAGACGCTGAACGCCATCACCCGGGCGAGCATCGCCCAGTTCGAGAACGTGCCGGTGATCTATCACCGCTGGTCGCTGATCCGCTCGCGCCTGCAGCTCCATCGCGTCTTCGAGGGGATCGAGAGCGAGCCGGGCCCCGTCCTCTCCACCCTGGTCGATCGGGCGCTGCGTCAGGAGCTCGAGGCTTTCTGCCAGCGCATGGGGCTGAGGCTGGTCCACGTGCTCGATCCGGTGATTGATCTCCTCCAGCAGGAGATCGGGGCGCCGGCCAAGGCCCGGCCCGGCCGCCAATACGTGATGGATGCCGATTATTTCCGTCGCATCGATGCGATGCATTTCGTCATCGCCCATGACGACGGCCAACTCGCCGACGGGATCGCTGCAGCCGATGTCTGCCTGGTCGGCGTCTCGCGAAGCTCCAAGACCCCGACCTCCTTCTATCTCGCCAATCGCGGCATCAAGGCGGCCAACGTGCCGCTCGTGCCCGGGGTGCCGCTGCCCCCGGCGCTCGACGATCCTCCCTGTCCGGTGGTCGGGCTCACGCTCGATCCGCGCGCCCTGATCGAGATCCGCCGTCACCGGCTCAACATGATCGGGGCCAATGACTGGGCGCAGGGGCGGCAGGGGAGCAACGACTACATCGACGAGGAGGCGGTGAAGGCGGAGCTCCTCTGGGCGCGACGGCTCTGCGCCTCGCGTGGCTGGCCGGTGATCGACGTCACCCGTCGCTCGATCGAGGAGACGGCGGCCGAGGTGATCCAGCGCATCGAGGCCTGGCATGCCAAACGCGACCACGGAACGAAGAAGCAGCGGGAGGCGGCGCCATGAGCAGGCTCATCCTCGCCTCCTCTTCGGCAAGCCGCGCCCGGCTCCTGCGCGAGGCCGGGGTGCGCTTCGAGGTCGTCCCCGCCCATGTCGATGAGGTAGCCTTCAAGGAGGCGGCGCGCGCGGAAGGACTCGGCGCGCTCGACGTGACGATGGCGCTCGCCGAGCTCAAGGCGGGGCGGATTTCGGCACGCTTCCCCGAGGCGCTGGTGATCGGTGCCGACCAGATGCTGGTCGCGGATGGGCGCTGGTATGACAAGCCGCGCGATCTGGCCGAGGCCCGCGCCCAGCTCCTTTCGCTTTCCGGGGCGCGCGAGGAACTTCCCACCGCGGTGGTGGTGGCGAAGGAGGGAGGGGTGATCTGGCGTCATCTCGCCCGCCCGCGCATCCGGCTCCGCTCCCTCACGCCTGAGCTGATCGAGGCCTATCTCGCGGCCGAGCCCGAGGAGGCGGTCTTGAGCGCGGTGGGCGCGATCCGCATCGAGGGGCCGGGGATCCAGCTGATCTCTGCCATCGAGGGGGATTTCTTCGCGATCCTCGGCCTTCCCCTGCTGCCGCTGCTCGCCTTTCTCCGTGACCATCTCAAGAGGGAATGGATCGACGGTGAAGGACACGATATTTCCTGATCTCCGTCCTTTTCTGTCCTATAGGGACGTTTTTCGGGTCCGCCGTGTTTTTCTGATCGAACCCCCGTGACAGGGGCAGCAATTTGTGCCATCCAAATGGCACCGGGTGCATAACGCCCTTCTTATCTTGCGCCTCGACTCGGCAGTTTCCGGAATTTCGGGAAGAGACCTAAAGTTGGGCTCTCACCGAGGTGGCGGGAACGGGAAGCAAACATGGAGGAAATGGACCGATGAAAAAAACCCCCTCACTCAGACTGGCCGCGCTCGCGCTCCTCGGCACCGCGCTCGGCGCCGGCACGCTCGCCGCGCAGACCGTCGATACCCAGCGGATCGAGAATCCGAGCCCCAATGACTGGCTCACCTATCACGGCTCCTATGATTCGCACCACTACAGCGCGCTCACCCAGATCAACACCCAGAACGTGAAGAATCTGCAGGTGGCGTGGATCCACATCCCCGGCCGTTCTACCCGCGGCCTGCAGTCCACGCCGCTGGTGGCCGATGGCGTGCTCTACTACTCGGGCTCCTACAGCCGCGTCTTCGCTCTCAACGGCGCGACCGGCGAGGTGCTGTGGTCCTACTTCCCCGAACTCGACGACGCGCTCGTCTCGCGTCAGACCCACTCGCCCTACAACCGCGGCGTGGCGCTCGGCGAGGGCAAGGTCTTCGTCGGCACCGTCGATGGGCGGCTGATCGCGCTCGATGCCAAGACCGGCAAGCCGGTGTGGGATACCAAGCTCATCGACAGCCAGAAACTCACCGTGGGCTTCACCGGCGCGCCGCTTTACGTCAAGGGCGTGGTGGTGATCGGCTCGCAGGGCGGCGAGTGGCCGGTCGAGGGCACCATCTACGGGGTGGACGCCAGCACCGGCAAGATCAAATGGACCTTCGTCACCACCGGCCCCGACGAGGAGAGCCGCAAGACGTGGGGCAACGATACCTGGCGGATCGGCGGCGGCGGCGGCTGGATGCCGGGCGGCTATGATCCGAAGACCGACACCATCTGGTGGGGCACCTCGAACCCCGATCCGCTCTATGACTGGGCGGGCTCGGACTGGATGCATTCCGGGGCGCGGCCGGGAACCAATCTTTACACCACCTCGGTGCTCGGCCTCGATCCGCAGACCGGCAAGCTCAAATTCTATCACCAGGAACTGCCGCACGACGCCTGGGACTTCGACTCCGCTCCCGGCGAGTTCCAGATGATCCGCCACAACGGCCAGGACTACGTGGTCCATGCCAACAAGAGCGGCTTCATCTTCGTCTATGACGATCACGCCAATGTCAAGAACGTCTGGCCGATCGTGCACAACTACAATTTCGTCAAGGGGATCGATCCCAAGACGGGTGAACTCATCGGCCGGCGCGACTTCACCGCCGGCAAGCAGGACGAGGTCCTCTGCCCGCACATCTCGGGCGGGGTGAGCTGGAACGCGGGCTCCTACAACCCCAAGACCGGTCTTTATTACAAGATCGGCCAAGAATGGTGCATGAAGCTCGAAGTGGTGAAGACGACGCCGGTCACCGAGCCGCAGGTGCAGCTCAACATCGGCGCCAATTTCCAGATCGCGCCGCCCCCCGGCGGGCAAATCTATGGCCACCTCGACGCGCGTGACCCGATCACCGGCGCGCTCAAATGGGAGGTCAAGTCCCCCGAGCCGCCGATGGCAAGCGTGCGCTCCACCGGCGGCGGCCTCGTCTTCGTCCCCGACAGCCGCGGCATCATCCACGCCTATGACGCGACGAATGGCAAGGAGCTCTGGAGCCACAATGACGGCCTCGGCCATCAGGGCGGCATCATCTCCTACGCGGTGGGCGGCAAGCAGTACATCGCCGAAACGACTGGCTTCGGCGGCATGGTGAGCGATGATTTCGCTCCGGCCTTCGGCGGCGTCTATAAGAGCATGCCGCGTGATGACGGCGCGCTGATCGTCTATTCGCTCCCGAAATAAGAACCGTCGTCTCAATCGCCGCAGCGGGGGGCTTGCCCTCCGCTGCGTTTTTTTCTCTACCTCTCTCCGGGAAGGTCCGATGAACGCGCGTCTTGCCGCAGTCCTCGCTTTGTCGTTCACTTTGTCCGCCCTTCGCCTCTCTCCCGCCCGGGCAGAGGAGGCTCCGTCCAACCCCCTCAATCCCCTGGCC
>KN174072.1:11858-13379 GCA_000759655.1 Acidicaldus organivorans | reverse complement strand
GGCGGCGTGGTTGGGCATGTTGAAAATGCCGAAATGCTTGATGCAGCCGACGATGCCGATCAGCGGTTTCATCGGAGCGATTTAAACGGGGTTTTGTGGCAAAACCAAGACGGGGCGGCGCATGTCACTCCGCCGCCTGCGCATACTCGGCGAGCGGCGCGCAGGTGCACACCAGGTGGCGATCGCCATAGACGTTGTCAATCCGGCCCACCGGCGGCCAGTATTTGGCCTGCCGCACGAAGGGAAGCGGAAAGGCGGCCTCCGTGCGACTGTAGGGATGGGTCCAGGTCTCGGCGGTGACGTCCTCAATCGTATGCGGCGCGTTCTTGAGCGGATTGTCGGTGCGGTCCATCCGCCCGGCGGCGATCGCGTCGATCTCCTCGCGGATGCGGATCATCGCCTGACAGAAGCGCTCGAGCTCGTCGAGCCCCTCGCTCTCGGTGGGCTCCACCATCAGCGTGCCCGCCACCGGCCAGGACATGGTCGGAGCATGGAAGCCAAAATCCTGCAGCCGCTTGGCGATGTCCTCGACCGTCACCCCCGCCGTCTCGGCGAAGCCCCGGCAGTCGAGGATGCACTCATGCGCGACCATCCCCTGCTCGCCGGTGTAAAGCACCGGGTAATAGGGGCGGAGGCGGGCTGCGATGTAATTGGCGTTGAGGATGGCGATGCGGCTCGCCTCGCGCAGCCCCTCCCCGCCCATGAGCCGGATATAGGCATAGGAGATGATGAGGATCAGCGCCGAGCCATAGGGAGCGGCGGCGACGGGGCCCGCCTTCCCGGAAAGCTCGGGCGCGCAAGGGTGGCCGGGGAGGTAGGGGACGAGGTGGGCGGCCACCGCGATCGGCCCTGCCCCCGGCCCGCCCCCGCCATGGGGAATGGCGAAGGTCTTGTGCAGATTGATGTGGCAGACATCGGCGCCGATCGCGCCGGGGCTGGAAAGGCCGAGCATGGCGTTAAGATTGGCCCCGTCCATATAGACCTGCCCCCCCGCCTCGTGCACCGCGGCGCAGATCTCGCGGATGCTCGCCTCGAACACGCCATGGGTCGAGGGATAGGTGATCATCAGGGCCGCGAGCCGCGACCGGTGCGCCGCGATCTTGGCGCGGAGATCGTCGAGATCGACATTGCCGCGCCTGTCGGTGGCGACCACCACCACCTCGAACCCGGCCATCACCGCAATCGTATGCGGCGCGTCATGCGCGCTTGCCGGAATGAGGCAGACCCGCCGCTCGCCCTCGCCCCGCGCCTGGCACGAGGCGCGGATGGTGAGAAGCCCGGCAAGCTCGCCCTGCGCCCCGGAATTGGGCTGAAGCGAGACCGCCGCCATGCCGGTCGCCGCGGCGAGCCAGTTCGCGAGCCGGTCCAGGATCTGCCGGTAGCCGCGGCGACCGGCATGGCGGCGGTCTCGCTTCAGCCCAATTCCGGGGGGCGGGGGGGCCTGGCCGGGGTCTTCCCCCCCCCGCCCGGCCGGGTGGCGGGGGGTGGCCAGGCCGCGAGCCGGTCCAGGATCTGCCGGTA
>KN174072.1:9130-11784 GCA_000759655.1 Acidicaldus organivorans | reverse complement strand
GCCGCGGCTCTGATCCTCTGGCGCGAAAGGATGGCGGTCGGCGAAGCCCGGCCAGGAGAGCGGCATCAGCGCCGCGGTCGGGTTGAGCTTCATCGTGCAGGAGCCGAGCGGGATCATGCTGCGGTCGAGCGCGATGTCGCGTTCGGCGAGCCGGCGCAGGTAGCGGAGCATGGCGTGCTCGGTGTGATAGGCGTTGAAGAGGGGATGGGTGAGGAACGCCCCCTCACGGCCAAGCCCCGCGGGGAGGCCGAGCGGGCCGCGCGCGCTCCCCACCTCCGCTTTCGCCCCCGCCGCGAAGAGGCCGAGGAGGCGCTCGAACTCCTCCTCGCTCACCGTCTCATCGAGGGCGATCGCCACCCCGCCGGGGAGGGGGCGGAAGTCGAAGCCCGCCGCGCGCCCCTTCTCGAGGAGCGCTGCCGCCTCTGCCCCCTCGAGGGCGATCGTATCGAAGAAGGCGCGATGGCGGAGCTGAAAGCCCGCGCCTTCCGCCGCCCCGGCGAGGGCGCAGGCCATGGCGTGCACCCGGGCAGCGATCCGCCGCAATCCCTCCGGCCCGTGCCACATCGCATAGAGGGCTGCGATCATGGCGAGCAACGCCTGGGCGGTGCAGATATTGGAGGTCGCCTTCTCGCGCCGGATGTGCTGCTCGCGGGTCTGCAGCGCGAGGCGGAGCGCGACTGCCCCGTGCGCGTCGCGCGAGACGCCGACCAGCCGGCCCGGCATCAGCCGCTTGAGCGCCTCGCGCGTGGCGAGGAAGGCGGCGTGCGGCCCGCCGAAGCCCATCGGCACGCCGAAGCGCTGCGCCGAGCCCACCACGATGTCGGCCCCCATCGCTCCCGGCGGGCGAAGCAGCACGAGGGCGAGCGGATCGGCGGCGACGATGGCGAGCGCCCCGGCGCGGTGCGCCGCCTCGATCTCGGCGGAGAGATCGCGCACTTCGCCGGTGCTGCCGGGATATTGCAGGACGACGGCGAAGGGCTTGGCGGCGGTCATCCCTGCCACGTCCCCCGGCGCGAAATCCTCAAGCACGATCCCGTGCGCGGCAAGGCGCGTGGCGAGCACGGCGCGGCTCTGCGGGTGGAGATCGGCGGCGACTGCGACACGCTCTCCCTCCAGAGCCTCGCGCGCCGGGCGGGCGGCGCGCGCCATGTGCACCGCCTCGGCGATCGCGGTCGCCTCATCGAGCAGCGAGGCGTTGGCGATCTCCATGCCGGAAAGCTCGATGATCAGGGTCTGGAAGGCGAGCAGGAGTTCGAGCCTTCCTTGCGCGATCTCCGGCTGATACGGGGTGTAGGCGGTATAAAAGGCCGGGTTTTCCAGCACGTTGCGCTGGATGACGGGCGGCATGAAGGTGCCGTGATAGCCCTGGCCGATCAGCGGCTTGCGCGTGCCGTTCGCGGCGGCGAGGCGGGAGAGTTCGGTGAGCACCTCGGCCTCGCTCGCCGCCTCGGGCAAACCGGCAGGGGGGGCGGTGCGGATCGCCTCGGGAAGGGTGCGGGCGATCAGCTCATCGAGCGAGCTCACCCCGATCCGGGCGAGCATCTCCGCCACATCCGCCGGACGCGGGCCGATATGGCGGGCGGCGAAGGGAATGAGGGCGGGAAGGGAGGCGGTCATCGTCGCTCTCCTCGACAGGGGGGAAGGGGATGGGGCTCAGAGGGTTTCGAGGAAGGCCCGGTAGGCTGCCTCGTCGAGGAGCGCCTCGAATGCCTTCGGATCGTCGGCGCGCAGGGTGAAGAACCACCCCTCGCCCTCGGGGTCGCGGTTGACCAGGGCGGGATCGGTCGCCACCGCGCCGTTCACCGCGCGCACCTCGCCCGCGATCGGGGCATAGACGTCGGCGGCTGCCTTGACGCTTTCCACCACGGCGCAGGCCTCGCCTGCCGTCACCTTCCGGCCGGGCTCGGGGAGTTCGACATAGACCAGATCGCCGAGCGATTTCGCGGCATGGGCAGTGATGCCGATGCGGAAGACGCCCTCCTCCGCCTCCGGGCGGATCCATTCGTGGTCCTTGGTATAACGGGTCGCGGTCATGCTGGTCGCGGTCATGCTGGGCCTCGTCGCAATGTGCGGTGGGGAACGAAAGGAAGTGCTGTGGCGCGGGCGGGAAGACGCCGGTCGCGCACGCCCAAGGCAAAGGTTTCGGCGGAAGCGGCAGGGGCGGAGACGAGCGCCATGGCGATCGCCACGCCGAGGGTGGGGCTGAACCCGCCCGAGGTGACGCGGCCCACCTCCCCCCCGTTTTCGTCGAAGACCGGGCTTTGGGCACGGGCGGGCTGGCGGCCTTCGAGCTTGAGCCCGATGCGCCGCCGCTTCGGGCCATGGGCGAGTTCGTCGAGGATGCGCAAGGCGCCGAGGAAATCCCCGGCCTCGCGCCGTCTCTTGGGAATGGTCCAGGCAAGCCCCGCCTCGATCGGGCTCGTCGTCTCGTCGATGTCCTGGCCGTAGAGACAAAGCCCGGCCTCGAGGCGGAGCGAATCGCGCGCAGCCAACCCGGCGGGCACCGCGCCCGCTGCGGCGAGCGCCTCGGCGATCCTAGGGGCGGCTTCGGCTGGAGCGGAGATCTCGAACCCGTCCTCCCCGGTATAGCCCGAGCGGCTGATGCGCACCGTTACCCCGAGGAGTTCGGTCTCGGTAAGGCCGAGATAGGGAAG
>KN174072.1:6400-9028 GCA_000759655.1 Acidicaldus organivorans | reverse complement strand
GACGACCGACGCCGGGGCGAGCGGGGCGAGGATCGCGGCCGCCTCGGGCCCTTGTAGGGCGATCAGGGCCCGCCCTTGGAGCGGGCGCGGGGCGAGCGCTTGCGGCAGATGGCGGCGGAGATGGGCGAGATCGGCCTCGCGCCGCGCCGCGTTGATGACAAGAAAAAAGCGCTCGGCATCGAGCCGGGTGATCATCAGGTCATCGAGGATGCCCCCCGCCTCGGTGGTGAGCACCGCATAGCGCATCCGCCCCAAAGCAAGCCCCTTGAGATCGGCGGGGATGAGGCGCTCGAGAGCGGCGGCGGCGCCGGGTCCCGCCACTTCGACCTGGCCCATGTGCGAGACGTCGAACAGCGCCGCCCGCTCGCGGCAGGCGCGGTGTTCGGCGAGCGCGCCGGTGGGGTAGGTCATCGGCAGGAGATAGCCCGCGAAGCCTGCCATCGTCGCCCCGCGGGCGCGATGAAACGCCGCAAGCGGGGTGGGCGTCGGGTCTGTGCTCAGGCTCTCGGTCATCCCAGGGCTCCGCGTTGGGCCGCCTCGGCGGCTGAGACCCCCCTCTGTCGCGGAACCTGAGAGATTGGGCGCGCGGCCCTTACCCCGTCGGTGCGCCCCGTGAGGGGCGGCTTTCCAGAGATCCGTCCTCCGCTGCGGTCCTTTTGCCTGAGCGTTTCCGGGGGCCGGTTGCGCCTTCGGCGGCAGATACCTGCTCTCTCCCGCAGGGAGCGGTGCGGACCCTTCCTCTATGGCTCAATTCCCCTCATCGATCAAGGCGGGGGGTCATGACCGCGCGGTGGGGCAGGGCTGCGGGACGCACCCCCCCGCGGGAGAAAACCCGCCGAGCGCCAGGCCGAGATCCGGGCGGGAAAAGCCGGAAGGAAAAGCCAGACGGGAATAGAGGGGCGGGGTTGTAAAACGCCCCCCAACCGGTCAAAACCGCCCCGATGGCCGTCTATACCGAAGTCGCCGACGACGCGCTCCGCGCCTTCCTCGCCGAATACGAGCTCGGCGAGCTCGTCGCCTATCGCGGCATCGCCGAGGGGGTGGAAAACTCCAACTACGCGCTGAAAACAACTTTAGGCGACTTCATCCTCACCCTCTACGAGAAACGGGTCGATCCGGCCGACCTCCCCTGGTTCCTCGCCCTGATGGAGCACCTCGCCGCACGCGGCATCCCCTGCCCGCTCCCGGTGCGCGGGCGCGACGGGGCGGCGCTGCGCAGGCTCGCCGGCAAACCCGCGGCCATCACCACGTTCCTTCCCGGCGTCTGGCCGCGGCGGGTCACGCTTGCCCACTGCGCCCCGCTCGGCGAGGCGCTCGCCCGCATGCACCGCGCCGGGGCGGATTTCGCCCCCGAGCGGCGCAACGCGCTGGGACCGGCGAGCAGGCCGGGCCAGCTCGCCGGTCCCCGCGCGTTGCGCCGCTCGGCGAGGCGTTCGCCCGCATGCGCCGCGCCGGGGCGGATTTCGCCCCCGAGCGGCGCAACGCGCTGGGACCGGCGAGCTGGCCCGGCCTGCTCGAGGCCTCGAGGGCGCATGCCGATGACGTCCGCCCCGGGCTCGGCGCCGAACTCGAAGCGGCGCTTTCGGCCATCCTGCCGCGCTGGCCGCACGATCTGCCGCGCGGGCACATCCATGCCGATCTCTTCCCCGACAACGTCTTCTTCCTGGAGGGGCGCATCTCGGGGCTGATCGACTTCTACTTCGCCGCAACCGACCTCCTCGCCTACGATCTCGCCGTCTGTCTCAACGCCTGGTGCTTCGAGACGGACGGAAGCTTCAACGTCACCCGCGCCCGCGCCCTCATCGCCGCCTATGACCGCATCCGCCCGCTCACCCCGGCGGAATGGCAGGCCCTGCCGGTGCTCGCCGCCGGTGCCGCGCTCCGCTTCGCCCTCACCCGGCTCTATGACTGGGTACACACGCCGGAAGGCGCGCTCGTCACCCGCAAGGACCCGCTCGAATATGTCCGCCGGCTCCGCTTTCACCTCGCCGCCGCGGGCCCCGGAGCCTACGGATTTTGAGCCGCGCCGCACCAATCTCCCCGCCCGCCGCGTCCTCCGATCTGGTCGAGATCTGGACCGATGGGAGCTGCCGTCCCAATCCCGGCCCCGGCGGCTGGGCGGCGCTGCTCCGCTACCGCGGCCATGAGCGCGAGATCTCGGGGGCGGAGGCAGAAAGCACCAACAACCGGATGGAGCTCACCGCCGCCTGCGCCGCCCTCGAGGCGCTCAAGCGCCCCTCGCGGGTGCGGCTTCATACCGACAGCGAATACCTCAAAAAGGGCATCACCGAGTGGCTCCCCGCCTGGCAGCGCCGCGGCTGGCGCACCGCCGCGGGGGAAAAAGTCGCCAATCAGGAGCTCTGGGAGCGCCTCCTCGCCGCCGCCGCCCCGCATCAGATCGAATGGCGCTGGATCAAGGGACATGCCGGGACGGCGGAGAACGAGCGGGTGGACCGGCTCGCCAACGCCGCCCGCGAGGCGCTTGCCCGCCAAGGGCGGGAGGGCTAGGTTCGGCGCCGTTTCTTCCCCTTCAGCGTGACGGATCCTCCCATGTCCCTCCTCGCCCAGCGCCTCTCCCGCATCAGCCCGAGCCAGACCATCGCCATCTCCACCAAGGCCCGCGCGCTC
>KN174072.1:4593-5978 GCA_000759655.1 Acidicaldus organivorans | reverse complement strand
ACACCGACGTCGCCGGGACCCCGGCGCTGCGCCGGGCGGCTGCGGAAAAGTTCCGCCGCGACTCGGGCCTCGACTACAAGCCCGAGGAGAGCATCGTCTCCACCGGCGGCAAGCAGGTGATCTTCAACGCCATGCTCGCCACGCTGGATGCGGGCGATGAGGTGATCATCCCAAGCCCCTGCTGGGTGAGCTATCCGGACATCGTCGCACTCGCCGAAGGCAAGCCAGTGCTGGTCTCCTGCAGCCAGAACAACGGCTTCAAGCTCCGCGCCGAGGATCTGGAGGCGGCGATCACCCCGCGCACCAAGTGGTTCATCCTCAACTCGCCCTGCAACCCGACCGGCGCGGCCTATTCCGCCGAGGAACTCAGGCCCATCGCCGACGTCCTGCTGCGCCATCCCCATGTCTGGGTCTTCACCGACGACATCTACGAGAAACTGGTCTATGGCGGCTTCCGCCCCGCCACCCTCGCCCAGGTCGAGCCCCGGCTCAAGGCGCGCACGGTGACGATGAACGGCGTGTCCAAGGCCTATGCGATGACCGGCTGGCGCATCGGCTATGCAGGGGCGCCGCGCGAGCTCATCAAGGCGATGGACACGCTGCAGAGCCAATCCACCTCCAACCCCTCCTCGGTGAGCCAGGCGGCAGCACTCGCCGCCCTCCAAGGCCCCGAGGACTCGATCGCCGAGATGGTGTGCGTCTATGAGCAGCGCCGTGACATGGTGGTCGCCATGCTGAACGAGGCGCCCGGCATCCGCTGCCACAAGCCGGAGGGGGCGTTCTACGTCTTCCCCTCGATCGAGGGGTGCCTCGGCAAGACCAGCCCCGGCGGACGGAAGCTCCTCACCGACGAGGATTTCGTCACCGCCCTCCTCGAAGAGGAAGGGGTGGCGGCCGTGCATGGCGCGGCGTTCATGGCGCCCGGCTACATGCGCATCAGCTACGCGACTTCGACCGAGGCGCTGCGCGAGGCCTGCCTCCGCATCCAGCGCTTCTGCCGCGGCCTTTCCTGACATGCCGCCGCTCGCCCCTCGCCTGGCCCGCACCCCGCCTGCGGCGACGGTGGCGATGACCGAGCGGGCGCGCGCCCTGCGGGCGGCAGGGGCAGACGTAATCACGCTTTCCATCGGCGAGCCCGACTTTCCCACCCCGGAGCACGCCATCGCCGCCGCCTGCGAGGCGGCACGGCGCGGGGAGACCAAATATCCTCCCCAGGCGGGCACGCCCGCCCTGCGCGAGGCGGTGCGGCGCAAATACCGCCGTGACTTCGGCCTCGATTACGGGCTGGAGGAGGTGATGATCGCCAATGGCGGCAAGCAGGTGATCTTCAACGCCATCATGGCGACGGTAGCGCCCGGCGACGAGGTGGTAATCCCCACCCCCTA
>KN174072.1:4223-4507 GCA_000759655.1 Acidicaldus organivorans | reverse complement strand
CTGGGCCTCCTATTCGCTGATGGTCGAACTCGCCGGGGGGCGGGTGATCACCGTCCCCTGCCCCGAAGAGAAGGGATTCCGCCTCGACCCCGAGGCGCTTGCCGCCGCCCTCACCCCCCGCACCCGCCTCCTCCTCCTCAACTTCCCCAACAATCCGAGCGGGGCGGTGATGACGGCGGAGGATTGGGCGGCGCTCGCCGCGGTGCTCCGCCGCCATCCTGATCTCTGGGTGCTGTGCGATGACATCTATGGCGAGCTCACCTATGACGGGCACCGCCATGTCC
>KN174072.1:3992-4143 GCA_000759655.1 Acidicaldus organivorans | reverse complement strand
CCGCCGCCGCGACCTCCTCCTCGACCGTCTCGCCGCCGCGCCGGGCCTCACCTGTCACCGCCCCCAGGGCGCGTTCTATCTCTATCCCAATGTGGGGGGGCTGCTCGGGCGCATCACGCCGGCGGGGCGGCGTCTGGAGACGGATACGGAT
>KN174072.1:3744-3945 GCA_000759655.1 Acidicaldus organivorans | reverse complement strand
GCCCCCCGTCATAAAAACGCGTCGAGGGCGGTGAGAACTTCGGCGGGCGCCTCTTCCGGCAGGTAATGGCCGCAGGGAAGCGCCCGCCCCTCCACCGGCCCCGCCGCATAGGCGCGCCAGATGGCGAGCACGTCGTAGAGGCGGTCGAGGATGTTGCGCGCCCCCCACAGCACGAGGAGGGGCGCACGGATCTTCTCGCCG
>KN174072.1:2783-3681 GCA_000759655.1 Acidicaldus organivorans | reverse complement strand
CCGCGCCCGACATGGGCATAGAACCAGGTCTCGGGGGCGGCGGTGATCAGGTTCTCGGGAAACGGATGGGGCTGGGCGAACCAGAACCAATGGTAATAGGCGAGCGCAAAGCGCATGTCAGTGCGCTCGAAATGCTCGAGGGTGGGGATGATGTCGAGGAGGGCGAGTTTCTCCACCGCCTCTGCTTGATCGAGGGCGAGGCGATGCGCCACCCGCGCCCCGCGGTCATGCCCCACCAGGCGGAAACGCTCATAGCCGAACCCGGCCATGAGGGCGATCATGTCGGCGGCCATGGCGCGTTTGGCGTAAGGCGCGTGATCGCTTGTGGCGGGCGGCTTGAAGCTTCCGCCATAGCCGCGGAGGTCGGGGCAGATCACATGAAAGCGCTGGGCAAGCGGGGGCGCGACGTGCTCCCACATCCAGTGGGTCTGGGGGTTGCCATGCAGCAACAGGAGAGGCGGGCCCTTGCCGCCGTGGCGCACGCGAAGCCGTCCCGGCCCCACATCCCGCTCCTCGAGCGTCATTTCAGCGAAGATCATCGTTCCCTCCCGTTTTTTTCCTTTTTCCTCTCCCGGCGGCCCGGGGGGCGCGCTCTACCCCTCGATCATTTGCCTGAGCTTTTTCACCGCCGCCTCGGGCGTGGTGAATATCTCCCGCCCGCTCGCCGCCGCAGCAGCAGGGGCCGCCCGCGCCGCGCTGAACTGGGCGAGCGCGATCACCGCGACCTGCGGGGCGAGCGCACGCGCCGCCTCGGCGATCAAGGCGTCATGCCGTGCCGCATCCCCTCCGGCGAGGGCCTCGAGCGCCCCCGCGACGAGGCGCGGGATCACCGGAAGCCCTGGCGCGGTGGCCTCGAACTCGGCAGGCATGGTCTCGAGTGTGGGAGCGAAGGTGGCGA
>KN174072.1:988-2769 GCA_000759655.1 Acidicaldus organivorans | reverse complement strand
CGATCGACTGGGGAAGGGCGTGGATGAGGGCGATCCGGCTCACGAAGGGGCGCTCACGACGCGGGCTCACGGGGAGGGCTTACGAGGAGGGGCAACGCACCAGCGGGTTGGGGAAATCCTCGCAGCCCGGAAAAGCGATCTCGTTCTCGCCGCGCCGTTCCACATGGAGCACGTCGGGGCTCTCGCAGCCGAAACCCACCGTCTGCGGCCCCTGCGGCTCGGCGCCGCCGAGCCCGAGCAGCCCGCCCCCGGTGCTCGCCGGGGTGAGCGGGGCTTCGAAACGGAACTCGAAGCCATGCGCGGTGGCGCGCACCGTCGCCACCTGCCGCTGGGCGTAGGTGGTATCGGTGAGCACGGCGCGCAGCACCACGTCACGGGTGAAGATGACCGTGGGCTGGGCGAGGCAGGTCTTGGCGGTCACCTCGGAGGGCGGCGGGAACATCCCCCCGATCCAGGCGCCGAACAGCCAGGCATGGGGCGGCTCATCCGAGCCCTGGGCGCGCCCATCGCCGCTGGCAAGACAAAGCAGGGCCGCAGCGCAGGCCCCGAACAGAAGGGATGAACGGAAGACGGATCGGTGCAGAGCCATGATGCCTCCCTCATCGCGGGCAGCGAACGGGGCCAGTCGGATCGGGCCCCGGTGAGATGGAATGCCAAAAGCGAGTCCCAAGCTTAGCGGGGCGCCGGCCCCTTCGCCAAGAGCACGCCTTCGCCGGGCGCTTTGGGGGGGGGACCAACCGGGGCGCCTCAAGGTGCGGGGCTTGCCGGGAAGAGCGCGTCATGCCAAGCCTTGAGCGATGTCCCGCCTCGCTGACCGCCTGCTCGCCCTCGCCGCCTCGCCACGCGCGCCCCTCTGGCTCGGCCTCGTCTCCTTCAGCGAGGCAAGCGTCTTTCCCCTCCCGCCCGACGTGCTGCTCGCCCCGATGGCGATGGCGCGCCCCCGCGAGGCCAGCCGGCTTGCCCTTCTCACCACGCTTGCGAGCGTGCTCGGCGGGATCGCGGGCTATCTCATCGGCTACTGGCTGTTCGACCGCCTCGCCTGGCCGCTGATCGTCCTCTACCACCTCGAAGGGGCTTTCGCCCGTTTCCAGGGGGCTTACGCCCAATGGGGACTTGCCATCATCCTGATCAAGGGCTTCACCCCGATCCCCTTCAAGCTCGTCACCCTCGCCTCCGGCGCCGCGCGCTTCGATTTCCCCCTCTTCGTCGCCGCCGCCCTCCTCACCCGCGGCGCGCGCTTCTTCCTGCTCGCCCATCTTTCCGCCCGCTTCGGCCCGCGCGCCTGGGCGCTCTTCGTCCGCCGCAGCAGGCTCGCCCTTTCGCTCTTCCTGCTCGCGCTCTTCGGCGGCTACGCGCTTCTCCGCGTCCTTCCCTTTTAAGACGCCCCGCCTCGCTCCCTCTTTCGCACCCCGCGAAAAGAGGGGCTGGATTTCGAGCGGCGAAACGGTCAAGCTTCTCCCAACCGGTCCCGAAACCGTGAGGAAACGCCCATGACCGCGCCCCGCCGCATCCGCTTCATGCAGACCGCCGCCCTCACCCTGCTCGTGATCAGCGGGGTGGTGAACTACATCGACCGCGCCACCCTCGCCATCGCCAACCCCCTCGTCCGTCACGATCTCGGGCTTTCGCTGCGCGACATGGGGCTTTTGCTCTCCGCCTTCCTCTGGGCCTATGCCTTCGCCCAGCTCCCCGCCGGCGCCCTGGTCGATCGCGTCGGCCCCCGCAAGCTGCTCGCCCTCGGGCTTGCCCTCTGGTCCGGGGCGCAGGCGCTCGGTGGGCTC
>KN174072.1:0-948 GCA_000759655.1 Acidicaldus organivorans | reverse complement strand
CACCGGCATCTTCAACTGCGCCTCCACCCTCGGCAATGCGATCGGCGCGCCCTTGCTCACCTTCCTCATGCTCGCCTTCGGCTGGCGCTGGATGTTCGCGATCATGGGGATCGCGGGCCTCCTCGTCGCCCTCGCCTGGTATCTCGTCTATCGCGATGTCGAAACGATGGCGCTCAGCCCCGAAGAACGCGCCTATCTGGAAGAGGGCACGACGCCCGAGCCCCGGCTTCCCACCGAATTCCGCGAATGGCTCCGCCTGTTCCGCTTCCGCATCACCTGGGGAATGATCGCCGGCTATTTCGGGACGATCTATCTCACCTGGGTCTATACCGCCTGGCTTCCCGGCTATCTCGAAATCGAGCGCCACATGTCGATCGCCAAGACCGGCTGGGCGGCGGCCATTCCCTCCGCTGCCGGGGTGGCGGGCGGCATTTTCGGCGGCTGGGTGGTCGATCTCTTCATGCGGGCGGGCTTCGATCCGATCGCGAGCCGAAAATACCCGATGGCGGCGGCGCTCACCGGCATGGCCGCCTTCACCGTGCTCGCCGCCTATGTGCCAAGCAACGCCTGGGCGATCGCCTTCATTTCGGCGGCGGTCTTTCTCGGTTACTCGACCTCGAGCAGTTGCTGGGCAATGGCCTCGGTCGCTGCGCCTTCCAACTACACCGCCTCGATCGGCGCCATCCAGAATTTCGGGGGATACATCGGCGGCGCGCTCGCCCCCACCGTCACCGGCTTCATCGTCGAGGCGAGCGGCTCCTTCATCCCCGCCCTCCTGCTCGGCGCCGCGATCGGGCTCTTTTCGGCAATCGCCTATCTCGTCATCATCCAGCGCCCGATCGAGGCCGAGGCGCTGCGCGGCGTAGGGAGCGCTATTCCCGCCGCAGCACGAAGTCGGTGAGACGGGCGGTGAGCGGCGTGCGCGGATAGAGGGCGCGCAGCCGCTCC
>JPYW01001269.1 GCA_000759655.1 Acidicaldus organivorans | reverse complement strand
GCGGGCACGGCGCCGCCTTCGAAGGTGCGGGCGGGAAGCGGGGTATAGAAACCGCCCCTGTCCCAGAAACCGGGCTCGGAGCAGCCGAGGCAGCCATGTCCGGACTGGATCGGGAAGGAGAGGCCGCCATTCCATTTCACGGTGGCGCAGGCGTTGTAGGTCACCGGCCCCTTGCAGCCGAGTTCGTAGAGACACCAGCCGTTGCGCGCCCCCTCATCGTCGAAGGATTTGGCGAAGAGGCCGCGGTCGTAGAAGGGGCGGCGGTAGCACCGGTCGTGGATCGTATCGCCGAAGAAGGACAAGGGGCGGTTCTTGTCGTCGAGCGGGGGCAGTTTGCCGAAGGTGATGAGATAGGCGATGGTGCCCGCCATCGCCTCCGGAATGGGCGGACAGCCGGGGATGTTGACCACCGGCTTCGTGGTGACGATCTCCGCGACCGCCGCCGCGCCGGTGGGGTCGGGCCGTGCCCGCGGGATGCCGCCGAAGGAGGCGCAGGTGCCCACCGCGATCACCGCGCGGGCCCCGCTCACCGTCTCGCGCAGGATGTCGAGATGGGTCTTGCCGGCGCCCGCCGAATAGACCCCGCCGTCGCGGGTCGAGACCGAGCCATCGACGACGACAATGTATTGGCCCCGGTTCGCCTCCATCGCGCTCAGCCGCGCCGCTTCGGCGGCCGCACCCGAGACGGCCATCAGCGTCTCGTGATAGTCGAGCGAGATGAGATTGAAGATCATGTCCTCGAGGGTGGGGCTGAACGAACGGGTGAGGGATTCGGTGCAGCCTGTGCATTCCTGGAATGAAAGCCAGATCACCGACTGACGTTTCGCCCTGGCGAGCGCCTCGGCCATCGCCGGCGCGGCGAGCGGCTCCAGCGCCATGAGGGTGGCAAGGCGCGTGGCATATTTGAGGAGGGCGCGGCGGGAGATGCCGAGCGCGGCGAGAGAGGCGCCGACCGTCTCGGGGATCGGCTCGCCGATCGGCCCGGGGGGCGTATCGGGAACCGCCTTGGGGATCGTCTCAGGCATCGGGCTCTCCATGAGATGCGAGATGAGATGCGGGATGAGATGAGGGCACCGGGGGCAAAGCGGCAGGAAGGGCGGGGG
>KN174071.1:8595-11152 GCA_000759655.1 Acidicaldus organivorans | reverse complement strand
GGGGGTGGTGAGGGCGGGAAGGGGCTCGATCTCGAGCCCGACCGCCTCGAGCGCATCCTTCGCCGCCGCCCTGTTCTCGGCGATGATGCAGGCGATGGGCTGGCCGACATAGAACACCTTGCCCTCGGCGAGCGGCGGATAGCGCGGCACGGCGGGTTTGGCCTCGCCCGGCCCGCTCATCTGCACCCCTTGCGGCACGTGGGTGATCCCGGCCGCGTTCATCTCGGCGGCGGTGAGGACGAGGGCGACACCGGGAAGGGCGCGCGCCGCCGCCACGTCGAGATGGCGCAGCACGCCATGCGCTTCGGGGCTGCGCAGGAAGACCGCGGTGAGCGTTCCCGGCAGGTGGAGATCATCGCTGTAGCGCCCTTCGCCGCGCAGCAATTTGGGATCTTCCAGCCGCGGCACGGGCTGGCCCACCCCGAATTTCTCAAACGCGAGATGGGTGTCGTCGAAAGGGGGCGTCATCGGCGCATCTCCTCTCGTTGTGGGGAGGCAGGGCCTCGGGAAGGAACGTCGCTGATGATGAGCGTGGCTGTCTTTGCCGGGCTTGGCAAGAGAGAGGGGGCAAGAGAGAGGTGAGCAAGAGAGGGTCTGGGCCGAAATGGGTATGGGGTCCCGCGGGCTTTGCCTCCGTATCCGGGGGCCTGTATAGCGGGAGCCGAGACCCCACCCTCCACGTCGCTCCAGTTTTCGAGGAGAGAGCCCCCATGCGCCCCTCCGGCCGCAAGCCCGATGAACTCCGCCCCATCACCATCGAGCCAGGCTTCGCCCGCCACGCCGAGGGCTCCTGCCTGATCCGGGTGGGGGGAACCGAGGTGCTGGTCGCGGCGAGCGTGGAAGGCAAGGTGCCGCCCTTCCTGCGCGGCTCGGGCGAGGGCTGGGTCACCGCCGAATACGGAATGCTGCCGCGCGCCACCCACAAACGCTCCGAGCGCGAAGCGGCGAAGGGCCGCCAGTCGGGCCGCACCCAGGAGATCCAACGCCTGATCGGCCGGGCTCTGCGCGCGGTGACCGACCGCAAGGCGCTCGGCGAGATCACCATCACGCTCGATTGCGACGTGCTCAACGCCGATGGCGGCACGCGCTGCGCGGCAATCACCGGCGGCTGGGTGGCGCTCGCGCTCGCCTGCCGCACCCTCCACCGGCTCAACGTGATCAAGGCCTCGCCGCTCCGCGGCCAGGTCGCGGCGGTCTCCTGCGGGATCCTCGGCGGCGAGATGGTCCTCGATCTCGACTATGACGAGGACTCGACCGCCGAGACCGATGCCAATTTCGTCCTCACCGATCAGGGGGGCTTGGTCGAAGTGCAGGCCACCGCGGAGGGGCGCCCGTTCAGCGAGGCAGAGCTCGCCGGTCTGCTCGAACTGGCCCGCAAGGGAACGACGGAGCTCTTCCGCAAGCAGCTCGAAGCGTTGGAGAAAGCCTGATGGCGCGCAGGCTCGAGCCGGGGACGCGGGTGATCATCGCCACCCACAATCGCGGCAAGTTCCGCGAAATCGTCGAACTCCTCGCCCCCTACCGGCTCGATCCCGTCTCGGCGGGAGAGCTCGGCCTCCCTGAGCCCGAGGAGACCGCCGAGGACTTCGTCGGCAATGCCCGGCTCAAGGCGCTCGTCGCGGCACGCGCGGGCGGAGAAGCGGCGCTTGCCGATGATTCGGGGTTTTCGCTCGCCGCGCTCGGGGGGGCGCCTGGCCTCTATTCGGCGCGCTGGGGCGGGCCGGCGAAGGATTTCGCGCTCGCCATGCGCAGGGTGGCCGAGGCGCTCGGCGATCATCCCGACCGCCGCGCCTGGTTCAGCTGCGCGCTGTCGCTCGCCTGGCCCGATGGCGAGACGGCGAGTTTCTTCGGCCGCGTCGAGGGCCACGCGGTCTGGCCGCCACGTGGGGAGCGCGGCTTCGGCTATGATCCGATGTTCGTCCCGCTCGGGGCGGATGAGACGTTCGGCGAGATGGAGCCTGCGCGCAAACACGCGATCAGCCACCGCGCCCGGGCGTTCGAGGCGCTGGCCGCGGCTTGCCTGCCGCTCCTCGATCCCCACATCGGGGAGACGGGGAAAAGGTAAGGAACGGAAACCTCCATACGACCCGAAACGGTATCGAGGGATGGACGATGGGTGAGGAAACGAAATCGAAACCGCAGGACCTGCCGCAAAGCGAGGCGGAGTGGCGGGCGCGGCTTCCCTCCACCGTCTTCGCCGTGCTCCGCCGCCATGCCACCGAACCGCCGGGCTCGAGCCCGCTCAATTTCGAAAAGCGCGCAGGTCTCTATCGTTGCGCGGGCTGCGGGGCGCCGCTTTTTTCTTCGACGGCCAAATATGAGAGCGGCAGCGGCTGGCCGAGTTTCTACGCGCCAATCGCCGAAGACGCGCTCGGGATGAGCGAGGACCGCCGCTTCTTCATGCGCCGCACCGAGGTGCATTGCGCCCGCTGCGGCGGCCATCTCGGCCATGTCTTCGACGACGGCCCGCCGCCCACCGGCTTGCGTTACTGCATCAACGGGCTCGCGCTCTCCTTCGAGCCCGCCTCGGGAAACACCGCCTCGAACGCGTAGGGCA
>KN174071.1:8304-8475 GCA_000759655.1 Acidicaldus organivorans | reverse complement strand
GGGCTCGAGTAGGGCGAGGCTCGGGCCGCGCGGCCCGCCCCCAAGCTTCGCCCTTCCCCCCGTCCCAGTGTTCAGACGAAATTGCTCGGGTGCAGCCCGCCCGTGTAGTTTTCGAGCACCACATGGGTGTTGTCGGGGAGGGTAAAGCTCGTCGATCCGCCGGCGACGGTC
>KN174071.1:0-8231 GCA_000759655.1 Acidicaldus organivorans | reverse complement strand
GCACTCGCCAGCACTTCGGACTCCGCGTTGGCCGGGTAATTGGTGAGGACGAACCCGGCATTGGCCGGGTTGAAATCATAGATGTCGAGCGTGCCCCCGGAATAGCCGTTGTCAAATCCGAAGAGGGCATAGCCGTTGCCCTGATAGACGGTATTGGTGCCGGTTCCCTGCTGGACGTACATCACACCGTTGCTGCCGAAAACCGTGTCATTGGCCGCACCCGTGAAGATATAACTCGTATCTGACCCCGCATTGCCGCCAAAGATCGTGTTGCTGCCCGCAACCGGGATCACCCAGTCCACCGCGTTCGAGGAGTTGAGCGGCCCGCCATAGACGTTACCCGTCGCGTTGGTCGCCGCCCCGAACATGTAGGTGGTGCCGCTCGCCCCGCCGATCAGGGTGTCGGCATTGCCGCCCGGCCCCACCACCTCGATGTTGAAATTGCCGCCGCCATAGACGGTATCGGCGGTGCTTTGGGCGACCAGGATGTTGTTCCCCGCCGAGCCGCCGATGAAAAGCTCGTTGCTGGAAGTTCCGGAAAAGGCAGTGAGCTGGCCGATGCCGCCATAGGCGCTGAGCTGGCCCGTCCCGCCCACCACGGTGGCGGTGCCGCCGGGGAGCGACGGGTCGGAGAGGGAGGAATCGAAAAAGGTCATCGAGCCCGAGCCGCCGAAGGCGAGCGCCGGGCCGATCGCCTGGATGGTCTCCGCCCCCGTGGTGCCGACGATGGTATCGGCCCCTTCTGAATAAACCGTGGTATCGCCGGAGCCCAAGAACATCAGGTCAGAGGTGGGGCTTCCGGTGATCGTCGTGTTGCCATCGCCGCCGACGATGGTGTTCACGCCGCCCTCGAAATCGAGGTACCAGTTCTCGATCCCGCTCGTGCCGAGCTGCACCCAGTTGCTGCCCCCGGCGAAAGCCGCCGCCCCATTGGGGGCGGAGATGTCGAGCGTCGTGCCGTAGATCGAGCTCACGATCCACTGCAGCGAGGGGTCGGCGTCGTCGATGGTCACCGGGACGGTGCTCGCGTTGACCACCGCATAGACGTCCTGGTTGGTAAGATCGAGAGTGGACTGGGCGCTTTGGTTGAAGGCGAGGAAAAGCGCGGTCGGCGCCGAAGGGTTGGGAAGGCCGAGCGCGATCTGCGACGGCGAGGTGATGTAATCGGATTGCTGAATGCCCGGGGCGTAGCTTTCGATCGGCTGGACGAAGGTGGCGAGCACGTATTCTGCCGAATTGTTGCTGGGGAAGGGGATGACGACCGAGTCCCCCTGATTGTCGTAGGGAATGACGAGATTGTTGCCATTCACCCCGGTAACGGTTCCCGACATGAGCTTCTCTCCGTATGGCCTTCTCCTGGCGCTTTCCTTAATTGGCCGGATGGGCGTCCACGGCAAGCGGGGTGCGGGGCGAAGGGACGGTGTGACGGGTCACAATCCTGTGCTCACGATCCCGTGCGAAGGAGCCCGGCAGCGTCGGACCAGGGGCTGTAGCGCGCCGGGGAACGGGGTCTTGTTTTCACCCTTGCCAGAGGGCAGAGTGTTGAGAGATATATGCCAAAGATTTCATGTTTGAGCGGTGAGCGGTGTGGATGGCCTCGGGCGCGTCGGCCACGGTGAGGGAGGGTGAGAGGTGAAAAAGATCGATTCCCGGGTGAGCGTGGCAGGGCAGATCCGCGCCGAGGACATCCCCAAACTCGCCGAAGCGGGCGTGAAGGTGATCGTCAACAACCGGCCCGACCACGAGGAGCCGGGACAGCTCACCGCCGAGGAAGCGCGCCGCATCGCCGAGGCCTGCGGCATCGACTACCATCACATCCCGGTGCGCGGCGCCTTCATCACTCCCGAAGCGCTCGCCAAGTTCAACGAGATCCTCGAAAAAAGCGACGGGCACATCCTCGCCCATTGCCGCTCGGGCGGGCGCTCGACCCTGCTCTGGGCGATCGCCCAGGTCGCCTCTGGCCGCATGAGCTTCGAGGAAGCCTGCGCCGCCGCCGAGCGGCATGGCTACGACGTCCGTGAGGCGGTCCGGCGGCACCTGCCGCACCTCATCCCGCAGCGCTGAAGCGGCGCGCCGATGGGCCTCGAGGCCGCACTTGCCGTCCTCTGCGGAGGCGCCGTCGGTTTCGTGCTCGGACTGATCGGAGGCGGCGGCTCGATCCTCGCCACCCCCCTCCTGCTCGCCGTGGTCGGTCTGCCGCCCCATGCCGCGATCGGCACCAGCGCCCTCGCCGTCGCCCTCAACGCCTTCATCAATCTCCTGAGCCACGCCCGCGCCGGCAACGTGCGCTGGAAAGAGGGAAGCCTCTTCGCCGTGGCCGGGGTGATCGGGGCGGCGCTGGGCTCGAGCCTCGGCAAGGCGGTGGAGGGTCAGCGCCTCCTCTTCTTGTTCGCCATCCTGATGATCGTGGTCGCGATCCAGATGCTCCGCCCCTCAGCCCGCGGCAGCGGCGGAGGGGACGCCCCGCGCGGCTTTTCACCGCTCCGCCTCGTGGGCTTCGGTCTTGCCGTCGGGGTGCTCGCCGGGTTCTTCGGGATCGGCGGCGGGTTTCTCATCGTGCCGGGACTGCGCGCGGCGAGCGACCTCTCGATGATCGAGGCGATCGGCACCTCGCTCCTCTCGGTCGGCGCCTTCGGCCTCACCGCGGCGATCAATTACGCGCTCTCCGGCCTCGTCATCTGGTCGGTAGCCGGCGAGTTCATCCTGGGCGGGATCGGGGGCGGCCTGCTTGGCCTCGCGCTTGCCCGGAACCTCTCGCGCCGGCGTGGTGCGCTGCAGCGGGTCTTCGCCGCCGTCGTGCTTGCCGTCGCCTTCTACCTACTCTGGCGGAGTGTGCCTCACCTCTTCTTCCACTGACCGAAGCCGCCTGATGATCGGAAACGGCGCGGCGAGACGTGATCCGATCAATTTGATTGATTATTCACCCCAGCAACTTCTATTGGAAAGATGAGAAAAAACCGTGACACTGGGCGCCAGTCACAGTCCAGAGTCACAACCCAGAGGAGGACCAAGTCTTGCGTTCTTTTTTCGGATCGCTCTTCGTCCTGGCAGCCCTGATGCTCGGCATCACCTCGGCCAAGGCGCAGATGACGCCGCCGCCCGGCTACTACAAGGACCAGAAGGTCGTCTATCACAATGACGGCGGCTATCCCGACAACGCCGCCTATTTCCGCAAACTGCTCACCAACGTGAAGAACCACATCGATGCGGTGGGCAAGGACCACGTCGAGATCCGCGTGGTCAATCACGGCGACGGGCTCATCCTCTTCCAGATGGCCAACAAGGACCCCGACCTCGCCCACCGTATCGATGCGCTCAAGGCCGAGGGGGTGAAGTTCCTCATCTGCAGCAACACGCTGCGCGAGCGTAACATCGACTGGCACACCCTCTACGGGGTGAAGGAGAGCGACCTCATCCCGAGCGGCGTGGCCGAACTCGCCCGCCTCCAGGGCATGGGCTACGCCTATATCCACCCCTGAACTATCCACCCCTGCGGTTGATCCGCGAGCGGGGTTTATCTGCCAAAAGACCAAGCGGGAGGGGCTCCCTCCCGCTCTTTTCTTTTCGCCTTTGTTTTCGCCTTCCGTGAATTCGGAGAGCCCCCGTCAGGGGGCGCCTCTTCCCGACAGCGGGCTCTCAGACCCGGCGGCGGGCGCGCACCAGCACCCCTTCCGCCTCGAGCGCCCGGATCTCGTCCTCACTGAAACCGTGCGCGGTGAGCACCGCATCGGTGTGCTCGGCAAAACGGGGCGGCGGCTCTTTCGGCCCGCCCGGCGTGCGGCCAAACTTGATCGGCGTGCCAAGCCCGCGCCAGTCGGCGAGGGTGACCACCATCCGGCGCGCCTCCGTGTGGGGGTCGGCGAGCGCCACATCGACCGGCCGCACTGGACCCGCCGGAAGTCCCGCCGGCAGCAGTTCGAGGGCGAGCGCGGCGCCATCGCGTTCGGCAAGCAGGGCGGAGAGGGCGGCGATCAGGGCGGGGCGATGGGCGAGCCGGTCGGCATTGGTGGCAAAGCGCGGATCGCGGGCGAGTTCGGGCGCGCCGAGGATCTCGCAGAGGCGGCGGAACTGACCGTCATTACCGGCGGCGATGAAGATGGTGCCGGTGCGCGTCTCGTAGGTCTCGTAGGGCGCCAGGTTGGGATGAGGATTGCCGGTCGCCACCGGCCGCTTGCCGCTCAGGAAATAATTGGCCGCCTGCGGATGGAGGAGGGCGAGCGCGCAATCGTGCAGCGTCATGTCGATATACTGGCCACGCCCGCTCCGGCTCCGCTCGACGAGCGCCATGAGGATGGCGATCGCCGAATAGAGACCGGTGGCGAGATCGACCACCGGCGTGCCCATGCGCAGCGGTCCGGTCTCGGCATTGCCGTTGATGCTCATCAACCCGCTCATCGCCTGGAGAATGGCGTCATAGCCGGGAAGCCCGCCCAACGGCCCCTCCGCCCCGAAGCCGGAGACCCGGCAATGGATGAGACGGGGGAAACGGGCGGCGAGCGCCGTCTCATAGCCCAGGCCCCATTTCTCCATCGTCCCCGGCTTGAAGTTCTCGATCAGCACATCCGCCCCTTCGAGCAGGCGGAGCAGCACCTCCCGCCCCGCCGGCCGGGTGAGGTCGAGGGCGAGCCCCCGCTTGTTGCGGTTGACGCCGAGGAAATAGCTCGCATCGCGGCTCCCATCGGGGCGTTCGAGGAAGGGAGGCCCCCAGTCGCGCACCTCATCGCCCTGCGGCGGCTCGATCTTGATCACCTCCGCCCCGTGATCGGAGAGGATCATCGTGCAGTAGGGCCCGCCCAGGACGCGGGTGAGGTCGATCACCTTGATCCCGGCAAGTGCGCCGGGAGAGAGGGGAAGGGAAGGGGGCGTTGCGGAGCTCGACATCGGCTTTTCCATCCTCGGAAAGCAGGAACGTCTTATCTCCGCCTCACAGCGGAGGGGGCGCGGCGAGGCGGGAAGCGAAGGCGGGATAGTCGGAGGCGAGGCGGGAAGCGACCTCGGTGCGGATGAGGTGGAGCTCCTCCGCGGTGGGAGGCGGCGTTTCGGCCAGATCCGGGGCCACGGTGAAGCGGAAGCCGGTCGCCGCCTGCACGCCCGCGAGCGTCTCCCCGGGATGGAGCGAGATGAGATGAAACCCGCCCTCGCGGAAATGGAAGAACGCGCGCGAGGTGAGCAATACCTCCGCCCCGCCGCGGCGGAAATGATGCGCGGGCGAACGCCCGGGGGCGGAGACCCACTGGACGCGCTCGACCAGGGTGCGGGGCGAGTGCTCCTCGCGGAAGAGCACAATGCGCGGCACCATGAAATACATGAAGGCCGAGCCGAAGCTTCCCGGGAACCGGGCCTCGAGACCGGGCCACTCCCCGGTTCCGATCAGGTTGATGTTGGCCTCGCCGTCGATCTCGCCCCCGCCCAGGAAAAACATGTCGATCCGCCCCTGCCCGGCGAGCTCTTCGATCTCGCCCCCGCCCAGTAAAAACCTGTCGATCCGCCCCTGCCCGGCGAGATCGAAGAGCTCGCGGCTTCCCTCGGTGAAGGGATTGCCGCGGCGGCGATGAAGGAGCGAAAGGCGGAACTCCGCCCCCATCGCCCGGGCGAGCCAGGCGGCACCGGCCGGGATCGGACTTGCCGCGCCGATCGCAATATGCCGCGGCGGAGGGAAAGCCGGGTCGCGGAGATGCCGGGCGAGCGCTGCGATCAGGAGGAAATGGCGCGAGGGGGAGTTCATGAGGGGACGGCGTTCTCCTCTCCGGCGAGAAAACGCCCGAGGAAGGCGCGGAATCCCTCCTCGTCCCGCGCGGCGCGCGCGTAAGCAGTGAGCGTTGCGGAGTCAGGCTCATAGAGATCGAGGAGGCCGAGCGGGGCTGCCCCGCGCGGGCTTTCCGCGATCGCGGTGATGTAGGGGGCGGTGATCAGGCCGGGGGCCATCCTCTCATCCTCGAGGAGCGCCTCATCGCAGATGCGCTCGACGGTGACGAGGCTTGCCTCTGCCGCATGGGCGAGGGTGGCGAGCTCCCGCCGCCGCCCGACCCAGACATTGCCCTCGCGATCGGCGAGTGGGGCGTGAAAGAGCGCGAAATCCGGGCGGATGGCGGGGATGAGGACGATGGGATCGGGGCCGTCGGCGAAGGGATTGTCGATCACCCCCCAGTCGGGGCGATGGGCGAGGATGTCGCTTCCCAAAATCCCGCGCAGCGGCATGAACGGCACCCCCTTCTCGGCCGCCTGCAACGCAGTGTGGAGCGCGGGGCAGGTCGCATCGCGCAGCCGGAGGCGCCCGGCGCGCAGCGCGGCGAGAAAGCGCGGGGCCGGGCCAAACTCACCCAGACTCACCGCCGAGGTCTCGATCTCGGCGACAGAGCCCGCCCCGATCAGGAGATCGGCGAGAAACCCGCCGACGGGAAGGCAAAAGAGCCGGAGCGCCGCAACCCGCCTCCGGATGAGGGCGGCGACGAGGCTCACCGGCGAGAGCGAATAGTCGGGGGGCAGCGCGATCAGCGCGCCGTCCGGAATGCGCGCGGCAAGGGCATCGACCGAGACCTCGCGCGCCGGACCGATCATCCCCCGCCCCCTTTCTGGACGAAGTCCTCGAGCCAGTGGATGGTGTAATCGCCGCGCCGGAACGCCTCGGTTCCGATGATACGCCGGTGCAGCGGGGTGAGCGTCTTGATCCCGTCGATGACGAGCTCGTCAAGGGCGCGCTCGAGCCGGGCGATGGCATCGGCGCGGCTCGGCGCATGGACGATGAGTTTGGCAACCAGGCTGTCATAATAGGGCGGCACCTGATAGCCGGAATAGAGCGCCGAATCGATCCGCACCCCCGGCCCGCCCGGCGGGTGGTAGAGCGTCACTTTGCCCGGCGTCGGGGCAAAGGTTTCGGGATCCTCGGCATTGATGCGGCACTCGATCGCATGACCACGGAAGGTGACGTCGGACTGGCCGTAGCCGAGCCGCTCGCCCGCGGCGATGCGGATCTGCTCGCGCACGAGGTCGATGCCGGTGATCGCCTCGGTGACCGGATGCTCGACCTGCAGTCTCGTGTTCATCTCGATAAAGGCGAAGGTGCCGTCCTGGTAGAGGAACTCGAGGGTACCGGCGTTGCGGTAGCCGAGCCTGGCGAGAGCGGCAGTGACGCGGGCGCCGAGCGCATCGCGTTCGTCCGGGGTGATGGCGGGCGAGCCCGCTTCCTCGATGATCTTCTGGTGCCGCCGCTGGATGCTGCAATCGCGCTCGCCGAGATGGATCACCTGGCCGTGGCTGTCGGCGAGGATCTGCATCTCGATATGGCGCGGGCGGTCGAGATATTTTTCGAGATAGACGGTGCCGTCGCCAAAGGCGGCCTGCGCTTCGGCCCGCGCCAGCCGCCACGCCTCTTCGAGCTGATCAGGGCTGCGCGCGACCTTCATCCCCCGCCCGCCGCCGCCCGCCGCCGCCTTGAACAGCACCGGATAGCCGATGTCGGAGGCGATGCGGCGCGCCTCCTCGAGGCTCTCCACCGCCCCGTCCGAGCCCGGCACCAGCGGCACGCCGAGCGCGGCCATCGCCTTTTTCGCCGCCACCTTGTCGCCCATCATGCGGATGTGCTCGGGCGAGGGGCCGATGAAGACGAAGCCATGCGCCTCGACCATTTCGGCGAAGCGGGCGTTCTCGGAGAGGAAGCCGTAGCCGGGATGGATGGCATCCGCCCCGGTGATCGCCGCCGCCGAAAGGATCGCCGGGATGTTGAGATAGCTCTCGCGGGCGGGCGGCGGGCCGATGCAGACGCTCTCATCGGCGAGCCGCACATGCATCGCGGTCGCATCCGCCGTGGAATGGACCGCCACCGTCGGAATGCCGAGCTCGCGGCAGGCGCGCTGGATGCGGAGTGCGATCTCGCCGCGATTGGCAATGAGGATCTTGTTGAAGAGCGGCATCGCGGCTCAGTCGATGATCATCAAGGGCTCGCCGAACTCGACCGGCGCGCCGCTCGAGACCAGGATGCGCCGCACCACTCCTGCCTTCGGCGCCTTGATCTGGTTGAAGGTCTTCATCGCCTCGATGAGAAGCAGCGTCTGGCCAGCGCTCACCTGCTGGCCGACGGTGACGAAGGGCGGCGCCTCGGGCTCGGGCGAGAGATAGACGATGCCGACCATCGGGCTCAGCACCGCCCCCGGATGGCGCGCCGGATCCTCCTCCGCCGCAGGCTGAGGGGCGGCGGCAGGAGCGGCGGGCGGCGGCGCCGCGGAGATGGCAGC
>KN174070.1:6707-7123 GCA_000759655.1 Acidicaldus organivorans | reverse complement strand
GGCCTGGGGCGAGGGAGGGGTTTCGGCGAAACGGGCGGGAGCGAGCGGGCGGGCCGCCGGGGTAGGCGGGCCGAGCTCGCCGAAGCCATCGAGGCTTGCGGCGAGACTGACCGGCTCGCTCTCGGGCTTGGGCGCCACGCCGGCAGAAAGGGCGAGCAGGCGGCGGAACATATCGACGAAGAGGCCGGAGAGGGGAAGGTTCGACCACTCGGCATTGGCGGTGACGTGAAAGAGCACCACCTCGCCCTGGCCGCGCCGCGCCGCGGTGACGAGCGGCGTGCCGTCGGTGAGCGCCGCCCATACCGCGCCGGGGCCGAGGCTCTCCGGGTCGGCGAGCACTTCGCGCCGCACCACCACGTCGGGCGGGATGGCAAGCCCGGCGAAGGGCGAGGCAGCCGGGAAAGGCGCGAGCCGCA
>KN174070.1:4911-6276 GCA_000759655.1 Acidicaldus organivorans | reverse complement strand
GGGCCGGCGAAACGGACGAGAATGCCGCCCTCCTCGACGAAGCGGGCGATCCTCTCCGTCTCCGGCCCGGGCGCGAGCGGGCGGTCGGCGAGCACCAGGATGGAGAGTTTCTGGGCAAGCAGGTCCTCAAGCCGCCCCTCGCGGAGATCGGCGTAGGGAGCAAGCGCCCGGTGCAGGTAATAGAGCGCGCCGAGGAAGGGGGTTTCGGCCGCTTCCACATTGGCCGCGGCGAGCCCCACCACCCGCCTCCGCCAGCGTTCGTCGAGGAGCAGCACGGAACCCGCCGTCGGCGCCCCGGCGAGGCTGAGCCGGGCGATCTGGTTGCGGATCTCGTTGGGAAGGGCAATCTCGAGCGAGGCCTCGTCCTTTCCCGCCTCGAACCGCGCCACCCCGCGGCCGAGCGCCCGGCCATCGCGGGTCGCAGCGAGCACCGCAAGCGGGCCCGGGGCAGGGCTTCCGCGCGGCTTGGCGATGCTCGCGGCAAGCCCCGCCGGGGTGAGGGCGGGGTTGGCGAGAAGGAGCGGGGGGGAGGGATCGTCGAGGACGAGGAGCGGCTGGAACGCGCCGAGCGCTTTTGCGAAGGCCGCCTCCCCCGGCGCGGCGAGCCCGTCGCCGAGGAAGACCGCCCCGCCGAAGCGCTCCCGGGCCGCGGCGAGCGCCGCTGCCGCCGCCCCATGATCGGCGGGCCAGGGTTTGGGAAGGAGCGTGCGAAGCCGCGCCTCCGCCTCCGGCGCCGGCATCAGGGGGCCGAGCGCCGGGGCGCGCCCGTCGGGGGCGGGCGCGGTGGTGAGGAGGGCCACCTCCCGGTCATGGCGCGCCGCCTCCTCCAGCACGCCCTCGAGGGCGGCAAGCCGGCGCGGCCAGTCGCGCGCGGCGGCCCAGGAATCGTCGATGACGAGGAGGAGCGGGCCCGTCCCCGGCAGCCCGTTGCCCGCATCGCGCACCGGTCCGGCGAGGCCCAGGATGACGAGCGCGGCGATGAGGAGGCGAAGCGCGAGCAGCCAAGGGGGCGTGCGCGCCTTGCTCCGCTCCTCAACAGTGAGCACGGCGAGGAAGCGGAGCGCCGGGAAACGGATCTCGCGCGGCGGGGGCGGGGTGAGGCGGAGCAGCCACCACAGAAGCGGCAGGACGAGGAGGGCGGCAAGCAGCGCGGGATTGAGGAAACTCATGCGGTGAGCGCGAGGTAGAGGGCGAGCAGCGCCGATTCGGGGGGCTCGTCCGTGCTGTGGCGGAAATAAAGGAAGCGCCGCGCCCGGGACGCGGCGGCGAGCGCCGCGTCATGGGCGGCGAGCCGCTCACGGTAGGCGCGTCGCAGATCCTCGACCCGCGCCGCGGCGTAAGGGGCCTCGCCCTCGAGGCCGAGGA
>KN174070.1:3755-4662 GCA_000759655.1 Acidicaldus organivorans | reverse complement strand
GACCAGCACGCCCCTCACCCCCTCCCCGCCGAGCGCGCCGAGCCAGGGCTCGGTCGTGGCGAGCGGGTCGAGGAAATCGCTGAAGGCGACGAGCCGCGCATGGCGGGCGAGAAGATGGGCAGCGGGCAGGGCGCTCGCCCCAAGCCCGGGGAGGGCCGCGGCCAAGCTGGGCAGCGCGGCGGGAGAGCGGGGCAGCGCGAGCTCCGCCCCGGCGAGCCGCACCCGTTCGCCCCCGCGCAGGAGAAGGGCGGCCAGAGCGAGGAGGAGGAGTTCGGCCCGCTCCTTCTTGAGCGGCAGGCTCTCGGCGGAGCGCCAGTCCATTGAGGGCGAGCCGTCGCGCCAGAGGAAACAGGTCTGCGCCCCCTCCCATTCGAGCTCGCGGACGAAGGTGCGCTCCGACTTGGCCGATTGCCGCCAGTCGATGCGCTGGACGGAGTCGCCCGCGACGAAGGGGCGGAACTGCCAGAAACTCTCCCCCATCCCGACCCGCCGCCGCCCATGCACCCCGGCCGCCACCGTCGCCGCCACCCGCTCCGCCTCGAGCAGAAGGGGGGGCAGGCGGGCCGCGATACGCTGGGCTTCGGCGAGCGGGGAGGGGCGCCTCATCCAAGGGCTCCTAGACGAGGGTGCCGATCAGCGTGGCGATGACCTCGGCGAGGCTCACCCCCTCGGCGCGGGCGGCGAAGGAGAGCGCCATGCGGTGGCGCAGGATGGGGGGAGCGAGGCGGGCGACGTCATCGAGGCTCGGCGCGTGCCGCCCTTCGAGCAGGGCGAGCGCCCGCACCCCGAGCATGAGGGCTTGGCCTGCCCGCGGCCCCGGGCCCCAGGCCACGGCGCGGCGGACGATCTCGTGCGGCGAGGTCTCCGGCCGGCCGGCGCGGGTGAGTTCGAGGATCGCCTCCACCAC
>KN174070.1:1707-3662 GCA_000759655.1 Acidicaldus organivorans | reverse complement strand
CCGGCATGGCGCGCACCAGGCGTTGCGCCTCGATCAGTTCGTCCGCGCTCAGCACCGGCCGCACCTCGGGCTCGGCGGCAGAGGTGGTGGCGAGCAGCATAGCGCGCTCGTCGCCGCGTTCGGGATAGGTGATGTCGATCTCCATGAAGAAGCGGTCGAGCTGCGCTTCGGGTAGCGGATAGGTCCCCTCCGGCTCGAGCGGGTTCTGGGTGGCGAGCACGTGAAACGGCGCGGGAAGCGCATGATCGATCCCGCCGATCGCCACCTTGCGCTCCTGCATCGCCTGCAGAAGCGCCGACTGGGTGCGGGGGCTCGCCCGGTTGATCTCGTCGGCCATGAGGAGCTGGGTGAAAACCGGGCCACGCACGAAGCGGAAATGCCGCCGCCCATCCGCCCCTTCCTCGAGCACTTCGCTGCCCAGGATGTCGGCGGGCATGAGATCGGGGGTGAACTGCACCCGCCGTGTCTCGAGCCCCAGCACCCGCCCCAGCGTCTCGACCAGGCGGGTCTTGCCGAGCCCGGGCAGGCCGACGAGAAGCACGTGCCCCCCCGCGAGCAGGGTGGTGAGCACCTCGTCGATCACCCCCGTCTGGCCGTAGATCACCCGCCCGATTTCGGCGCGCACCGCGGCGAGCCGCTCGCGAAGCCGCTCGAAGGCGGCAAGGATGGCGGCCGGGGTCTCAGGATCGGCGGAAGGATTGAGAGCCATGATTCCTCTCTTTCTCGCAAAAGCCCGTCTTTCTCACAAAGACCCGGGATCCGCGCATCCACCGGGTGCGGGCGGGGGTGTTGCGGGCACGCCCCCTTTCCTCATTGGGCGAGGCTTTCCTATATGTGGGAAGAAGGCAAGGGGTCAAAAGAGGCGAGAGGATTTTCCTCGACCCGGACCGAGGCCCCGGCACGCCTCCCCGTTCGCACCGGACGGACGGGAGGCCCGAGCGGTGGATGGAAATGAGAACGAACGACCATCAGGAGGGGGATTTGGGGTGAAGGACGCGCCCTGTGACAAGGCGAGGCTCGCTGCTCTGACGGCCCTTCCCGCCGCACTCGGGGCCCCGGTGGAGGGGCCGCGGCGGCGTCCCATCGAGTGCGGCGATCTTCCCTTCATCATCCGTCGCGACGGGACCTGGCTCTATCAGGGCACGCCGATCCGGCGCAAGGAAATGGTCTGCCTCTTCGCCTCCATCCTCAAACGCGAGGCGGATGGCAGTTTCTGGCTGGAGACGCCGGCCGAGCGGGGCCGCATCGTGGTCGAGGACGCGCCTTTCGTCGCGGTGGCGCTGGACTGGCGGGGGGTGGGCGAGGACCAGGTGCTGAGTTTCCGCACCAATGTCGATGAGATCGTCACCGCCGGGCCCGAGCACCCGATCCGCATCGCCTATGACATCCTCACCTGCCGCCCCACCCCTTATCTCAAGCTCCGCGACGGGCGGGGACGCTATCCGATCGAGGCGCGCATCGCCCGCCCGGTCTATTACGAACTCGCCGCCCTCGCCGTCCCTGGCGAGGTTTTGGGGCGACGGATGATGGGGGTGTGGAGCTCGGGCGTCTTCTTTCCGCTCGGGGAAGCGGAGGAAGACGAGAGCGTAGGGGACTGAGAGTGAGGCTCGATGAACTCGAAGCGCGGCTTTCGCGCGTGCTTCGCCCCCTCGACGAGGGGAGGGGCGAGCGCGCCCCTCTCCCGCCCGGGGTGCGTCAGGCGGCGGTGCTGGTCCCTATCCTCGCCCGCGACGCGCCCTCCATCCTGCTCACCAAACGCGCCGAGACGCTTCCCCATCACGCCGGCCAGGTGAGTTTCCCAGGCGGCGGCATCGATCCGGCGGATGCCTCGGCGGCAGCGGCGGCGCTGCGCGAGGCGGAGGAAGAGATCGGCCTTTCGCCGAGCGCGGTGGCGCTCAAAGGGATGCTGCCCGATCATCACACCACGTCGAGCAATTTCCTGATCACGCCGGTGG
>KN174070.1:0-1642 GCA_000759655.1 Acidicaldus organivorans | reverse complement strand
GGCGAGCGGCGCGAGTTCTGGGTCATTCCCCATCCCGAGCACCTGATCTGGGGGGCGACCGCCGCGATCCTGGTCGGATTCGCCCAGGCCCTGCGCGAGGGGGCGGGGTGATCGCCCCCGCCCGCCGCATCGCGCCACCCTCTTTCCTCGCCGCGCCCTCTTTCCAGCGTCTCTTCGCGGCGCTGCCCGAGGCGCGGGTGGTGGGGGGCGCGGAGTGGCGAGATCGACGTCCTCGTTGGGGTGGCCAAGCAGCCAGTCGCGCACCGCGCCCTCTTTCCAGCGTCTCTTCGCGGCGCTGCCCGAGGCGCGGGTGGTGGGGGGCGCGGTGCGCGACTGGCTGCTTGGCCACCCCAACGAGGACGTCGATCTCGCCACTCCGCGCCCCCCACCACCCGCGTCTCGGGCAGCGCCGCGCCCTCTTTCCGGCGTCTCGTCGCGACCCTGGCCGAGGCGCGGGTAGTGGGAGGCGCGGTGCGCGACTGGCTGCTTGGCCACCCCAACGAGGACGTCGATCTCGCCACTCCGCGCCCGCCCGAGGCGGTGATGGCCGCGCTCGAAGACGCGGGGCTTCGGGCGATCCCGACCGGGCTTGCCCACGGCACGGTGAGCACGGTGCTCGAGGATGACCAGATCGGGCGCAAACTGGTCGAGATCACCACGCTGCGGCGCGATGTGCGCACCGATGGCCGCCATGCCGAGGTCGCCTTCACCGAGGCCTGGGAGGAGGATGCGAAGCGGCGCGACTTCACCATCAACGCGTTGTCCATGACCCCGGCGGGCGAGGTCTTCGACTATGTGGGGGGGCTTGCCGACCTCGCCGCGGGACGGGTGCGCTTCGTGGGCGACCCCGCCGCGCGGCTTGCCGAGGATTATCTCCGCCTTCTCCGCTTCTTCCGCTTCTGGGCGCGCTATGGGAGGGAGCCTCCCGACCGCGCCACACGGGAGGCGCTCCGCGGGGCGGTCGGCGGGCTTGGCCGGCTTTCGCCCGAGCGGGTGTGGAGCGAGCTCAAGCGGCTGCTCGCCGCGCCCGACCCCTATCCCGCCCTGGTCCTGATGGAAGAGCTCTGCGTGCTCCCCGCCCTCCTTCCCGAGGGCTACGCGCTCCGCCCGCTTCCCCCCCGGCCCGACCCGTTATTGCGCCTTGCCGCGATCTTCCGTGGCGATCCCGAGCGGCTCGCCCGCCGGCTCCGGCTGTCCCGCGCCGAGGAGGCACGGCTTGCCGCGCTCCAGGGCCCGCTTCCCGACCCCGCCCGGCTGCGCGCCGCGCTCGCCGAGACCCCGCGCGAGATTCTCATCGGGCGGGCCGAGCTCGCCGGACGCGACGACCTCGCCCGGGCGCTGGCCGCGCTCGAAGCGCCGCAATTCCCGCTGCGCGGGGCCGATCTGCGCGCCTTGGGCCTGCCCGAGGGCCCGGCGGTCGGCCAGGCGCTCGCCGCCGCCCGCGCCCATTGGCTCGCCACCAACACCTCCGCCGATCGCGCCGAACTCCTTGCCTATCTCGCCCCCCGGCTTCCGGCGCTTGTTGCCGCGTCCGAGAAAGGAGCGGCCGGGGAGGGGGGTGCGGCGGCGCCCTTGCCAAAGGAAGGCGAAGCGGCGAGAGAGCCGCGCGATGAGCCCCGCCCCGCTTGATGCCCGCACCCTC
>KN174069.1:4497-4905 GCA_000759655.1 Acidicaldus organivorans | reverse complement strand
GAGAAGGGGCGGAGGGGGGAATGGTGGGTGCGGCAGGGATTGAACCTGCGACCCCCGCCGTGTGAAGGCGATGCTCTCCCGCTGAGCTACGCACCCACGGCCGCTTACCTAGCCAGCGCCGCGGCGAAAGGCAAGGGGGGGCGCGGCCTCCGGCAAGAGTGCCGCGCCTTTCTCCTCGCGCGTTCCCCTCAGCTGCGCTCTTGCCTCAGTAACCCTCCGCCCCGACAGGCGGGGCACAAGGGGCGCAAGGTCATTGCTCGCCCCATCATTATTGTTTGCCGTTGAACGCCGCGACCGCCGCCTTGCAGGTCGCGCCGTCCTGCACCGCCATGCCGCCCGAGCAGCCCACGGCGCCAACCAGCTTGCCATCGCGCACCAAGGGGAAGCCGCCCTCGACCGCGATCGCGT
>KN174069.1:1324-4467 GCA_000759655.1 Acidicaldus organivorans | reverse complement strand
CGCCGCCACGATGGGCGGCGGCGATGAGGGAGAGGGCGGCAAGGGGGATCAGGCGGTGCATGGTTTCCTCCATTTCCGGACTGGTCATTGGCTCGAGGAGCTTGGGGGCGACATCCTCCGGCGAGGCCGTCCCGGCGCAAGGATGGATGCCACGGACCGGAGCCCCGTCCCGAGCCCCTACGACGCTTGCGAGAGTGACCCAAGCGGGCGCGTCTGGCAATGAAGCGGAGGGAGCGGGAACTTGCAGACCTTGTTTGCCGGAAGGCCAGGGCTTAAGTCAGCGGGGACACCCGCCACAAGGACACCCACCACGGGTTGGAAATTGCCAAAGGACACATCATCGGACCATGTCTGATCCCACCCCCACTTCCCCGCCTTCCCCGGAGACGGCCTCCGCCCTCGAGCCCGAGGCCGCGGGCGGCGAGGCGGCGCCCAGCACCGAGGAGGTGATGCAAAAGGCGGCGGAACGCATCGCCGCACTCGAGAAGGAGGGCCAGGAGCTGAAAGAGAAATGGCTGCGGGCCGAAGCCGAGCTCGCCAATGTCCGGGCCCGCGCCAAGCGCGAGGTCGAGGAGGCGCGGCTTTACGCGCTGCAGAAGTTCGCCGCCGACCTGGTCGAGACCGCCGAGAACATCCGCCGCGGGCTGGCGAGCCTCCCTGCGCCCGAGCCGGGCGAGCCCGAGATCATCACGCGCATGCGCGAGGGCTTCGCCGGAATCGAGCGGAGCTTCCTCGCCACGCTGGAGAAACATGGCATCCGCGGCGAGGAGGCGCTCGGCGCCCCCTTCGATCCCCATCTCCACGAGGCGATGGCCGAGCAGGAGACCGCCGAGCATCCGCCCGGCACCGTGGTGCAGGCCTGGAGCCGCGCCTGGCTGCTCAATGGCCGGCTGATCAAGCCCGCCATGGTGGTGGTGGCCAAGGCGCCCGCCTCATCTTCCTCCACGCCATCCGCCAAGGAGTGAGAGCGTGAGGCGGTGGGGGGAATGCGCGCGCCCACCCTTGTCGCGGAGAGGGCGCCGCAATACATCCCACGCGAACCCCATTTCGTGCGGGGAAGCGGATGGTGCCGCACGTCCGGGTCCTGAAGCGTCCGGTCAGGGCCGTCCGCAACTGCTGCAAAGGAGAGAACAGAAATGAGCAAAGTCGTTGGCATCGATCTCGGGACCACCAATTCTTGCGTTGCCATCATGGAAGGCAAGGATGTGAAGGTCATCGAGAACGCCGAAGGCATGCGCACCACGCCGAGCATGGTGGCCTTCACCGAAAGCGGCGAGCGCCTCGTCGGCCAGGCTGCCAAGCGCCAGGCGGTGACCAACCCGGCCAACACCATCTACGCCGTCAAGCGCCTGATCGGGCGCCGCTATGACGATCCGATGGTGGAGAAGGCCAAATCCCTCGTCCCCTATTCCATCGTCCGCGGCGACAATGGCGACGCCTGGGTGGAGGTGCGCGGCCAGCGCTATTCCCCGAGCCAGATCAGCGCCTTCATCCTGATGAAGATGAAGGAGACCGCCGAGGCCTATCTCGGCGAGCCGGTGACCCAGGCGGTGATCACCGTTCCCGCCTATTTCAACGACGCCCAGCGCCAGGCGACCAAGGACGCCGGCCGCATTGCCGGTCTCGAAGTGCTCCGCATCATCAACGAGCCGACCGCGGCCGCCCTCGCCTATGGCCTCGACAAAAAGAAGTCGGGCACCATTGCCGTCTATGACCTGGGCGGCGGCACGTTCGACATCTCCATCCTCGAGATCGGCGATGGGGTGTTCGAGGTCAAAAGCACCAACGGCGACACGTTCCTCGGCGGCGAGGACTTCGACGCCCGCATCATCGACTACATCGCGAGCGAGTTCCAGCGCGAGCAGGGGATCGACCTGCGCCGCGACCGGCTTGCGCTGCAGCGCCTCAAGGAAGCGGCGGAGAAGGCCAAGATCGAGCTTTCCTCGGCCAAGGAGACCGAGATCAACCTTCCCTTCATCACCGCCGACGCCTCCGGGCCCAAGCATCTGGTGATGAAGCTCACCCGCGCCAAGCTCGAGAGCCTGGTCGATGACCTGATCCAGCGCACGCTCGAGCCCTGCCGCGCCGCGCTCAAGGATGCGGGCCTCAAGGCTTCCGACATCGACGAGGTGATCCTGGTCGGCGGCATGACCCGCATGCCGAAGATCATCGAGACGGTGCGCGACTTCTTCGGCAAGGACCCCGCCCGCAACGTCAACCCCGACGAGGTGGTGGCGGTGGGCGCGGCGATCCAGGCCGCGGTGCTCAAGGGCGAGGTCAAGGACGTCCTCCTCCTCGACGTCACCCCGCTCTCGCTCGGCATCGAGACGCTGGGCGGTGTCTTCACCCGGCTGATCGATCGCAACACCACCATTCCCACCCGCAAGTCGCAGATCTTCTCGACCGCGGAGGACAACCAGACCGCGGTGACGATCAAGGTCTATCAGGGCGAGCGCGAGATCGCCGCGGAGAACAAGCTGCTCGGCCAGTTCGACCTGGTCGGCATTCCGCCCGCCCCGCGCGGCGTGCCGCAGATCGAGGTGACGTTCGACATCGACGCCAACGGCATCGTCTCGGTCTCGGCCAAGGACAAGGCGACGGGCAAGGAGCAGCAGATCCGCATCCAGCCCTCGGGCGGCCTCTCCGAGGAGGAGATCCAGCGGATGATCCGCGAGGCGGAGGCCAATGCCGAGGCCGACCGGCGCCGCCGCGAGTTCATCGAGGCGCGCAACCACGCCGATACGGTGATCTACCAGCTCGAAAAGACGCTGCGTGAGGCGGGGGACAAGGTCTCGGCCGCCGACAAGTCGGACGCGGAGGCGGCGATCGCCGCGGTCAAGCGCGAGATGGAGGGCCAGGACATCAACGCCCTCAAATCGGCGACCGAGAGGCTCTCGCAGGTCGCCATGCGCATCGGCCAGGCGATGTATCAGGCCGGCGGCGCCGGCGCCACACCCGGGGGCGAGCCTGGGGCCGAGCCTGGGGCGGGCGCCTCCAGCGGACCCTCGGGCGAGCGCGTGGTCGATGCCGAGTTCGAGGAAGTCGAGGACAAGAACAAGAAAAAATCGGCATGAGGCCAGAGCCTGACACCGTGTCGTCGCCGCGACGGTGCGGATGGGAATGAGAGGCACGACGATGTGGCG
>KN174069.1:0-1252 GCA_000759655.1 Acidicaldus organivorans | reverse complement strand
CCGACCGCAATCCGGGGAACAAGGAGGCCGAGGCGCGGTTCAAGGAGATCAACGANAAGGACGCGGAACGGGAGCTCAAATGGCGAAGCAGGATTATTACGCGGTGCTCGGCGTGGCGCGGACGGCGAGCGCGGAAGAGATCAAGAAGGCCTACCGCAAGCTTGCCATGCAGTATCACCCCGACCGCAATCCGGGGAACAAGGAGGCCGAGGCGCGGTTCAAGGAGATCAACGAGGCCTACGAAGTCCTCAAGGATGAGCAGAAGCGCGCCGCCTACGACCGTTTCGGCCATGCCGCCTTCGAGCCGGGCATGGGGGCGGGGCCGGGCGGCTTCGGCTTCGCTGGCGCCGCCGACTTCACCGACATTTTCGACCAGATGTTCGGCGACATTCTCGGCGGGCGGCGCGGGCGGAGCGGCCCGCGCGCCGGGGCCGACATCCGCCGCAGCATCGAGATCGACCTGGTCGAGGCATTCCACGGCACCAAGGTGACCTTCCAGGTGCCGACCCGCGCCACGTGTGAATCCTGCGGCGGCTCGGGCTCGGCCGATCGCGAGCGCGGCGCCGAGATGTGTCCGAGCTGCGGCGGGCGGGGGCGGGTGCGCGCCCAGCAGGGGTTCTTCGTGGTCGAGCGGACCTGTCCCACCTGCCAGGGTGCGGGCCGCGTGGTGCGCAATCCATGCCGTACCTGCCGCGGGCTCGGCACCGTGCCGAGCGAGAAGACGATCTCGGTCCCCATCCCCGCCGGGATCGAGGACGGCACCACCATCCGGGTGGCGGGCGAGGGCGAAAAAGGCGCCAATGGCGCCCCGGCCGGGGATTTCTACCTCACCGTCTCCATCCGTCCCCATCCGCTGTTCCAGCGCGACGGCGCGACCGTCTATCTCCGCGTGCCAGTGGAGATGACCCGCGCCGCCCTGGGCGGGGAGATCGAGGTGCCGGTGATCGACGGCTCGCGCGCCAAGGTGAAGATCCCGCCCGGCACGCAGCATGGCGATCAGTTCCGGCTGCGCGGCAAGGGGTTTTCCATCCTTCGCAGCACGGCGCGCGGGGACATGATCATCCAGATCGCCATCGAAGTGCCGCGTCACCTCACGCCGCGCCAACGCGAGCTCCTCGAAGCGTTCGAGCGTGAGCGGAGCAAGGAGGGGGCAAAGGGCCATTCCGAGTCGGAGGGGTTCTTCGCCCGCGTCCGCGAATTTTTCGAGGGGCGCTGAAGGGGGGCGCTGAGGGAGGCGGGGCCCGGCCAGGGC
>KN174068.1:5335-6365 GCA_000759655.1 Acidicaldus organivorans | reverse complement strand
CGCCGGAGACCGCCCCGCCCTCCCCGTCCGCCGCAACCGCCAGCCCTGGCGCCAGCCCGGCGGCCGAAGGGGCGCAGGGCGCGGAGGCCACGTCTTCCCCAGCGGCGCCTGAGCGCGAGGCGGCGCTCACCCCGCCCTCCTTGGGCAGCGCCAGGCGGGGAGGGACGATACCGGTGGCAGGCCTTCTCATCCGCCGCTTCGGCTCACCCGGTGAGGCGGGGCCGAGCGAGGGGGTCGCCTTCCGCACCCCGCCCGGCGCCCATGTCTATGCGCCATGCGCGGGGCGGGTGCTGTTCGCTGACCCGTTCCGGAGCTACGGGCGGCTCGTCATCCTCGATTGCGGCGGCGTGCTCGGCGCGATGGGCGAGGCGGCAGGGGAGATGCCGGTTCTCTATGTCGAACTCCGCCGTCACGGCACGCCGGTCGATCCGTTGCCGTGGTTGCGCAATCGCGGATAATTCGGCAGGTTTGCGCCAAAGCGGGCAATGGGCCCGCGCGGGCGGGGCCTGGGCCCGGCGGATGAGGTGAGAATGAACGCGAGGATTCGGAACGGCTTGCTCATAGGCGTGGCGTTCGTGGCCGGGATCGGCCTCGCGCCCGAGGCGTGGCGGCTTGCCCATACGCTCGAAGCGCGAATCGGAATAAGCCGCGCCTTCGCCGAGGACGTGGACAACGCCGAGACTTACAAACTCTTGAGCCTGTTCGGCGACGTCTTCGAACGGGTGCGCGCCGATTACGTCGAGCCGGTGCCCGATCGCGAGCTGATCGAGAATTCGATCAACGGCATGCTCACCGGGCTCGATCCCCACTCGAGCTACATGAACGCCAAGGCGTTCCAGGACATGCAGGTGCAGACCCGCGGCGAGTTCGGCGGGCTCGGCATCGAGGTCACCGAAGAGGGCGGCTTCATCAAGGTGATCAGCCCGATCGACGGCACGCCCGCGGCGCGCGCCGGCATCAAGGCGGGCGATCTCATCCTCGCCCTCGACGGCAAGAGCGTGCAGGGGCTCAATCTCAACGACGCGGTGGA
>KN174068.1:3651-5208 GCA_000759655.1 Acidicaldus organivorans | reverse complement strand
GCGGGCCGGGGTGGACAAGCCGATCGAGGTGACGCTCACCCGCGAGATCATCCACATCCAGGTGGTGCGCTCCTCGCTCGAGGGCGATATCGGCTATATCCGGCTGAGCCAGTTCACCGAGCAGAGCGATGCCGGCATCCGCGACGCCATCGCCAAGCTCGATACGGAGGCGCATGGCCACATCCGCGGCTTCGTCTTCGATCTCCGCAACAATCCGGGCGGACTCCTCGATCAGGCGGTGGCGGTGGCCAACGATTTCCTCGATCACGGCGAGATCGTCTCCACCCGCGCCCGCCATCCCGAGGACAGCCAGCGCTGGGATGCCAAGGCGGGAGGCGATCTCACCCACGGCGCGCCGCTCGTCGTGCTGATCAACGCGGGCTCAGCCTCGGCGAGCGAGATCGTGGCCGGCGCCCTGCAGGACAATCGCCGCGCCGTGCTTCTCGGCACGCGGAGCTTCGGCAAGGGCTCGGTGCAGACGGTGATCCCGCTTCCCGGGAACAATGGCGCGATCCGCCTCACCACGGCGCGTTACTACACGCCCTCCGGGCGCTCGATCCAGGGGCTCGGCATCACCCCCGATGTCGAAGTGCATGAGTCGCGCGAGACCGATCACGTGCTGCTGCCCGAGCGCGAGTCCGATCTCAACCACATCATCACCAACGAGGGCGGCACCAACAATGCGCCGCCGCCGCCCCCGCGGACCGATCTGCCGCCGATCGTGAAGGAGATCCCGCAGCGTCCACCTGCCGACTGGCCGAAATTCGATCCGGCCAACCCGGCGACCGACTTCCAGCTGCAACAGGCGCTGAAGCTGGTCCGCGTCATGGCCGCAACCAGCCACGCCGATCGCTGACGGCGCGGGGGCCCATTCATGGCGGCGCCCGCCGGGAGCGCCCCCCGCCTTTCCACGCCGGCCCGCGCCCTGATCTGGTTCTGGGCGGTGATCGGGGTGGGGCTGGTGCTTCTCGTCCTCGTCCTCGCCTGGCTCGGCCCGCCACCGGCCAGCGCCCCGCAACGGGAGGCTGCCGCTGCAGCGGGGGGCGGCGGCCCTACGCCTGGCCTTTTGCCCAAACCCAAGCTTCGCGCGCCCGGCATGCCGATCCCGGGGCCCAATCCCGCCCTCCTCGAGCCCGATCCCGATGATCCGCTCCGCCATCTGCCGCGTAGGCCTCCATCGGCCGCTCGCCATGCGGGCCGATGGAGGCCTACGCGGCAGGCTTCGACCGGCACGATCCCAGGCCCCGCGTCGTGCTCCTCATCACCGGCGCGGGGCTTGCCCGCAGCGAGACGCAGCAGGCCATCGAGACGCTGCCTGCCGCGGTGAGTTTCGCCTTTTCGCCTTATGCCGACGATCTCGAGGCGCAGAGCGCCGCGGCGCGCGGGCGCGGGCACGAGGTGCTGGTGGCGCTGCCGCTCGAGCCCGAGAATTATCCGTTGCACGATCCCGGCCCCGAGGCGCTGCTCAGCGGGGCGCGGGAGGAGGAGAACGCACGGCGTTTGCGCTGGGCGCTCTCCCGCTTCGATTCTTACGTGGGCGCGGTGGGGGCCTTGGGG
>KN174068.1:2588-3548 GCA_000759655.1 Acidicaldus organivorans | reverse complement strand
GCGGGGCTGCATGGCGAGCGCTTCGCCGCCGAGGGAGGGCTCCTCGAAAATCTCGAGCGGAGCCTTGCCGGGCGCGGGCTCCTCTATGTCGATCCGCGTCCGGGCGCGCCCCCGCCCGCCTTCGTGCCGGGGCGGGCGGCGGATGCGGTGATCGGGGTCGATCTCGACGGGGCGAAGGTCGATGCGGCGCTTGCCGCTCTCGCCGAACGGGCGCGGAGTCGCGGCGCCGCCCTCGGCCTCGTCGATGGGCCGGGCCCGGTGCTTATCGCGCGCATCGCTGCCTGGGCGGGCGGGCTTGGCGCGCATGACCTCGTGCTCGCCCCGGTGAGCGCGCTCGCCCTCTCTCCCGCTCCACCTCAGGCCGAAAAGACCGGCTCATCCGCGCCATGACCTCTTCTCCCTCATCCCCGCCGCGTCTTCTCGATCCGGCGCAGTTTCCCTACCGGCCCAATGTCGGCGCGGTTCTGTTCAACCGCGAGGGCAAGGTCTGGGTGGGACGGCGGGCACCGACCCCTGATACGCCGCACCTCGCCGGCGCCTGGCAATTGCCGCAGGGCGGCATCGATCCGGGCGAGGCGCCGGAGGAGGCGGTGCTGCGCGAACTCGCCGAGGAGATCGGCACCGACCGGGTCGAGATCATCGCCGCCCATCCCGAGTGGCTCACCTATGACTTGCCGCCGGAACTCCTGGGGCGCGCGCTTGGCGGGCGTTATCGCGGCCAGCGGCAGAAATGGTTCGCGCTCCGCTTCACCGGCCGCGATGAGGATTTCCGCCTCGATGCGCATCATCCGCCGGAATTCGATGCCTGGCGCTGGGTGCCGATCGAGGAGCTGCCCCACCTTGCCGTGCCCTTCAAGCGGGAGGTCTATGAGGTGATCGCCCGGGACTTCGCCCCGATCGCCGCGGCGCTTGCCGCGGGGAAGGACGTTCCATGAGCCAGATTATGAGCCAGACGAAGCC
>KN174068.1:0-2372 GCA_000759655.1 Acidicaldus organivorans | reverse complement strand
CCCCGCGCCGCAGGGCGCGGGGGGCGGAGGCGGGGATGGTGCGGATCGGGGAGATCAATTCCTACACCGGCATTCCGGCCTTCACCCTTCCCTACCGCAATGGCTGGGAGCTCGCCGCCGCGGAGATCAACGGCGCAGGCGGGGTAAACGGGCAGAGGCTCGAGGTGATCTCGCGTGATGACGCGGGACGGCCGCAGGATGCGATCCGTTTCGCAGGCGAACTGATCGATGCGGCCCGTGCCGACCTCCTCGCCGGCGGCTATTTTTCCAATGTCGGGCTCGCCCTCTCCGATTTCGCCCAAAGCCGCGGCGTGCCCTACATCGCGGGCGAGCCGCTCACCGACGCCCTGGTGTGGGAGAAGGGGAATCAGGTGACGCTTCGCATCCGTCCCTCGACCTACATGCAGGCCGCCATGCTGGTCGAGGACGCGGCGAAACTTCCCGCCCGGCGCTGGGCGAGCATCGCGCCCAATTACGAATACGGCCAGTCGGCGGTGAAATGGTTCTTCGCCCTGCTCCGCGCCCGCCGCCCCGATGTCACCCTCGTTGCCGAGCAATGGCCCGTGCTGGGGCGGATCGATGCCGCGGCGGCGGCGGAGGCCCTGGCGGCAGCCGCGCCAGAGGCGATCTTCAACGTCACCTTCGGCGCCGATCTCACCGCCTTCGTCCGCGCCGGCCAGTCGCGCGGGCTCTTCGAGAACCGCGCCGTGGTCTCCATGCTCACCGGCGAGCCCGAATATCTGGAGCCGCTCGGGGCCGATACACCCGAGGGCTGGATCGTCACCGGCTATCCGTGGCAGAGCCTCGAGACCGAGGAACACCGCGCCTTCCGTGCCGCCTATGAGCGGAAATTCGGCGCCCCGCCCCGCATGGGCTCGGTGGTGGGCTATGCGCTGATCCAGGCGATCGCCGCCGGAATGGGGCGGCGCTCCGGGACGGGGCTCGAGGCGTGGATCGCCGCCTTCCGGGGGGCACGTTTCCCGACCCCCTTCGGTTCCGCCTCTTTCCGTCCGCTCGATCATCAATCGACGCTCGGCGCCTTCGTCGGGCGCACCGCGCTGCGCAATGGCCAGGGCGTGATGGTGGATTGGCGCTACGTGCCGGGGGAGACGGTGATGCCCTCCGATGCGGAGGTGCGGCGGCTGCGCCCCGCTCCCGGCTGAGCGGGATGCTAGAAGCGGCGGTGATCGGTGCCGCGGGGCTCGCTGACGCAGCACGGCTCTTCCTGCTCGCCGCGGGGCTGACCCTGGTCTTCGGCGTCTGCCGCATCGCCAATTTCGCCCATGGCAGTCTCTACATGCTCGGGGCCTATCTCGGGTTCGCCCTCCTCTCCCATCTGCCCGCAACGGCGGCAGGATTCGCCCTCGGCGCAGCAGGGACGGCGCTCGCGCTCGCCGCGGCAGGGGCTCTTCTTGAGCGCACCCTGTTGCGGCGGATCCGGGGCGCCCCGCCCCTGCTTCAGCTCCTGCTTACCTATGGGCTCGCCCTGATCATCACCGATCTCGTCCAGCACCTCGCCGGGCCCGATGAGCTCAGCCTGCCCCGCGCTGCCTGGATGCGGGGGAGCCTGGTCTGGGGCGGGATGCGTCTTCCCGTCCCCGATCTTCTCGATATCGCCCTCGCCCTTGCGGTGGGCGGGCTCCTGTGGGGCCTGATCGGGCGGAGCGCCTGGGGGGCGCGGCTCCGGGCGGCGCGCGAGCGGCCCGATCTCCTCGCCGCGCTCGGTATCGACCCCGCCCCTCTCTTCACCGCGGTGCTCGCCCTGGGTGGGGCGCTTGCCGGGCTCGCCGGCGTGCTCGCCCTGCCTGAGGCCTCGGCCCATCTCGGCATGGATCTCGAGGCGGTGATGGATGCCTTCGCCGTGGTGGTGGTGGGCGGGGTGGGGAGCCTTGCCGGCGCGGCGGCGGCCAGTCTCCTTCTCGGCCTGCTCCACGCGGCGGGGGTGATCCTGCTCCCTGCGGCGAGCCTCGCCCTTCCCTTCCTGATCATGGCGGGCGCCCTCATTCTTCGTCCGCGGGGGCTTCTCGGGCAGGCTCCGGCGGAAGAGGGGGCCCCACTTCCTCCCCTCATGCCCCCCCGCCCTCTCAGCGATGCCGCATGGGGAGCGGGGGTGGTGCTTGCCGCGTTCGCCCCGCTCATATTTGGCCGTTACGGACTCGAAATGGCAAGCGAGGCGGCCCTCGCCGCGCTCTTCGCCATGAGCCTCCACCTGGTGATGGGGATCGGGGGCATGCCGAGTTTCGGCCATGCGGCGTGGTTCGGGCTCGGCGCCTATGGCGCGGCGCTTTTCTGGCGGGAGGCGGGGGCAGGCTTGCCGCCGCTTCCCGCCTTTGGCGCCGCCCTCGTGGCAGGGGGCGCGCTGGCGGGCGGGG
>KN174067.1:5920-6205 GCA_000759655.1 Acidicaldus organivorans | reverse complement strand
CATGTGTGTCTTGTGATGTGAGAATTTGGGCGCGACGTGCCCGATTTCGCCCCAATTTCGCCTCATTCCGTCCAAATCCGCCGCGGAATCTCCGCCGTCGCGCCCAAATTCTCACATCACAAGACACACATGCGTTTTTGAAACACAAGCCTCACGAAGTTGTGATCTGAACCCCTTGCGTCGGCCCAAACCCCCGTGCTTAGGTGCGGGCCTCAATTGAACCGATGGAGGTCGTCGTCCATCCCTGCCAAGGATAGGAGCTCACACCATGCCAACCAAAGGCTC
>KN174067.1:1275-5655 GCA_000759655.1 Acidicaldus organivorans | reverse complement strand
TCTTCTGCGCGGTCCATCTCTCCTCCGCCGAGGCGGCCACCCCCGCCACTCTCCAGCCGCCGCTCCCCGCCAAGGTCAGCAAGGGCAAGCACACCCGCCACGCCCATCTGGCGCGCGCCAAGCGGCAGGCGCACCGGCGCATCTTGCGCGCCCCCTCGGCGGGCCGCGGCGCGGTCGAAGTGGGCACCGCCTCGTGGTATGGTCCGGGCTTCACTGGCCGGCGCATGGCGAGCGGGCGCATCTATCGCCCGACCGAGCTGGTCGCCGCCCATGCCTGGCTCCCGCTCGGCTCCAAGGTCCGCGTCAAGCGCCTCGACAATGACCGCTACGTCGATGTCATCATCGCCGACCGCCCAGGCACGAGGAGCCGCATCATCGACCTCTCCGAAGAGGCCGCCCGCCAGCTCGGCATGCTGCGCAGCGGCGTGGCCCAGGTGGCGCTCGAGCCGCTCTGAGCCGCAGCATAAGGTGCGGGCCGCGGCGGCGCTCGCGCTCGCCCTCCTGCTTGCCGCCTGTTCAAGCGCGGCGGAGGTGGCAGGTCGCGCCTTGTCCACCAAGAACTACGACGCCCGCCTGGTGGGCGAGCTCGAGCCCGCGGGCGGCACCGCCTGCGACCAGCCGATGCCGGCCACCCTGGTGCTCCGCTTCAAGGACCACGCCGCCGCCTTCACCCCCAATGACGGGACGCTCATCCTGCGCGGGGCGGTGAATGAGGATGGCGAGGTGCGCGCCGCGCTCAACACCGCGCCGCCCACCAAGCCGCCCTATCTGCTGACGCTGGAGGGCCGCCTCAATGACGATGCCTTCAACGGGCTCTACCGGACCCCGCTCTGCACCTACAAGGCCGACCTGGTGAGCCCCACCCCGCTCCCGCATCATTATTACGAGAAGCGCAACCCGCTGGGCCTCGGCTCCGGCGGCTGAGCTCCTTCCGAGCGTGACGCCCCGCCCTCCCGCTGAGCCCTCGGCGGGACGTTGATCAGCCGGACGCTAACTAGCCGGGCATTGATTGGCCGGATGAGGCAGGACGGGCCGGGGATCGTTGGGGCATCGAAAGGGGTGGCGTCGAGAGGGGCCGCCGGTCAGCGTCTCGATCAGTGTGGAGATCGGGGGGGGGCGCTCAGTGGACCAGGCGCAGCAGGTGGAGGCCGAAGAAAAGGAGGAGGATGAAGAAGACGAAGAGGAAAAACCCCCGCCCGCCCGCTTCGAGCAGGGCGACGAAAAAGCGGAAGGCGAAGTAGAGCACGATGAGACCGATGATGAGGTGCACGATCCCGCCTTCCTCCCGCGCCGCGCGCCGCTCTGCCGGTCATGGGCTTGCGCCTGACCCCGCCCTGGGCCGTTCCACGCCCGCCCCTTCAGTTTGATCCTCTCCTTCCCCCGCCGCAATCCCCCTCTCGCCTCGTCATAACCCGCTATTTCGCCGCGCGTTTTCGCTGCACCGCACGGCGAGAGGCTTGACAGGCCCGCCTCCCGCCGCCGATGCTTGAGGCGGAAAGTCGCTATGCCAAAACGAAAATAACCCCCGAAACCGGAGCCCGATACGAGAGCCGGCAGGGTTCGGGGAAAAAAACGCCGCCGCAGAAAACCGACGTCCAAGGAGAAAACGCCATGAAACGCACCCCCTTCCTGCTCACCGCCGCCCTCGGCGCGCTGCTCGCCGCCGCCCCCGCCCGCGCCGGCGACGTCACCGAACAGCGCCTGCTCAACGCCGACCAGGAGGCGGGCAACTGGCTTCTCCACCACAAGGACTACGCCGCGCACCGCTACACCACGCTCGATCAGATCAACCCCGCCACGCTGCCCCGCCTCCACGTGGCCTGGACGCTGGCCCTGGGCGGGGTGGAAGGCGGCGGCATCTGGTCGCATGGCGGGCTCGAGGGCACGCCGCTCGCCGAGGACGGGTTCCTCTACGTCACCGATGGCTGGGGCCGGCTCTACAAGATCGACGCCCATGGCGGGCAGGGCGTGCTGGTGTGGATGATGGACCCCAAGACCGACCACGACTGGGCGGGCGCCGTCGCCTGCTGCGGGGTGGACAATCGCGGCGCCGCTTTCTGGCACAACCTCGTCATCACCCACACGCTGGATGGCCGCCTGATCGCCACCGACAAGGAGAGCGGCAAGATCGTCTGGCAACGCCAGGTGGCCAATCCGGACAAGGGCGAGGTCGTCACCGGCGCCCCGCTCATCGTGCACGACATGGCGATCAGCGGCGTGGCCGGCGCCGAATACGGCATCCGCGGCTGGATTGCGGCGACCGATCTCAACACCCATCAGGAGGTCTGGCGCACCTACACCATCCCGGCCAAGGGCGAGCCCGGCGCGGAGACCTGGAAGGACGACCATGACGCCGCGCAGAATGGCGGGGGCTCGACCTGGGTCACCGGAAGTTACGACCCCGCAACCGATACCATCGTCTGGGGCGTGGGCAACCCAGGTCCCGACTGGGACAACGCCTACCGTCCGGGCGATAATCTCTACACCGACTCCTCGCTCGGCCTCGATGCCAAGACCGGCAAGATCAAGTGGTTCTTCCAGCACACGCCGAACGATCCGTTTGACTATGACAGCGTCGCCGAAAACGTCCTGGTCGATGCGGGCGGACGCCATCTCGCGCTCGAGGCCGATCGCAACGGCATCGCCTACGCCATCGACCGCACCAACGGCCAGTTCGTCTGGGCCACGCCCTTCGTCAAGAAGCTCACCTGGACCAAGGGGGTCGATCCAAGGACGGGCAAGCCGGTCGATTACGATCCGCAACGGGACGTGCAGGTCTATGTCGCCTCGGTCACGCCCTCGCGCGAGAACAAGGTGACGATGATCTGCCCCGGCAACATGGGCGGCAAGAACTGGCCGCCCACCGCCTATAATCCGGATCTCGGCACCTGGTACATCCCGGTCATCGAAAGCTGCAACCGGATCACCGTGCAGGAGACCATTCCGGGCAAATCCTACAAGCCGCGTGAGTTCTTCACCGGCGGCGGCCCCTCCGATCCCGAACGGATCACCGGCTCGCTCACCGCGATCGACGCGGCAACCGGGCGCATCACCGGCAAGGCGGAGACGCGCTATCCGCTCCTGGGCGGCGTGCTCGCCACGCCCTCGCTCGTCCTCACCGGCGAGCCCGACGGCACCTTCCACGCCTTCGATGCCAAAACCCTGCAACCGCTCTGGCAGTTCCCGACCGGTGCGGGGATCAGCGCGCCACCGATGGCCTTCATGGTGGATGGCAAGGAGTATATCGCGCTCCTGGTCGGGCTCGGCGGGGCGTGGGATAAGTGGTTCATCGACGCAACACCCGAGCTCAAGCGCATCCAGCCCTCCTCGATGCTCTACGTCTTCGGGATCGACTGAGGCCGATGCGGTTTCGTAACTTTTGGTGCGGGCGGCGGCGCCTCGCCGCCCGCCTCATCTCTGCCTTCTTCTGGGCCTCCTTCCTTCTTCCCCTCCTCCTTGCCGCCCCGCTCCTTGCCGCAGGGAGCGGGGAGGGGCCGGGCCCGTCTCCCGCGCCGCAGCCCAGTTCGCAACCCGCTCCGCAACCCGCTTCGCCGCCTGCCGGGGCGGATCTGCCCCCCGCCATCGCGGCGATCGCGGCGATCCCGGATGCCGCGCCCGGCGATCTCGCCCAAGGTCAGCGCCTCTATCGGGCCAATTGCGCGGGCTGCCACAAATGGCATGGCGGCGGCGGGGGCGGCTATGGCGGAGCGGCGCTGTCGCTGCGCGCCACCGCGCTCGAGCGGCCCCAGATCATCGAGACCATCGCCTGCGGCCGCCCCGGCACCGGCATGCCCTATCATCTGCGCGATGCCTATGCCGGGGCGGGCTGCTACGGGCTTGCCGAGAAGGATCTCCCGGCGGGGATGGTGCTCGAGGCCAATAATTTCCTCCGCCCGGCCGAGATCGCCGCCATCGCCGATTACGTCATCGCAACGATCAAGGGCCGCGGCGAGCCCACCCTTGCCGAATGCCGCGCCTTCTTCGGCGAGGGCTCGCGGGTCTGCGACATCTATGAGAAACCGCAATGAACCGGACCGCGCCATGAACGCCGCGCGCCAGCTTGCCCCGCTCCTCCTTACCCTGCTCGCGCTTGCGGCGGGCGCGCGGGTGGCGGGAGAGGCCGTGGTGCCGGCTGCGTTCGGCGAGAGTGCGGCGGCGGATGGGGCGGGCGATCTGCGCGGCCTCTCGCTCGGGCTGCTTGCTGCCCAACTTCCGGGCGGCTTCATTGGCTTTCGTTGCGCTGCCGATCCATCGCAGGCGCTCGCGGGCTTCACCTCCTATGCCGCCTGCCCCAAGGGCGCGGGGGGGTGGCATGGGGTTGCCTTCCGCTTCGATCCCGCCGCCTCGCCGCGCGCCGCGCTCAATCCGGAATGGGGGGCC
>KN174067.1:0-1169 GCA_000759655.1 Acidicaldus organivorans | reverse complement strand
ACACGGCTTGCCGGTCATCCGGTCCGCCTCGAGGCGGGGTTCGACGATGAGGGGCGGCTTGTTGCGCTCTCCGCCGTCACCGACCCCGCCGCCCCGCCCCCCTTCCGCCGCCGCGCCTATCTCTTCGCCGAGCAGGCGATGGCCCATTTCGGCGCCGCGGGCTGGCGCTGCACCGACACCCCGCCCGGGCCCGGCGAGAGCCCGGTGGGCGGGCTCTTCCTCCACCGGAGCTGCGTCAAGACCACCCCGACGCGGCGCTATGTGGTCGAGGCGCGGCTCTATCACCGGGAGGCGGCGGGGCAGGGCGGGGGAGCGGGAGAGCCGGCGCGGGAAGGCCAGGGGCCGCGCTTCGTCAACGAGGCCTCGCTCCTCATCACCCTGCCGTGAGGGTTTGGCCCCTTGACATCCGGACGCGGGGTTTCCAGCATCCCCCCATGTCTGAGCCGTCAGCCGCATCACCGTCCGCCGGAACGCCCCCCTCCCCGGAAGCGCCGCCGGCGGAGGCGCCCCCCGCCTGGGAGGAGGTCTATCGCACCCGCGGCCCGGAGAGGGTGAGCTGGTTCGAGCCGGTGCCCGAGGCCTCGCTCCGCATGCTGCATGCCGTGACCTGGCTCCCCCGCACCGCCCCCCTGATCGATGTCGGGGCGGGGGCGTCGCGGCTTGTCGATCACCTGCTCGATGAGGGCTTCACCGACCTCACCCTGCTCGATCTTTCGGACTCCGCGCTTGCCGCCACCCGCGCCCCGAGCCGGGCGCGCGCCGCCTCGGTGCAATTTGTCGCCACCGACCTCCTCGCCTGGCCGCCGCCCCGCCGCTTCGCCTACTGGCACGACCGCGCCGTCTTTCACTTCTTCACCACCCCCGAGGCGCAGGCCCGCTACAAGGCCCTCCTGGAGGCGGCGCTCGCCCCGGAGGCGGCGGTGATGATCGCTACCTTCGCCCCCGACGGGCCGGAGCGCTGCTCGGGCCGCCCCGTCGCCCGCTACAGCGCCCCGATGCTCGCCGCCTTTCTCGGGCCCCGTTTCGAGCTCCTGTGGCAGGAACGGACCACCCACCTCACCCCCGCCGGCACGCCGCAGCGCTTCCAGTATGCGCTGTTCCGCTTCAAGGGGTGAGCGGTTTCAAAGGGTAAGCGGGTCGGGGAGGCCGGGGGCGGGTTGAAAGGGGAG
>JPYW01001244.1 GCA_000759655.1 Acidicaldus organivorans | reverse complement strand
GGCGAAGGGGGGAGGCGAAGAGGGGCGCTACTCCCAGCGGAGCGCGGGCAGGGTGGCGATGGGGGTGAGACCCTCCTCGGCCGCCGCCCGCTCCGCCGCCTTGGGGTCGCCGAGCAGCGCGTTGTGGATGCCGCCCAGCACCCAGGCGCTCGCCACTCCCGCCGCCTTGGCCCCCACGATGTCGGTGCGCAGCGCATCCCCGATGGCGAGCACCCGCTCGCGCGGGCAGTCGAGCAGGGCGAGCACCGGCTGATAGACCGCCGGGTCGGGCTTTCCGATCCAGCGCACCCTTCCGCCCAGCGTCTCATAGCGTTGGGCGAGTGTTCCGGCGCAGATGGTGGGCACGCCGCCCCGGATCACTTCGAGGTCGGGATTGGCGCAGACCATGGGGAGGTCACGCGCCCGCATCCGCTGGAGGAGGTCTTCATAGGGGCCGAGATCGAGAAGCCCGCGCGTCTCGTCCGGCCCGGTGTTGAGCACGAAATCGGCCGCCTCGGGGCTGTCCACCACCTCGAGGTCGAGCCCTTCATAGACGTTGCGGTCGGTCTCCGGGCCGAGATGGACCATCCGCCGCCCGAGCGCGGCGAGGAAGGGGTCGGTGCGGGCGGCGAGCATCTGGTGGGTGGCCTCGCCCGAGGTGAGGATGCCGAAATAGAGGTCATCCGGGATCCCCATCGCCCGCATCGCCGCCTGGGCGACGGCGGCCCGGCGCGGGGCGTTGGAGAGGAGGACGGCACGCTTGCCCGCCGCCTTGAGCCGGGCGAGGCAGTCGATCGCCCCGGGATAGGGGCGCACCCCGTCATGCACCACGCCCCAGAGATCGATGATGTAGCCGTCGAACCGGGGCACCAGGGGGGCAAGGCCGCTCAGATGTTCCATAACCGCTCCGCGAGTTGCGCTGCGTCACGACCGCGGGCCTCGGCGAGATGCCGGAACCCGCGGTTACGTAAAGCCTCCGCAAGCTCGCGGCGCAACCGGGAGATGAGGGGGGGTCCCTCATAAATGAACGCAGTGTAGAGTTGCACGAGATGCGCCCCGGCGAGCACGAAGTCGAGCACCTGGGCGCCCGAGCCGATCCCGCCGCAGCCGATCAGAACGAGCCGCTCCCCGGCGATCCGGTGCGCCTCGGCGAGCATGGCGAGCGCCCGGGCAAAGAGCGGGGGGCCGGAGAGCCCGCCCTGTTCGGCGGTATGGCGCGAGCGGAGGCTGCGCGGGCGGATCACCGTGGTATTGGCGATGATCATCCCGCTCACCCCTTCGGCGAGCGCCGTCTCGATCAGGGCGGTGAAGCCCTGTTCGGTGAGGTCGGGGGCGATCTTGACGAGGAGGGGGACGTCGGCGGGGAGCGCGGCGCGGATGGCGCGGAGGAGGCGGGCGAGGCGCTCCGGCTGCTGCATCTCGCGCAGGCCCGGCGTGTTGGGCGAGGAGACGTTGAGGGTGAGGTAATCGGCGTGGGGGGCGAAGGTGCGGGCGAGCTCGGCGAGATCGGCCGCTGCATCCGCCGTCTCCTTGTTGGGCCCGATATTGACCCCGAGCGGGATCGGGGGCCGGGGGGCGGCGGCGAGGCGGGCCAGCACCCGCGCCGCGCCCTCGCTTGGAAAGCCGAGCCGGTTGATCAGGGCGCGGTCTTCGGCGAGGCGGAAGAGGCGGGGGCGGGG
>KN174066.1:990-4937 GCA_000759655.1 Acidicaldus organivorans | reverse complement strand
TCTCCCGCCCCCTTGGGTGATCGCCGAGGCGCGCACCGGCGATGCGGTGGTGATGGATGGCGGCGACAACACGAAGGTGCGCGCCGTGGTCGCGCTTGCCACCACGCCTGCGCTGATGCTGCTCATCGACCGCCCCGTCGATCCCGCCATCCTCGATCACATGGCGCGGGTGCAGAAGGCGGTCGCCGAGTATGACCGGCTCGATCAGACCCGCTCGGGGCTCGAGATCACCTTCGCCGTGGTCTTCGCCATCGTCGCCCTCCTGGTGCTCGCCGCCGCCATCCTGGTGGGGCTCGTCATCGCCAACCAGATCGCGCGCCCGGTGGGCCGGCTCATCCTCGCCGCCGAGCGGGTGCGGATGGGCGATCTCGACGTCAACGTGCCCGAGATCGCCACCGGCGACGAGATCGCCGACCTTTCCCGCGCCTTCAACCGCATGACCGGCCAGCTCGCCGCCCAGCGCGAGGAGCTGATGGCGGCCTATGGCCAGCTCGACGAGCGCCGCCGCTTCACCGAGGCGGTGCTCGCCGGGGTCTCGGCGGGGGTGATCGGCATCGACGCTGAAGGCCGCATCGAGCTTCCCAACCGCACGGCGAGCGAGCTTCTCGGGCGCGATCTCGAGGCGGCGGTGGGCAAGAGCCTTGCCGAGGAAGTGCCCGAATTCGCTCCCCTGCTCGCCCAGAGCCGCGCCCAGCCCGAGCGCTCCGCCACCGCCGAGATCATCATCGGCCCCCCCGCCCGCCGCCGCACCCTGCTCGTGCGCATCGCCGCCGAGCGGCGGCTCGAAGAGACGGGGGGCTTCGTCGTTACCTTCGATGACATCACCGAGCTCCAGGCCGCCCAGCGCAAGGCGGCCTGGGCGGACGTCGCCCGGCGCATCGCGCACGAGATCAAGAACCCGCTCACCCCGATCCAGCTCGCCGCCGAGCGGCTCAAGCGGCGCTTCGCCCGCGAGATCCAGTCCGATCCCGAAACCTTCACCCAGTGCGCCGAGACCATCGTCCGCCACGTCGGCGACATCGGCCGCATGGTCGATGAGTTCTCCGCCTTCGCCCGCATGCCCGAGCCCGTCATCCGTCCCGAGGATCTCGGCCTCATCGTGCGCGAGGGCGTCGTGCTGCTCCGTCATGAGCGGCCCGACCTCCACTGGGAGGTGGCGCTTCCCGACCGCGGCCCGATTGTTCCCTGCGACCGCCGCCTGATCAGCCAGGCGCTCACCAATTTGGTCAAGAACGCGATCGACGCCATCGCCATGCGCGAGGGGGCGGGGCGGATCACGGTTCGCGTCGAGGAAGGTGAGGAGAGCGTGGCGCTCGTGGTGGCCGATGACGGGGTGGGGCTTCCCGCGGAGGATCGCGGGCGGCTCACCGAGCCCTATGTCACCCACAAGCCGAAGGGAACCGGGCTCGGGCTCGCCATCGTCAAGAAAGTGGCCGAGGATCACGGGGGCGCGCTCTTCCTCGAGGACGGGCCGGAGGGGGTGGGGGCGGTGGCCCGCCTCGTCTTGCCGCGCCGTGCCGAGCGTTCGTAATCTCCCGCCATGGCGCACGAGATCCTGATCGTCGATGACGAGCCCGACATCCGGCTCCTGATCGAGGGGCTGCTCGCCGATGAAGGCTATGCCACCCGCTCGGCGGGGAGTGCCGAGGAGGCGCTCGCCGCTTTCCGCGAGCGGCGGCCCTCGCTCGTCATCCTCGACGTCTGGCTGCAGAACTCGGCGATCGACGGGCTCGAAGTGCTCGACGTGCTGCGCCGCGAGGATGCCACCCTGCCGGTGGTGATGATCTCGGGGCATGGCACGATCGAGATGGCGGTGAGCGCCATCCATCGCGGCGCCTATGATTTCATCGAGAAACCGTTCAAGGCCGACCGTCTCCTGCTCGTCGTCCGCCGCGCCCTGGAGGCGGCGCGTCTCGCTGCGGAAAACGCCGAGCTCCGCCTGCGGGCAGGTCCGGAGAGCGAGCTCATCGGAAGCTCCCCGGCGATCGAGGCGCTGCGCCAGGCGATCGCCCGGGTCGCGCCCACCGGCTCGCGGGTGCTGATCACCGGTGCGCCGGGGTGGGCAAGGAGATCACCGCCCGTCTCATCCACCGCCAGTCGCGCCGCGCCCAGGGCCCGTTCGTGGTGCTCAACTGCGCGACCCTCCATCCCGCCCGATTCGAGGAGGAGCTCTTCGGCACCGAATCGGCGGGCGACCGGCCGCGCCTGATCGGCGTTCTGGAGCGCGCCCATGGCGGGACGCTTCTGCTCGACGAGGTCTCCGACATGCCGCTCGAGACCCAGGGCAAGATGGTGCGGGTGCTGCAGGACCAGTCTTTCGAGCGGGTAGGGGGGGATACGCGCATCCGGGTCGATGTGCGGGTGATCGCCACCTCCAACCGTGATCTCGCCGGCGAGATCGCCGCCGGCCGTTTCCGCGAGGATCTCTACTATCGCCTCAACGTGGTGCCGCTCCGCGTCCCCTCTCTGCGCGAGCGCCGCGCCGACATCCCTGAACTCGCCCGTCATTTCCTGCGGCGGGTGGCGGAGAGCGCTGGCATGCCCCATCGCGACCTCGCCCTCGATGCCGAGACGGCGCTGCAGGCCTATGACTGGCCGGGCAATGTGCGCCAGTTGCGCAACGTCATGGAGTGGCTGATGATCATGGCCCCGGGCCCGGCGAGCGCGCCGATCCGCGCGGCCATGCTGCCGCCGGAGATCGTGCACGGGGCGCCCGCCCTGCCCGCGCTCGACGGGGCGGCCGATCTCCTCGCCCTGCCGCTTCGCGAGGCGCGCGAGCTCTTCGAGGCGCGCTATCTCCAGGCGCAGCTCGTCCGCTTCGCCAACAATGTGAGCCGCACCGCCCAGTTCGTCGGCCTCGACCGCTCCGCCCTGCACCGCAAGCTGAAGCAGCTCGGCATCCAGCTCGACGAGCGGAGCGCGGGGCTTTGAGGGGGGTGAGGGGATGAAAGTTTACTCGCCGCAGCGCGAGCTTTGTGGCAATAGTGAGGGGTGGAGGAGGATCTCGCCATGAGTCGTGAAAAGGGGGAGAGCCGTGGGGCGCGAAAGGCGCTGGCGCTTGCCGCTGCCCTTCTGGCGGTGAGCGCCGCCCCGCGCGCCTGGGCCCAGAATGGCGCGCAAGCGGGAGCGCCGAATGCGGGGCAGGGGGCCGTTCCGCCGCCGTCATCCCTTTCCACCCAGGTCCAGTCCCAGCCGGTGGCCTATGGGCCGACCCTGCCGCGGCCCAAGGGCGCGGATGCGCCGCTGCCGCCCCCCCTCCTCGGCAAGGGGGCGCTGCCCCGGACGCTGACCCAGGCGCTGGTCGCCGCCTATTCGACCAACCCGACGCTGCTTTCGGAGCGGGCGCATCTGCGTTCGGTCGATGAGAACGTCCCCCAGGCGCTCGCCGGCTGGCGGCCGCAGATCGTCGCCCAGGGCGAGGCGGGCTATGGCTACGGCACCCAGTCCTTCTACCTGCCGCCGGGGCCGGCGACCTCTTTTGATAACGCGCGCGACATCGGGCTCGCCCAGGCCACCCTCACCCAGCCGCTGTTTACGGGCGGCAAGGTGCATGGCCAGGTGACCGAGGCCGAGAACAACGTGCTCGCCGAGCGGGCCAAGCTCATCGCCACCGAGGAGCAGGTCTTCCAGCAGGCGATCAGTGCCTATGTCACGGTGATCCAGGACCAGCAGCTGCTCGCGCTCCAGATCAACAACGAGCAGGTGCTCACCCGCCAGCTGCAGGCGACCAATGACCGGTTCCGGGTGGGCGAGATCACCCGCACCGACGTCGCCCAGGCCGAGGCGGCGCTGGCCGCGGCGCGGTCGGCGCGGGAGACGGCGGAAGGGACGCTGCAGACAGCGCGCGCCAATTATCTGAGCATCGTTGGTGCCCCCCCCGACGAGCACCTCGTCGAGCCGCAGCCGGTGAAGCTTCCGGTCAAGGACGAGGCGATGGCCAACCGGCT
>KN174066.1:0-772 GCA_000759655.1 Acidicaldus organivorans | reverse complement strand
CGCGGCGCAGGATGCGATCGACGTCGCCTTCGCCAGTCTGATGCCGACCATCAACTTCCAGACCCAGAATTACGTGCAGCAGAACGTGGGCTTCCCCCACAGCGCCACCTATGGCGGCGTCGCCAGCCTCAACCTCAATCTTCCCATCTATCAGGGGGGTTCGGAATACGCCGCGATCCGCCAGGCCCGCCAGAACGAGCAGGCGGCCCGCAAGAACCTCGATGAGGCGCGCCGCACCGCCGTGCAGCAGGCAACCCAGGCCTGGGAGACCTATGTCGCGGCACGGGCGGCGATCGAGAGCGACCGCGCCGCGGTGCGTTCCAATGAGATCGCCCTCGAGGGCGTGGAGCGCGAGGCGATCGTGGGCAGCCGCACCACCCTCGACGTGCTGAACGCGCAGCAGGCGCTGCTCACCTCGCAGGTGACGCTGGTGCAGGACCTTGCCAACCTGGTCAACGCTTCCTACGGCGTGGTGTCGGCGATCGGGCGTCTCACCGCCCGCGATCTCAACCTGCCGGTGGCGCTTTATGACGAAACCGCGTATTATCGCGCGGTGCGCAACCGCTGGTTCGGCTCGGGCGATTATGCCACCGGCCAGCCGGGGCGCTGAGAAAGGAGCGGGATGACGGCGATGAGCGGTGACGGGACGGCATCCGGGGCGGCAGGGGATCCTTCGATGGAGGAGATCCTCTCCTCCATCCGCCGCATCCTGAGCGAAGAAGAACCTGCCTCCCCGCCGCCCCGGATGCCGTCCCGTCACCGCTCATCGCCG
>JPYW01001240.1 GCA_000759655.1 Acidicaldus organivorans | reverse complement strand
CCGCCCGCCACCGCAAAGCAGAGCGCCACCAGCGCCGCCCCCCCGGTCTGGCCGAGAAGCCGGGCGGTGGCCAGCATGCCCGACGCCCCGCCGCTCCGCTCGCGCGGCGCCGAGGTCAGCATTGCCCGGTTGTTGGGCGAGTTGAAGAAGCCGAAGCCGAAGCCGCAGACCATCATCCGCCAGATGATGGTGAGCTTGGCGGGATGGGCGGGAAGCCAGGCGAGCGAGGCAAGCCCCAACGCCATGGTAATCAGCCCCGCCCCGCCCAGAAGCCCCGCCGGGTAGCGGTCGGCGAGCCTCCCGGCAAACGGCGCGACCAGGGCGACCGCAACCGGCCAGGGGGTCATGAGGAGGCCGGTTGCGACGTCGTCGAAATGAAGCCGCATCTCGAAGAGGAAGGGAAGCGAAACGAAGGCGAGGCTTTGCGCCGAGAAGGCGGCGATCGAGGTCGCCACCGAAAGGGCGAAGATTGGAATGCGCAGGAGATCGACCGGAAACATCGGCGCCGTCGCCGCCGCCTCGCGCAGGATGAGCAGCACCCCGGCGATCACCGAAACCGCGAATTCAGTGAGCACCACCACCAGCCGGTCGTGATGGGCGAGCCCATCCACGGCGAGCACCAGAAGCCCGAAGGTGAGCGCATTGAGCACCGCCGCCACCCCGTCGAAGGGATGCTCCGAGGTCGGCGTGCGGGGCAGCGCCCAGACCGCGATCGAGAGGGCGAGCAGGCCGAGCGGGATGTTGATGACGAAGAGCCACGGCCAGGGCGCGACCGAGAGGATGAGGCCGGCGACGGTGGGCCCAAGCGCGGCGGAGACCGAGGCGACCATCGCGTTGAGCCCGAGCCCGCGGCCCATCAGCCGCCGCGGATAGATGAAGCGGACCAGCGCCCCGTTGACGCTCATGATGCCCGAGGCGCCGAGCCCCTGGACCACCCGCGCCAGCGTCAGCCCGGGCAGGGTGCGCGAGGCGGCGCAGCCGACCGAGGCGAGGATGAAGACGACGAGGCCGCTCCAGTAGACGCGGCGGTAGCCGAAGCGCTCACCAAGCGCGGCGAGCGGCAGGAGGGAGACGGTGACGGCGAGCTGGTAGGCATTGACCACCCACACCGCCCCTGCCGGGTCGGCGCCCACGTCGCGGGCGATGGCGGGGAGCGCGACATTGGCGATCGCCCCGTCCATCACCGCGAGCAGCAAGCCGAGCCAAATGGTGAGCGCCCCCCAGTAACGCTGGGGGAGCGGCAATCCGTCCCCTGCCTCCATCTCCCCACCTCGGATGTCGTTGGCGGGGAGAGCTTATCCCTCGCCGCCCGAGGCGGCCAGAGCCCGGCTCAGGCGGCAGCCGCCGAGGTGAAGCGCGCCCAGAGCCGCTCAGCCTCGGCGCGGGCCTCGCGCATCGCCCGCTCCTTGACGTGGCCGAAGCCGCGGATCTTCTCGGGAAGCGCGGCGAGGGCGAGGCAAAGCTCGAAATTCTCCGCCGAGAGCTCGCGCTCGAAGCGGTCGAGCCAGGTCTCGTATTCGGCGATCCAGGCCCGCTCCGCCTGGCGCTCCTCGGTGCGGCCGAAGGGATCGAGCCGCGTGCCGCGCAGCACCTTGCCCCATTTGAGGAGATGAAAGAGCGGCATCATCCAGGGGCCGAAGCGGCGCTTGATCAACTGGCCGGTGCGCGGGTCGCGCTTGGCAAGAAGCGGCGGGGCGAGATAGAACTCGATGCGGCGGGGCGACTCGAAGGTCTCGGCGAGCTCGGCGCGGAACTCGCGCGAGGCGAAGAGACGCGCCACCTCATACTCGTCCTTGTAGGCGAGGAGCCTGAAATAGGCCCGCGCCGCCGCCCGGGTGAGCGCCTCGCTCCCCGGGCGGCGGCGCGGAACTCGCGCGAGGCGAAGAGACGCGCCACCGCATACTCGTCCTTGTAGGCGAGGAGCCTGAAATAGGCCCGCGCCGCCGCCCGGGTGAGCGCCTCGCTCCCCGGCCGCACCGCGTCTTCGCGCGCGCGGAGCGCCTTGAGCCGGGCCCGGTAGCGCGCGGCAAGCCGCCTCCCCTGATAGCGGACGAGCTCACGGGCATGGCGCTCGATCAGCCCATCCAGCGTCTCAGGGATAGGGGGCGCGGGGAGACGGGCGATCGCCTCCACCTTGGCGAGATCATGCGCCGCCGAGCGGCCCCAGCGGAAGGCGGCGCGGTTGGCCTCGACCGCGGTGCCGTTGAGCGCGATCGCCTGCTCGATCGCCGCCGCCCCAATCGGGATCAGACCCCGCTGATAGGCAAAGCCGAGCAGGAAGAGATTGGCGGCGATGGCATCCCCGACCAGGGCGGTCGCCAGCGCGGTCGCCTCGATGAAGTCCACGCCTGACTCGCCCAGGGCGCCCGCGATCCGCTCGCGCAAGGCCGCCATCGGGAGCCGCGTGCCGGGATGAAGCACGAAATCGGCGGTGATCGTCTCGTGCAGATTGACCACGGCGCGGGTGCGGCCTGCGGCGGAGGCGGCGAGCGCCTCGGGGCTTGCTGCGACCACGATGTCGCCGGCAAGCAGGAGGTCGGCATGGCCGTGGCCCAAGCGCAGAGCGCGGAGGTCCTCGCGGCTTGCGGCGATCTTGACGTGGCTCAGCACCGCGCCCCCCTTCTGGGCGAGCCCGGTCTGATCGAGCACGCTCACCGCCTTCCCCTCGATATGGGCCGCCATGCCGAGGAGCGCGCCGATGGTGACGATGCCGGTCCCGCCTACCCCTGCGATCAGCACCGCGTAAGGCCGATCAAGGGCGGGAAGGGAGGGCTCAGCC
>KN174065.1:7500-8576 GCA_000759655.1 Acidicaldus organivorans | reverse complement strand
GCCGGGGAAAGACCGGGGTGAAGACGGGATGGGTGCGGTACGCGGCGAGGTCCCGCCCGCGCGCCGGGGCGGAGGGCATGCTGATGCGCCCGTCGCGGCTGAAGAAGCCGGGGTGCGGGGCCCCTTGGCCCACAGTGGCGTGGCCGAGGGCGGCGGCCTGACCCGGCGCCGCGGCGAGAATCGTGGTGGGCGGGGGATGGAGGGGGTGGAACAACACCCCGTGGAGGCCGCCCACCGGACGGATGAGGGGCGCGGTGACGGGCGGGGCGCCCCAGCTCAGCAGCGTATCGAGCGGCTGGCCGTTTTGCGCCGCAGTCCACGCCACCATCACCTTGCGCTGGTAATCGGCGGCGAGGGCGGGCGTCGTCGAGTGATAATGCGCCGCGGCCTCCTCCCAGGAGCCGAGCTGGGCGTGGAGCTGGCTCAGGAACTGGGCTGCGTAAGAGGCATTGGCCGCCGGATCGAAGGCCTGGTCGAGCGAGACGAAGGCATGCGGGTGGTGAAGCAGGTTGATCTGCATGCAGCCGACATCGATCGACTGCACGCCTTTGGCCTGGAAATCCCGCACCGCCTGGATCGCCTCCGCCTTGGAGGCATAGAAATGCCCCTCACCCCCGGCGTCGATGGTCCACGGCCAAGGCTCGACCGCGCCGCTCAGCGGATCCTTTCGCCCACTTTCCACCACGGCGATCGCTTCGAGGAGATGGGGCGGAAGACCGTAGCTACGCTCCGCCTGCTGAACGGCTTCGCGGCAGAGGAGGCCGGTGGCGGGGGTGAGCAGCGGCTGGAAGAGCGGCCGCGCCATGTCGGCGGCGCGGAGGGGAAGAGAGAGGAAGGAAAGCGACAGGACGATCAAGGAAATCGCCAGGCCGCGCCATGCCGCCGCTTGGGCTTTCCAGCAACCGCTCTTCTTCCGTCTCTGGCTCATGGGCCGAGACGTAGCAGAGATTCCTTAGCAAAAGGTTACGGAAAAGACATTTCTGGGGGCGGCCTACCCGCCAGGATTGCAAGCTTCTCTATGCTGCAATGCAAAAAAGGTCTTGCGCCGGTGGGGAAGAAACGCTACATCTCGCAAC
>KN174065.1:6698-7370 GCA_000759655.1 Acidicaldus organivorans | reverse complement strand
AAAAAAAGCCTTGCATCCGCCGGGAGAGAACGCTACATTGTGCACTGCAGCAACGAGGTATTCCTCCCTTGCTGCTTTCTTGGACGTTTCCTCCCTTAAACTCGGCGGCGCGCAAGCGCCGCCCTTTTTTTGCCCTCCAAGCCGGGCGAGAAGAGTATGGCGAAGCGCCTCGCTGCGGGCAAGCGGCTTTTTCGCCGCCTCTCAGGCGAAACCGGCCAGAAAAGGATTGTGACGCCGCTCCTCGCCCAGCGTCGAGCCCGGTCCGTGGCCGCAGACGAACTGCACGTCATCCCCGAGCGGCAGGACTTTCTCGAAAATCGAATCGATCAATTGCTCGTGATTCCCGTAGGGAAAATCCGTCCGCCCCACCGAGCCGTGAAACAGCACGTCCCCCAGCACCGCGAAACGGATGGTGGGGGCGGCGAAGATGACATGGCCCGGCGTATGACCCGGACAATGGCGGACCTCGAAGGTGACGCCTCCCACCTCGAGCGTCTCTCCCTCTTCGAGAAACCGGTCGGGGGAGGCGTTCTCCAGCCCCGAGATTCCGAATCGAGCCGCCTGATCGGCGATGCTGGCGAGCAGAAAGTCATCGCGTCGGTCAGGGCCGAGAAGGGGCACCATGCCTCCCTGCCGCGCCTCAAGCCCCGCTTTGAGGGCGCGCGCCCCGCT
>KN174065.1:6403-6614 GCA_000759655.1 Acidicaldus organivorans | reverse complement strand
GGCATGGTCGAGATGGCCGTGGGTGAGCCAGATCGAATCGACGGAGACCTCCAAGTCCGCGATCGCCTGCAGAAGACGATGCGCCTCGCCACCGGGATCGATCACCACCCCCCCGTTTCGTCGCCTCGTCATAGAGGAGGGTGCAGTTCTGCTGGAACGGGGTGACCGGGAAAATGCGGCAGGCCAGCGCCATCATCGCCTCCACTCTTCG
>KN174065.1:3405-6323 GCA_000759655.1 Acidicaldus organivorans | reverse complement strand
AGAAAAAACCTCATGCCGCCTGCCAGAGCTCGCCGCGGCGGATCGCCCGCCCCTCGCCCTCCAGCTTGAGGAGATGGGCGAGCACGTTGCGCTCGGCGGCCCGGCGCAAGGCAGGCTCGACCTTCGCATAGAGCCGCGCGGCGAGTTCGCCCACCCCGGCAGGCCCCGCGGCGAGCGCCGCTTCGATCTCCCGCTCCCGCGCCTCGCGATGGGCGATGAGTTCGCCGACGAAGGCTTGCGGCTCGGGCAAGGGGGGGCCGTGGCCGGGAAGATAGAGCCGGTCCTCGCCCCGCTGGGCGAGGCGGCGCAGCGAGGCGAGATAGGCCGCCATGTCGCCGCCCGGGGGGCTTACCACCGACGTGGACCAGGCCATGACGTGATCGGCGCTGAAGAGCACGCCCTGATCATCGGCGAAGCAGAGATGATCCGCGGCATGGCCCGGCGTGTGCAGCGCCCGCAGACCGGCGATCTCCGCGCCGTCATCGAGGGGGACGTCGGGGCGGAACGTGCTGAACGTGCTGATGAGCGGCGTGTGATAGGCGGCAACCGGCGCGCCCGTCGCCGCCTTCAGCCCGCCCACCCCGCCCACGTGATCGGGATGGGTATGGCTGAGCAGGATCAGCCGGATCGGCGCGGGCGCGGCGCGGCGCACCGCCTCGACATGGGCCTCGCTCGCCGGACCCGGGTCAAGCACGGCGAGCCCCTCCCGGGTCATGATGAGATGGGTATTGGTGCCGTGATAGGTCATCGGGCCAGGATTGGGCGCGACGATGCGCCACACCCGGTCCTCGATCACCGAAAGCAGCACCCCCCGTTCGGGTTCTGGTTCTGAGAGAAAACCCATTCCTGCCCCACAATTTCACGCGCTCATCCGAGGATAGCCCAAGCCGCGGCCGAATCTCAAAGGCTGGCCGCCTCCCCATGACGCCCCAATTCCCGTGACGTCCCAGTTCCCATGATCCCCCCCGATACCCTGAAAAAGACCGGTGCCGGCGGAAGGTCTCAGAGGAGGCGGGCGCTCGCCGCCATCGTCACCGCGCCCTCGGCGTCGCGGGCTTCGAGACGATACTGCCCCTCGCTTTCCTCCCAGCCAAGCAGGGTGAGCGGGCGGGCATGAAACGCGGGGCGCTGGCCGCGGAAGGAAAAGGAGAGGCGCGCGGGGACGCGGCCGAGATGGTCGAACAGCAGCTTGGCGAGCAGACTGGCCTGAAGCGGTCCGTGCACGATGAGGCCGGGATAGCCCTCCACCTCCCGCACGTAGTCGAGATCGTAATGGATGCGATGGCCGTTGCCGGTAAGCGCCGAGTAGCGGAAGAGCAGCACCGGGTCGGGAACGAGACGGCGCTGGAAGACGCTTGCGGGCGGCGGCGGGGCAGGGGCGGCGGGCTTGACCGCAGGCGCGTCGAGGCCGCGATAGACGACGTCCTGTTCCTCTTCGATGAGGAGCGTCTCTCCCGCCGTGATCCGGTGGGCGAGCGTGACGAAGACGAGCCGCCCCGAGCCGCCCTGTTTCTCCACGATGTCGCGGATGGTGCTGGTGCGGGCAAGGCTGAGGCCGGGCCGAAGCGGCGCATGGAAGGTAAGCCGCCCTCCCGCCCACATCCGCCGCGGCAGATCATGGACCGGGGGGAGAAAGCCGCCACGCGCCGGATGGCCATCGGGGCCGAGCTCGGAGTGACGCACCCAGTCCTGGAACAGGCACCAATGGGCGAGCGGAAAGAGCGGCGCGTCCGTCCCCGCCGCGGGCTCGTCGAAAAGCGCGGCAAGCCGTGCGCCGAGCTCGGGCCGCACCTCATCGCGCCGCGTCTCGCTCCGGCCGATATACGCCTCATAGGGCATGGCGGTTTCCTCTTCTCATTTCTTGTCCGCTTTTCCTCTCCCCGTCCATTGCCTCACCGCGCTCAACGCTTCTCCTTGGCGTAAGGGTTCTCGGTGGCGCGCAGGCTGAGGCGGATCGGCGTTCCGGGGAGATCGAATTCCTCTCGGAGCCCATTGATCAGATAACGGCGATAGGCTTCGGGAAGCTTATCAGCGCGGCCGCCGAAGAGGACGAAGGTCGGGGGCGCTGCGCCGGCCTGGGTGATGTAGCGGAGCTTGAGCCGCCGCCCGGCAAGCAAAGGCGGGGGGTTGCGGGCAAGCGCCCCTTCCAGCCAGCGGTTGAGCGCGGCGGTCGGCACCCGCCGCTCCCACACCGCTTTCGCCGCGCGCACCGCAGGAAAAAGCTGCGCGAGACCTTTTCCGGTATGCACCGAAAGGGGAAGGAGGGTGAGACCGCGGAATTGGGAGAGCTTGGCCTCGGCCTCGGCGCGGAGGGCGGCGAGGTGGCGGCGCGGCTCAGCCACCAGATCCCACTTGGTGAGGCCCACCACCAGCGCCTTCCCTTCTGCCTCGACCCGCTCGGCGAGCCGGAGGTCCTGGTCGTGGAACCCCCCCTCGCTCGCATCGACCGCTAGCAGCACCACGTCCGCCGCCCGGATCGCGGCCAGCGTCGTCTGCACCACCCGTTTCTCGAGCGGGTCGGTGATCCGCGCCCGCCGGCGCACCCCGGCGGTATCGACGAGCTCGATCGGGCCTGCGGCGTCGGCGAGCTCGAGCCGCACCGCATCGCGGGTGAGGCCGGGCTCGGGGCCGGTGAGCAGCCGCTCCGCTCCGAAAAGCGCATTGGCGAGGCTCGACTTCCCGACATTGGGCCGGCCGAGGATGGCAAGCCGGAGCGGGGCGGGGGCGGCCTCGCCCGGCGCTTCGATTGGCGCCCCGCCGCTCCCCTCTTCGACCGCGAGGGATGGATCCGGCCCGCCCAGCGCCTCGGCCACCGCTTCGCGGAGTTCGTTGATCCCCTCCCCATGTTCGGCGGAGACGGCAAGCGGCGGGCCGAAGCCGATACTGAACGCTTCCGCCGCTGCGGCCCGCGCTTTGGG
>KN174065.1:2968-3359 GCA_000759655.1 Acidicaldus organivorans | reverse complement strand
GGCGGCGGGCGAGCCGGTTGAAGAGGGTCGATTTCCCGACATTGGGCCGCCCGGCGATCACCACGCGGGGAAGAGGCACCGCACGGCCCGCGTCTTCNCGTCTCCGCCTTGTTGGCGACGATCCGCACCGGCCGGCCGAGACGGCGCAAGATCCGCGCGAAATGATGATCGAGCGGGGAAAGCCCGGCCTGGGCATCGACCACGAAAAGGATCAGATCGGCCTCTCTGAGCGGCAGCAGGGCGCGCTCCCATTGCCGCGCCCCGATCGCGTCCTCCGGCGCATCGTCGAGCCCGGCGGTATCGACCAGGAGCACCCGCCTTCCCCCCATCTCGGCCTTCGCTTCGAGCCAGTCGCGGGTGAGCCCTGGCTGGTCGGCGGTGAGGGCGAGGC
>KN174065.1:0-2927 GCA_000759655.1 Acidicaldus organivorans | reverse complement strand
CCCGCCGCCAGGCGGGAGCGCTTCCGGCCCCTCCCCTTGGGGTGCGAGATCAGCGGAGAGCATGGAGGATGCCGTCATGGGTCAGGAAGAGCACGGTCTTGCGCGCCGCGACGGGAGGGAGGGCGAGCGAGGTCTTCTTCAGCGTCACCGAGCCCAGGATCTTCCCGTCATAGGGGCTCACCGAGACGATCTCGCCATTGGTGCCCGCCGCGAGCAGCCGGTCGCCGACGAGGAGCGGGCCGATCCAGGAGATCGGATCCTTCTGCTTCTTGGGGTTGCGGTAGCGGGGGAGCGACGTCACCCAGCCCACTTCGCCATCGTCCAGATGGATCGCTGCGATCTCCGCATCCTCGGTGACGACGAAGGCCCAGCGCCCGGCCACCCAGGGCGTCTGTCCCGAGGTGAGCTCGCGCTCCCAGAGCCGCCGCCCGGTATGGCGCTCGATCGCCACCATCATGCCCCCGAGCCCCACCGCATAGACCGTATCGCCATCCGCCACCGGAAGGGCGGTGATCGAGGCGATGTCGGCGAGCCGGCTTTGATCCCCCCCCGCGCTGATCGTGTCGCTCCACACCAGCGTCCCGGAATCGGCCTTCACCGCGATGAGCTCGCCCGAGCCGAAACCGCCGATGACGAGATCCTCGATCACCGCCGGGGCGGCGAGCCCGAGTGCTGCCGTATCAGCCGCGGTCGCCGGATGGTTCCAGAGCTCCTTGCCGTCGTTGCAGGAATAGGCGTGCAGCTTCTGGTCCATGGTGGTGACGTAGAGCCGCCCGCGCGCCACGGTGGGGGCGGAGCGGAAGGGCATGCCCGCCTCGATGCGCCAGCGGGTCCTGCCGGTGCCGAGCTCGACGGCGAGCAGGTCGCCCCGCCCGGTCGCCGCATAGAGGAGATCGCCATCGGCGGCGATGCCGCCCCCGATATTGGTGCTGCGGTCCTTGGGGGCGCGGGTGACGAGACGCCAGCGCTGCGCCCCGCTCACCAGATCATGGGCGGTGAGGTTGGCGTCGCTGTCCATGGTGAAGACGAGCCCCTCGGCGACGATGGGCGGGGCGGTGAGCTCGTGGCGGAAATCCCCGCCCGCGCCAATTTTCGCCTGCCACAGGGGCGCAATCGTCTCGTCGAGGGCGAGATGGCCCATGAGATGGGCCGGGTTGCCGCCCTCCTGCGGCCAGGCGGCGTTGAGCACGGGGGGCGGCAGCACCACGCGCGGCGCGTCCTTGGCCGGGGTGAGGCCGGTCGCATCGGCGAGCACGTTCTCCCGCTTGCCGGGGAGCGGGTGCTTGGGCGAGCTCAGCACCGAGTCCCAGTCGAACCAGTCGCTGTCGCCGCAGCCGCCCAGGAGGGCGGTGGCGCCAAGGAGCAGGGCGCGGCGCGAGAGGGCGGCGCGGGACGGCAGGGGGCGGGTCATTCTGTGGTTTCGCCTCATTCTCCGATTTCGACGGAAAGGGCGGCGGCGCGCTGGCGGAGCCCAGGCGGGGCGGTGAAATCATTGCCGAGATCGGCAAGGATCTTCTTGGCCTCGTCCTTCTTGCCCTGACGCAGCGCGAGCAGGGCGGCCGCTTCTTCGGCGAGCGGGCGGTAGGGATCATCCGGCTTGCGAAGCTCGGCAAGCCGCGCGGCGAGGAAGGCCGGATCACCCTCGTCGAGCTGGTGGCTCACGCTCAGCAGGGCGGCGAGTTTGGCAAGCAAAGGATCGACGCCAGGGCGGGCGGCCAGCCCGTCCCAAAGCGCGATCGCCTCCCTGGCGTGGCCCTGATCGGCCTCGAGCGCGGCGAGCTGGAGGGTGGCGAGGGCTGCGTAAGCGCCGCTTCCCTTCTTGATCACGTCGGTGAAATCGGCTCGGGCGCGGGCGGTATCGCGCGGCTTGGCCGCCATCGCCTCGATCCCGTCGAGATAGCGGGTGGCGATCCGGCTCTGGTATTTCTCCCAGCGCCACGACCAGAACTCGTAGGCGCCGGTGCCGAGAATGACCAGCACCGCGGCGAGGCCGAACCAGCCGCCGTAGCGGCGAAGCACCGAGCGCGCCCGCTCGGCGCGCAGTTCTTCCTCGACTTCCTGAAAGATATCACTCACTGACCGCCTATCCCTTCACTGCCGGACAGTACCCGCCGCCCGCTCCCGCATCCCAATTCCGAACCCCTCTCCTCGCCGCGCCCGACCATACCGGGAAGCCCTCCGCCCGGCAAACCGCGCTCCCGAGCGAGACGCGCGAATGGCCCCGCCGCCCAAGGCGCGGGGAGAGGGCGGAGCCGGAGATGGGAAGAATGGGGCGGAAAGAAAAGGAGGGGGCGGTTTTGGCAACCAAGTCTTCACCACTTGCCGCGCATAATCAGTGCGCCATGACCCCGATCCTCTTCATGCCAATACGGCAGAGCCGAATGCGGCACGCTTTCTTCCTGCTCGCCGCCCTCCTTCCCGCTGCTTGCGCCGGCACGCCATGGACCGAACCGGTCGCCGCGGTCGGCGGGGCGGAGCTTGCCTCAGTGATGATCTTCAAGCGCGACATGTTCGATGTGGTCTGGTCCACCATCACCGGCAAGGACTGCTCGATCGTCCGGCTCGACCGCGGCGAGACCTATTGCCGTCCCACCGAACCGCCGCCGCCGCTTCCGCCCTATTGCACGCGGAGTCTCGGCGACGTCGATTGCTGGACGAGCCCCGCCGTCCTGCCCAACCCGCCACCCGGCGTGGCCGACGGGCCGACCCAGCTCACCCCGGAACAGGAGGCGAATCGCACCCACGGCTGGCCGTGACCGGAAGCCTCATCGACGGACAAGCATCGCGGAGAGGAGACGCCGCGTCGGAAGGCCACCGGGCCCGCGCCGGCGCCCTGCTCCCCGCCTTCCCGCTCCCAACCTCCTTGCTCGCCGCCTTGCGGCTCACACCACCGGCGGCGGCTCGGGCGGGCTCGCCGGGGGCTCGGG
>KN174064.1:2087-2723 GCA_000759655.1 Acidicaldus organivorans | reverse complement strand
GGCCCGGCCACGCCCCCCACAAGCCCGCCCGCGCCGCTCTCCGCCCTGGTCGATCCCGCCCCCGATTACCCGCAGCTCGCGCTGCGCCGCCGCGAACAGGGAGATGTCATCCTGCGGGTGGTGGTAGGGCCGGATGGACTGCCACAGACGGTGGAGATCGAGCGCTCGAGCGGCCATCCCGATCTCGACCACGCCGCCCAGGCCGCGGTGCAACGCTGGCGCTTCCGCCCGGCGACCCAGGGCGGGGTTCCGGTCACCGGCACGGCGCGCGTTCCGATCCATTTCGTCATTTCCAACTGAATTGCCCATTTGAATGTCCAGTTGGCGCGCCGCCGCCGCGAGCAGGGGGCGCTCTTCAGCCCTGGCCGAGGGCAGGGCGCGTTTCGATGGCGAATTTGATCAGCGCCGCCTGGCTCCGCAGATTGAGCTTGCGGCGGATCTGGGCGGCGATGTGGGCGGCGCTGCGATAGGAGAGCCCGAGCAGCCCGGCGATCTCGGCGAGCGTGCGGCCTTCCGCCAGCAGCGCGAGGATGTCGCGTTCGCGCCCCGAGAGGGGGGCGAGCTGCCCCTCCCTCCCCTCGNCAGCGCCGCCTGGCTCCGCAGATTGAGCTTGCGGCGGATCTGGGCGGCGATGTG
>KN174064.1:1081-2008 GCA_000759655.1 Acidicaldus organivorans | reverse complement strand
CCCCGCGGGCGATCGTCTCCAGCCCCTCGAGCAGGCAGGCCGGATCGTCGGCCTTGCTCACATAGCCGAGCGCGCCGCCCTCCAGCGCCTTGCGGACGAAGGCGCGCTCCTCATACATGCTGAAGACGAGGACCAGCGCCTCCGCGTTCTCCGCACGGAGCCGCTCGAGCGCGGTAAAGCCCGGAAGGTCGGGGAGATTGAGATCGAGCACGATGAAGCGCGGGAGGAGGGTGCGGTGGAGGGCAAGGCCTTCCCCCGCGCTTCCCGCCTCGCGCACCTCGTAGGACGCCCCGGCGAGCAGGGTGCGGCAGGCCTCGCGCACGATGGGGTGATCCTCGATCAGGAGGAGACGGCGGGACATGGCGCCGAGCTTGACCTCTCGCAGGGCACTGTCAAGCGGATCACCGCCCCTGCCTGCGTCTCTGCCCCGCAAACGAGCCGCCCGCCCACCGCGCGCAGCCGCTCGGCAAGCCCGAGCAGGCCGTGCCCGAACCGCGCGCCTTCGGCAAAACCGGGCCCGTCATCGCGGATGCTGAGCACCAGCCCCTCCGCGCTGCGAAAAAGCCGCACCTCCACCGCGCGCGCCCCGGCCGCATGACGATAGACATTGGCGAGGCATTCCTGCAGGCCGCGATAGAGGGCAAGCGCCGCGGTCTCGTTGAGGGAGAGGAGGGAGGCTTCGGCCTCCTCCGCCACCTGGAAGGTGATGGAAAGCTCCGGGCAGCTCTCCTGCCACTCCGCGCAGAGCTGTTCGAGCGCCGGCAGGAGGCCGAGTTCGGCGAGCACCAAAGGGCGGAGACGTTCGAGGAGGCGCGTCGTCACCCCCTGGATCGCCGCGGTGTAACGGGCGATGGCGGCGGCGTGTTCGGCCACCCCGTCCGGGGTGAGCGTGCCCTCCGCGGCGCTCCGGCGCAGCGCTTCGGCTGA
>KN174064.1:0-1042 GCA_000759655.1 Acidicaldus organivorans | reverse complement strand
TCGCCGAGCTCGGCGAGACGCCGGGCGAGCGCGGTGAAGCGGTCCCAGATCGGGGCGAATTCGCGCCACCCGACGGGGGTGAGGCGGACATCCGCCTCCTCGCGCCCGAGCGCTTCGAGGGCGGTGCCCAATTCGGCGAGCGGGCGCAAGGCGAGCGGGGCGGAGGCGGCAAGCAGCAGGACGATGAGCGCGCCGAGGCCGAGAAAGAGCAGGGTGAGCGAGCGCCACTCGCCCCAGAGCTCGGCGATCTCGTCATAGGGATTACCGATGATGAGGAGCCGTATGGCGCCCGGCCCCGCGCCGAGGGTGACTTCCCGCATCTCGGGAAGGGGGGCTAGCAGCTGCGCGAACCAGAGCGGCACGGTGGGGTGGTCGGCCTCGATGCGGTAGAAAAACCCGAAGGCGAACGAGGAGGGCGGCGGCAGGATGGCAAGATCGACGTGGCGGAGACGGGCAAGGCGGCGGGTGAGCGCATCGAGTGCGGCCGGGCCCGGCGGGGTTGCGCCGTAGCTCTGACGCTCGGCCTCGAGCAGGACGCTTGCGAGTTCCATGCCGGAGGTGATCTCGGCCTTCACCCGCTCCCGGCCCAAGGCGAGGGTGAGGCCAAGCGCCGCGGCAAGCCCGGCAACGAGGAGGGCGGCGGGGAGGAGAATGAGGCGCCGGCGAAGCGATCTCATGGCGGCTCCTTTTACCAGCGGGCGGGGGACGGCGGGTTTGCACAAAGTGCAAAAATCCCTGCCATTTCTGCAACATCCTGAGTTTCTTTGCGGATTGACGGAGCAGCATCCTTTCCCGCACAACGCATCATAACGCGACGGGGCGGGGCGTGAAACGTGCTTCGGCACGGACCCTTCTCGGGGACGGCCGCCGCCTCAGGAAAAGACGCGAGGAAAGGGCTCGCGCGAAAGGAGGAGACGATGCGCGCGCGGCGTGGCGAGGACGGCAGGAGATTGATTGCGTCCGTGCTTCGGGGAAGCGGAGGAGCCGTTCTCCTCATCCCCGCCCTCGCCGCCGCCCAAACCGCCCCGGCAGACCTGACGCC
>JPYW01001228.1 GCA_000759655.1 Acidicaldus organivorans | reverse complement strand
GCAGGGTGGCGTGGCAGGGTGGCGTGGCAGGGTGGCGGGGCTGAAGGGGGGAGAAGGTATATAGTTAAAAAGGAGCGTCCGATTCGGGTCATTCCGGAAGGCGGTTAACATTCCTTACCACGCGCGGCGCTGCGCTGGGGGGAAGAGGGCGCGCGGAGCGAAGGGGGGAGAATCGGCGCGAAGCAAAGGGTGGCTGGGCGGTGTGCCCGGCGGGGCAGGGCGTTGATGGGGGTGAGGCGGGCCGGAATCCGTCCCGATTCTGCCCGGTTCGGGGAAGAATGCGTCAAGAACCTGGGATCATTCTTCGGAAATCCGCCATTGTCCCAAAATCGGAGACATTTTCCCCGCGTCGCCACGCCACGCGCCCCCTTCTCTCCCGTCCAGCCCGCCGTCTCGCTCGTTCGTGATGGCGCGAAACCCGCCCCTTTCCTGCCCTGGCCCGTCGCCGGATGAAATTCTTAACGCGCGTTTCTTTTTTTTCTTGATTTGCGCAAAATTAACGGATACGACTTCCCTGAGCATGATCAGGGCCAGGAGGCAGCTCTCCCGGTTCCAAGCCGCACCCTGAAGGAGGAAGGCAGGATGTCAACGACCATCAGTTCCTATACGTCCGTCAGTTCGACCCTCAATCTCACCGCCGGTGAGACCCTGACGGTCACCTCGACCGGCACCATCGTACCGACCAGTGCCGATTTCGCGCCGCTCGTCGCCTCGCCGACCGCATCTGCGCCGGTCACCATCGTCAATGCGGGGTCGATCGACGGATCTCCCTCTGACAACAGCGGTGGCTTCTACTCCGGCATCGCGCTTTCGCTCGGCAACGGCGGGATGGTGACCAATAGCGGGTTGATCTATGGATTTGCCTCTTCCACTCCCGCTTATGGCGTCGTCTCGGGCGGCACGCTCGACCTCACCAACCAGGATGACATCTTGGCTGTTGGCCGAGCTTCTTTCGCCGCGGGCGTGAGCATGGCGGCCGGGTCCATCCTCAATCAGGGAGTTATTGAGGGAAATAATGTTGGATATTATGCGCCGGCGGATGGCGTCCTGGCGACCGGCCCGCTCACCCTGACCAACCAGGGGGACATCTTCGGATTCGGAGTCGGTGGGTCCGGCGTGGCGCTGAACAGCGGCACGATCTCCAATGTGAACGGCGCGTCCATCGAGGGGGACTCTCATGGCATCAGCGCCAGCCAGACCCTTACCCTGACCAACCAGGGTTATATCTACGGCCGCGATGCCGGCGTGGCGCTGAAATCGGGGACCATCACCAATCTCGAGTCCAACGGCGTGATCAGCGGTTATTACTACGGCGTGTCGGCGAGCAATGTGATCAGCCTGGCCAATAGCGGGGTGATCGGCGTGTTTGGCGATGATGCCACCGGCGTCTATCTGGGGGAAGGGGGCGTCGTTTCCAACAATTCGGGGGGGCTGATCTACGGTGACCGTGCGGGGATCTACGCCAACGCCCCGCTCACGCTGAACAATGCCGGCACCATCGATGGCAATGAGTATGGCGTGAACATGGCGGGGGGGAGCGTCAACAATTCGGGGACGATCACCGCCTATGGTTCCGATGACGGCCCCGCGCAGGGGATCGCCAACGATTACGGGACGCTGACGCTGGTCAATTCCGGCACGGTCGTTGCGGAGGAGGACAACGGGACAGGGGTGGCTCTCGACAGCGGCACCATCGCCAATTCGGGGACGATCCTTGCCTCCGGCTCTTTCGACGGCACGGGTGTGGCACTCTCCAACTACCTCCCTTCCGGCGGGACGCTCGTCCTCAGCAATTCCGGCACCATCGAAGCCACGGGCACGGGGGGGACCGGCGTCTTCGTCGGCTACAATTACTATGGCACCAACCGGGCCACCATCACCAACCTGCATGGCGGGATCATCAGCGGCGGCTATGAGGGCGCCGGGATTGTCTCCTTCAGCACGCTCGATGTGTCCAACGCGGGGACCATCACGGCGACGGGCAGCTTCAGCGACGGCATCTTTGCGGACACGTTGTCCTACGTCAATTATGTGCCGGTCTATGGCACGGACACCATCGTCAACAAGTCGGGCGGGGTGATCAGCGGCGGGAACGACGGCATTCTCGCTTACGGGACGATCGTCGTTGCCAATGCCGGGACGATCACCGGCGGCTATGATGGCATCAGGGCGGGAGATGGCTACGGCCTGAGCGACCTCAAGGTGTCGAACTCGGGGACGATCAGCGGCTATAACGCCGGGGTGGACAGTGTCGGCACGCTTCAGCTCACCAACAATGTGGGCGGCACGATCGAGGCGACTGGCACGGACGGCGCGGGTGTCTTCGTCCAGGGCGCCATGAACACGATGATCAATAGCGGCGTCGTCGAGGCGACCGGGGCCTATGGCCGGGCGGTGGTGGTTGACAATTTCATGCCGAGCCGGGGCAGCACCTATATCAGCGGCGCGACCATCGTCAATGAGGGGAGTGGCGTCATCCAGGGTGGTCAGGATGGCATCTATGCCGAGTCGCTGCTCACCCTGGCCAATGCCGGCACCATCATCGGCACCAGCAATGACGCGGTGGCGCTGGGTGATGGGGTGGATGCGGCGTATGGCGACGTCACCAATGCCGGCATGATCATGGGCGGGGTGGATGGCGTGGCGGTGGCGGGTACGGCCGGTCTGCTTGCCCTCTCCAATTCCGGGACGATCGAAGGCGGCACCTACGGGGTGACGGCGAGCTCGCTCGGGGTTTACAACTCCGGCCTGATCGAGGGTGGGAACGCGGCGGTGGCGTCTGATCCGCTGTCGCTGGTCAACACGGGCACGATTGACGGGACCGGCACGGTTTATGGGTTCGGCGTCGAGACGGGAGGCGGCTTCATCGACAATGCTGGGAGCGGACTGATCGAGGGCCGTTACGGCGTGGTGGCGACGGCCGCGGCGGGGACGCTGGATGTGGTCAATCTCGGCACCATCAATGGTACGGTGGATGGCATCTCGGCGGCGGGCTCGCTCAATCTGAGCAATTCCGGGTTGGTCAACGGCACGGGCAGTGACGGTGTGACCTTGGGCTCTGGCACCGTCAGCAATCTCTCGGGCGGGGTGATCAGCACCACCAACTACGATGCGGTGGCCTCGTCTGGCCCGCTTGACCTCACCAACTCCGGGACGATCGTCAACACCAATGTGTTGGCGAGCAATACGGCGAATGCCGGGGTGTCGATGACCAGTGACGGAACGCTCGTCAACAACGCGGGCGGGATGATCAGCGGCCCCGAGGGTGTCTATGTCAGCAACGCTTCGGGATCGACACTTGATCTGGTCAATGCCGGGACGATCCAGAGCACTGGCAGCGGCTCGAATTACATCGCGGTGAATGCGGCCTCGGCGGAGGCGGACGTGACGCTCGATCCGGGTGGCACGTTCATGGGTGAGGTGACGGTGGGGTCGGGTACGCTGATGCTGGCCTCGGCGGCGACGGCGGGGACGATGACCTCCTCGGGTCACTATGTCGGCTTCAACAGTGTCTATGAGCAGGCGGGGGCTAACTGGACGGTCACCAGCTACGTCGGCCCCAACATGCCCAACATCACGGAGGGGTCGGGCGCGACCCTCACGCTGGACGGTGGGGTGTATGCGGGCGACACCATCACGCTCGATCCCTCGACCATCGTGATCAACGATCCCAATCTCTTCGCGGGCGTGCTGAACGTTTCGCCGGGGGATGTGATCAACCTGCCGACGCTGCCCAACTACAACAACGAGGATACGGTCACCTTCGTCTCGGGTGTGACGAGCGGCCATCCCTATCTGGTCATCGACGCGGTTTCCTCGCCTGGCAACACGGCCAATTACACCATCGACCTTTCGCCCAGCGTGAACACCAACGACGTGTTCACGCCGAGCAACTCGGATCTCACCATCACGGTGGGGGCGCCCTGCTTCACTCCTGGCACGCGGATTGCAACCCCTGCGGGTGAGGTGGCGGTGGAGCGGATCCGGGCTGGGGACGAGGTGGTGACGGCCTCGGGTGCGGTGCGCAAGGTGAAGTGGGTGGGCAAGCGGAGCCTCTATCTCGCCGCGCATCCCCATCCCGAGAAGCTCCGCCCCGTCTGCATCCGGGCGCACGCCTTCGGCGAGAATTTGCCCAAGCGTGATCTCTGGGTTTCGCCTGGGCATGCCATTCACTGGCAGGATGCGCTCATTCCGGCCGAGCGTCTGCTCAACGGGGCGAGCGTCTATCAGGCGGATGTGGGCTTCGTCACCTACCACCATGTCGAGCTCGAGAGCCACGATCTCTTGATCTCCGAGGGGCTTGCTTCCGAGAGCTATCTCGATGCGGGCAACCGCGGCAACTTCGAGGGTGAGGACGGGTTTGTGCTTCATCCCGACCTGAGTGCTGCGGCCGAGGGTGCGGCGGAGGGGTGCCTGCCGCGTCTGTTCGAGGGTCCGGTGGTGGCCTCGGCGCGGGCCCATCTGCTCTCGCGTCTGCCGGTGTATGGTGCCGAACGTGCGGAAGAGCCGGTGGAGCTCGGCGAGGTGTGGGCCAGCGTAGGGCGGCTTGGTGTGCTCACGGTTGGGGAGAACGAGGTCATCATCCCGGCGGGGGTGGAGCGGGTGGAGCTGCGCTCCTCGACCTTCGTGCCGGCTGGTCTCGATCCAGCTTGCGAGGACTGCCGGACGCTCGGGGTGCGGCTGCTCGGGCTGGCCCTCGATGGGACGGAGCTTGCACTCGATGCGCCGGAGCTGGCCCGTGGCTTCCACGACGTGGAGCCCGACGGGCGCTGGACGGACGGGTCGGGGCTTCTGGTTCTGGAGCCTTCCTCGCGGAGCCGGACGCTCAGCCTCACGCTCGCCGCCCGGCCTGCTGGCTGGCGTACCAACACCGCCCGGGTGCAACGGGCGGCCTGAAAGACATCTTCCTTCTCGGTGCGCTTCGTCCTTCTGCACCCACCCCCGGGGCCCTCCCCCGGGGGTTTTCCTTTGCGGGCCCCCATGCAGGGCTCACAGGGCTCTTGGGGGGGGTCTGGGA
>KN174063.1:16182-19866 GCA_000759655.1 Acidicaldus organivorans | reverse complement strand
CGAGCGCATGCTCACGCCGGAGCCCGACATCCGTGTCGTGGGCCGCGCCACCAACGGCGAAGAGGCGATCGCTCTCGTCGCCGAACAGAAAAAACTCGGCACCCCGATCGATGTCCTCATCCTCGATATCGAGATGCCGGTGCTGGACGGGATCTCGGCCCTGCCCCGCCTCCTCGAGGTGGACCGCTCGCTCAAGGTCATCATGGCCTCGACGCTGACCACACGCGGGGCCGACATCGCCTTGCGGGCGCTGCGCCTCGGCGCGGCGGATTACGTGCCGAAGCCACAGGCCGCCGTCCTTTCCTCGCAGCAGGATTTCAGAACCGAACTCTTGGGCAAGATCCGGGGCCTCGCCCGGCTGCGTCGGCGACCCGCGCAAGCCCCCTCGCCGCCCGCCGCCGGTATTGCGCTCCGCCCCTTGCCACCTTTCCCGCCAAAACTGCTTGCCATCGGGAGCTCCACGGGCGGCCCGCAGGCCCTGTTCAACGTCATACCGCATCTCGGCCGGCCGCTTCCGGTGCCCGTCGTCCTGACCCAGCACATGCCCCCCACTTTCACGCCCCTGCTCGCCCAGCATCTCACCCGGCTCGGCCCCATGCCTTGTGCCGAGGCGGCCGATGGAGAGCCGCTACAGCCCGGCCGGATCTATCTTGCCCCGGGCAACCGCCATCTCCTCGTCGAACGCCGTCAGGGCCAGCCCGTGGCGCGGCTCGATGACGGCCCGCCGGTGAATTTCTGCCGCCCTGCCGTCGATCCCATGCTGGAGAGTGCGGCGGAGGCCTATGACGGGCGCGTCCTCGTCGTGATGCTCACCGGCATGGGACACGACGGACGCGAAGGAACGCGCAAAGTGGTGGCGCGCGGCGGGGCCGCCATCGCCCAGGACGAAGCGACGAGCGTGGTCTGGGGCATGCCGGGCGCGATCGCCCAGGCCGGGCTATGCCATGCCGTTCTGCCGCTTCCCGAAATCGCCCCGAAGATCCTGGAGATCATCCGCCCATGACGCCGCAGGCCTTTTCGGTGATCGCCGATCTCGTCAAGGCCCGCTCCGGCATGGTGCTCGGGCCGGATAAACTCTACCTGCTCGAAACACGTCTGGCGCCGGTGCTCCGCAGCGCGGGCCTCCCCTCCCTCGAAGCGCTCGCCGCCCGCCTGCGCGAGCCGCGCAGCGAGATTCTCGCCGCGCAGGTGGTCGAGGCGCTCACCATCAACGAGACCTTCTTTTTCCGCGACATCAAGCCTTTCAACCACCTTCGTGACGTCACCCTGCCGGCGCTGCACGCGGCGCGCCCGGCCGGAACCCCGATCCGCATCTGGTCGGCCGCCGCCTCGACCGGTCAGGAAGCCTATTCGATTGCGATGATCCTTATCGACGGGGCAGCGCAGTTCGCGGGACGGCGCTTTGAGATCCTCGGCACCGATATCTCGCGCGAGGCGCTCGAGAAAGCCCGCGCCGGGCTCTACACCCAGTTCGAGGTGCAGCGCGGCGTGCCGATGGCCGCGCTTGTCAAGCACTTCAAGAAAGAGGGAGAGAACTGGCGGATCAGCGAAGCCGTCCGCAAACTGGTCACGTTCCGCGAGTGGAACCTTCTCGACGATCCGCGGGCTTTGGGCACGTTCGACGTCATTTTCTGCCGCAACGTGCTGATCTATTTCGACGCCCCAACCAAGAAACGGGTCCTCGACTCCCTCCTCCGCCAGCTCGCCCCGGACGGCGTGGTCTATCTCGGCGGAGCTGAAACCGTGCTCGGCCTCACCGATCAGCTCAAGCCGCTCGCTCCCGGCACCGGAGCCTACGGGCGGACAGAGGCGAAGATCCTGCCCTTGACGAAACCGACCAGCGCCTCGGAGGCTTCGCCAATCGAAAGGCGCGAAGTATCGATGGTGAGATCGGGCCGGGTTGGCGCCTCGTAGCTGCCGTCGATGCCGGTGAACTCGCGGATCTCGCCTGCCCGCGCCCGCGCATAGAGACCCTTCGGATCACGCGCCTCGCACGTGGCAGGATCGGCGGCAACGTAGATCTCATGGAACAAATCGCCGATGATGCGCCGCGCCATCGCCCGCATCGCCAGCCGCGGGGAAATCAACGCCACCAGCACGACGAGGCCCGACTGGGCCATGAGTTTGGCGACTTCCGCCGTCCGCCGCACATTCTCCTCGCGCTCGCGGGGAGAGAATCCAAGATCGGCGTTGAGCCCATCACGCAGTGTATCGCCGTCGAGCACCACCGCATCGATCCGCTCGGCGAAGAGCCGCCGCTCGGCCTCACGGGCCAAGGTCGATTTCCCCGCCGCGGGAAGGCCGGTGAGCCAGAACACCGCCCCGCCATAGCCCTTGGCCCGCGCCCGGTCGGTGTAGGAAATCGCGTCCTTGAGCGGGAAGATGGCCGCCCGCGCGTGATCGCGCCCCAAAATGGGGGCGGCGGCGACGATCCGTTCCCGCGTATCGACCAACACGCCGCGCCCGCCGCCCTCCGGGGAGAAGGGGTCGAACAGAATCTCATCGGCGGCGAGCAGGGTCACCTCAGCGATATCCTCCGGGGGCACCTTTTCGGCCTTTTCCTCGCGGAGATCCTCGGTGCGCACCACGGCGTGGATCGCCTCCACCCGCACCGGATGCTGGGCGGGGCCGATACGAAGCAGCAGCGTCTCGCCAAGCTCGAGGGGCTCGTCACGAAGCCAGAGAAGGCGGACGCGAAGCCGGGTGGCCCGCTCGGGCGGGGCAGACTCGTCATAGAGGAGATCGCCGCGCGCGACGACGAGTTCGGGGGTGAGTTCGATCGCCACCGACTGGCCGGCGATGGCCTCCGGGCGCTCACCCTCCGGCCAGACGGCGATCGCCTTGACCCGGGCGCGGTGGCCACGCGATCCGACCAGCACCGTATCGCCCGCGCGCACCCGCCCGCTTTCGATGCGCCCGGCGAGCAGACGGCGCTCGCCGCGCCGATAGACGTCCTGCACGGCGAAGCGGAACGGTCCCGCGAGCCGGGGGCGCGGGGGGTCGAGCCCCATCAGCGCTTCGATGAGGGTCGGGCCGTCATACCAGGAAAGCCGCGCCCCCCGCTCGCGCACGTTGTCGCCTTCGCGCGCCGAAATCGGGATCACCGCGCGCGCGGCGAGGCCAAGCCCGGAAAACAGCGCGACGTAATCGCCGTGCTCAACAAGGCCGATCTCCTCGGCTATGAGGAGGCCGCGCTCCGCGCGGCGAGGCCAAGCCCGGAAAACAGCGCGGCGACCTCCTCTTCCACCGCGCGGAGCGCGGCCTCCTCATAGCCGAGGAGATCGGCCTTGTTGAGCACGGCGATTACGTCGCGCTGTTTTCCGGGCTTGGCCTCGCCGCGCGGAGCGCGGCCTCCTCATAGCCGAGGAGATCGGCCTTGTTGAGCACGGCGATTACGTCGCGCACGCCGATCAGGCGGAGGAGGAGCGCATGACGCTTGGTCTGCTCGCGCACCCCCTCGGCCGCATCGACGACGAGCACCGCGCCGGCGGCCGCCGCCGCGCCGGTCAGGGCGTTGCGCATGAACTGGCGATGGCCGGGGGCGTCGATGATGATGAATTCGCGCCCGCCGAGATTGAGCGGGATGCGGGTCGACTCGATGGTCACCCCCTGATCGCGCTCGGCCTGCAACGCGTCCAGCAGGAAGGACCACTCGAGGTCGAGGCCGCGCTTGCGGCTCGCCCC
>KN174063.1:11589-16088 GCA_000759655.1 Acidicaldus organivorans | reverse complement strand
GCGCAACGCTTCGAGCCGTCCTTCCGGGATCTGGCCGGTTTCATAGAGGAGTCGCCCGATCAGGGTCGATTTGCCGTGATCGACGTGACCCGCGACCACCACGGGGGTGGGCCAAGCGCGGCCTCGACCTCGAGTGGTCCTTCCTGCTGGACGCGTTGCAGGCCGAGCGCGATCAGGGTCGATTTGCCGTGATCGACGTGACCCGCGACCACCACGGGGGTGGGCCAAGCGCGGCCCACGACGTCACGCGAGATAACCGTCTCCATCCTCTCACTCCCCCTTCTCATCCCCCGCCGCCGCAAGGCGGCCGGCGGTCCCCCTCGTCTTCGATCTCAGCCGGAGCGGCCTGTCTCCCGCCAAGAACATCCGATCACAGATAACCGCTGGCCCGGAGCCGCTCGAACGCGTCTTCCGCCTCGTGATCCATCGCCCGGCCCGCCCGCTCCGGCGTGCGGGTGGTGGCAAGCTCGGCGATGATCTCGGCGACACTCGCCGCGTTGCTCTCCACCGGGAAGGTAATGTCCTGATCGCCGAGCGAACGGTAGCGTCTGCCGTTTTTGGCGAAATAGAGATCGACCACCGGGATTCTTTCCCGCTCGATGTAGCGCCAGATGTCGATCTCGCGCCAGGCGAGCAGCGGATGGACCCGGATATGGATCCCCTCGCCGGGCGGCGTTGTGTACTGATCCCAGAATTCCGGCGGCTGGTTGCGCACGTCCCACTGATTGGCCGTGCCGCGCGGGCTGAAGACGCGCTCCTTGGCCCGGGTGGCTTGTTCGTCGCGGCGGATCCCGGCGATGATGCCGGCGAATTTGCGCTCGGCGATGAGACGGGCGAGCCCCGCCGTCTTGCGCGCCGCCGAACGCGCCGCCGGCGGCAGGGAGGGATCGATGTCCTCGACCGGCGGGCAGTCGCCGATGATCAGATCGAGGTTCCACTCCCGGGCGTAGCGCTCGCGGAAGGCATACATTTCGGGAAATTTCTTGCCGGTATCGACATGGATGACCGGAAACGGCACCTCGCCAAGGAAGGCCTTGCGGGCAAGCCAAACCAGGACATTCGAGTCCTTGCCGAGCGACCAGAGCAGGCCGAGCGGCTTGAGCCGCCGCCAAGCCTCGCGCATGATGAAAATGCTCTGGCTTTCGAGAAGGTCGAGATCACTCAGCATCGGCCTTACCACTCCCTCACCTGCAACCATTAACACCTTGACGCCCCGCCCGGCAAAACCTGAATGGTTTGCGGAGCATGGATACCACATTCCGTCTTCATCCGTCCTGCCCAGCGGCCGGCGCGCGGGTCTTCGCCCGGCGCAGTGGGCCGGGTGCAGGGAGCGCAGCCGATCGAGCGGTAACCGCGGGCGAGCAGCGGATGGGCGGGCAGGTTGCGGGCGCGGAACTCGGCGGCGAGCCGGGCCGGAGTCCAGTCGGCGAGCGGGTTGATCTTCACTTTCCCTTCGACGAGTTCGATGAAGGGGAGATGCCGGCGCGTTTCCGCCTGGAACCGCTTGCGCCCGGTGACCCACGCCCGGTAGGGGGCGAGCGCTTGGGCGAGCGGGGCCACCTTGCGCAGCGCGCAGCAGGCATCGGGATCGAAATACCAGAGTTCGCCTTCGGGATCGCGTTCCTTGAGCTCCTCCTTGGCCGGCGTGACGTCGATCACCCGGGTGAGACCGAGATAGCGGGTGAGGGCCTCGCGATAGAGCCGGGTTTCCGGGAAATGCTGGCCGGTATCGAGGAAGAGGACGGGCGTGGCCGGGTCGATCTCGGCGACGAGGGCGAGCAGCACCGCCGAGTCCGCCCCGAAAGAGGAGACCACCGCGATTTCGCCGGGGAAGGCCTCGGTGAGGGCATGGCGGAGCAGGGCGATCCCGTCGAGCGGCGCGAGGGCAGAGGGGGGGATAGGCGACAAATGGCTCATCTTCTCCGCGTAAAATTTAAATTCACTACTATTAAACGTTGTTACTAAAATATCCGATTAGAAAAGAGAAATTTGCGCAGACCAGCCCTGCTCAAACCTCGGGGCTTCCCACCAGATCGTCGAGGATCGGGCACTCCGGACGGTCATCCCCGTGGCAGCGGGCGACGAGAGCAGCGAGCGCATTGCGCAGCGCCTCGAGCTCGCCGATCTTCCGCTCGATGCGGGCGAGATGCGCCGTCGCCAGCCGTTTCACCTCCCGGCTCGGCCGCGCCTGGTCCCGGTACAGCGAAAGGAGCGCCCGGATATCGGCGATCGAAAAGCCGAGCCGGCGTGCCCTTCCGATGAAGCGGAGCAGCTTGATGTCCTCCGCATCAAAGAAACGGTACTGGCTGCCCTCGGCGCGGGGCGCGGGGCCGATCAGGCCGATGCGTTCGTAATAGCGGATGGTCTTCGGGGTAATCCCCGCCACAGAAGCAGCCTCACCGATGGTGAGACGGGTTTTGGCCGGAGCCTCTTCCCGCCCCGACCCCATCCGCACGTCCCGCATATCCACACCTCCCTCATGGCCGCCAGCGGCGGAGCAGCAGGGCGTTGGCCACCACGCTCACCGAGGAGAACGCCATCGCCGTCCCCGCGAGCATCGGATCGAGCTTGCCCAACGCCGCAAGCGGCAGGGTGAGCCCGTTGTAGAAGAAGGCCCAGAACAGATTGGAGCGGATCTTGCGCTCGATGGCCCGGCAGAGGCGGAGCGCAGCCGGGACCAGGCGGAGATCATCACGCAGCAGCGCCATCCCGGCGGCGGCGAGCGCGGCGTCCGCCCCGCTTCCCAGGGCGATGCCGAGATCGGCGGCGGCAAGTGCGGGCGCGTCGTTGATCCCATCCCCCACCATCGCCACGCGCCGCCCCTCGGCACGGAGCGCCTCGACCACCGCCGCCTTCTCCTCGGGCGCCACCCGCGCGCGGAAGGACGAAATGCCGAGCGCCGCGGCCACCTCTCGCGTCCGCGCCTCGCCATCGCCGGAGAGGAGAAGCGGGGTGAGGCCGAGCCTCCGCAGCTCGGCAATCGCCGCCGCAGCCTCGGGCTGGATCGCCTCGGCAAGCCGGATGACGCCGAGCGCCGCGGGCTCGGGCGAGAGCCGAACCACGCCGATCGCGTCTCCCTCCCCGCCCTCGCCCGCAAGTCCAGCGAGCGCGGCACCGGCTTCGGGAGCGAGCGCGGCGAGGAAGCGGAGCGCGCCGAGCGCCAGTACCTCTCCTCCGACCTCGGCGCGGATGCCGCCGCGCGGATCGGTCTCGAGCCGCGCGGGGACGGGAAGGGAGAGCCCCCGCCGCGCCGCTTCGGCGCGGATCGCCTCGGCCAGCGGATGGCTACTTCCCTGCTCGGCGGCGGCAGCGAGGGTGAGAAGCCGCGCCTCGTTTACGCCCGGCGCCGGGATGAGGGTGAGTTCGCCCCCTTTCCGGGTCAGGGTTCCGGTCTTGTCGAAGATCACCGTGTCGAGATGGCGGGAGCGTTCGATCGCTTCCGTATCGCGGATCAGGATCCCGTGCCGCGCCGCCACCCCGAATCCCACCGCCAGCGCGGTCGGCGTGGCGAGCCCGAGCGCACAGGGACAGGCGCTCACCAGCACGGCGACGGCGGCGACGAGGGCGCGCTCCGGCGCCCCCGCCCATAGCCAGCCAGCCGCGGCGGCGAGGGCGATGAGGAGAACGGCGGGGACGAAAACGAGGCTCACCCGGTCCACCAGGCGCTGGATCGGTGCCCGGCTGGCCTGGGCCCGGGCCACCGCCGCGGCGATGCGGGCAAGCCGCGTCCCTGCCCCCACTGCGGTGACCCGCACCCGCAGGAGACCCGCCCCGTTGAGCGCGCCTGCGGCCACCGCCTCGCCCGGCCCGCGCGGGACGGGGGTGCTCTCGCCGGAAAGCAGGCTCTCATCGAGCGTGCTCGTCCCGCTCAGGATGAGGCCATCCGCCGGAACGCGCTCGCCGGGCCGGACGAGGACGACATCGCCGAGCCCGAGCGCTGCGGCGGGAATGTCGAAGACCTTGCCGCCGCGCTCGAGATGCGCGGTATCGGGCCGCAGCGCGAGCAGAGCCCGTAGCGCCGCATCGCTCGCCCGCTTGCCGCGCCCTTCGAGAAACCGACCCAACGTGACGACGGTGATCACCACCGCGCCAGCCTCGAAGGAGAGTGGCCCCGACCCTCCGCTCAGCGCCGCGAAGAGACTGTAGAAAAAGGCGGCCGAGGTGCCGAGGACGACGAGGAGGTCCATCCCCGCCCCGCCGCCGCGGAGCGCCCGCCATGCCGCCTGATAGAAGGGATAGCCCACCCCGAATTGCACGAGGGCGGCGAGCCCCGCTTGCAGGGCGAGGGGAAGCGAAAGGCCGAACATGGTCCCGAGCAGAGGGAGCGTCGCCGCCACGCCGAGGCCGAGCCGGAGCGCCTCCCACGGCACCTCCCGCCGTCTTCCGGTCTCTTCTGCGGTGCGAGGGACGAGCCGGATGCCGAGCTCCGCCGCGGCGGCGATCAACGCACTCAGCGAGAGGCCGAAGCCCTCGACCGTCACTCTCTCTCCGGCAGGATC
>KN174063.1:10087-11473 GCA_000759655.1 Acidicaldus organivorans | reverse complement strand
CGGTCCGCTCGGGAGTGAGTCTCTCTTCACTCTGCAGCTCATGGCGATCGCGGACCGGCTCGTAACCCGCCTTACGGATCGCCTCGGCCGCCCTTTCCGGCGAGGCGCCGGGCGCGAGATGGAGCCGGGCGCGTTCGGCGAGCAAATCGACCTCGGCCTCCACGCCCTCCAGCCGGTTGAGCACGCGGCCAATCCGCTCGGCGCAGCTCGCGCAGTGCATGCCGCGGATGGGGATCTCGCAGACTACGTCCTCGCCGACCGCTGTCCCCGCCGCCAGGGCTTGCGCCTCGGGAAGCGTCGCCTCCCCTCTATCCTTCGGGTCAGAGGAAGGGGCAGGCGAAAGGAGGGCGCTCTCGTCCATCGGGCCTATCTCGCCTCCTCTTCGGTAAGGGCGCGAAGGGTGAAGCCCGCCTCCTCGACCGCTGCTTCCAGCGCGGCGCGATCGAGGGAAGGCTCGCCTTCGAGGCGGGCCCAGCCGAGTTTGTCACCCGAAAGCCCCACCTCCAGGGCCTTCACCCCTGGCACGGCGCCGAGCGCCCCGCGCACGGCGCGCACGCATCCCTCGCAGGTCATGCCTTCGATGGTGAGGACCAGGGGGCGGGTATGGGGTTGGTTCATCGCGGATCTCCTCAGTCTCGGCTCTCTTCAGTCTCGGGGTGGTTCCCGGACGGGCCTGCCGCGTTCCCGCGCGGCCAAAACCTTGCCCAAGGGAGAAGGTGGGACCTGCCCACGGGGGAAGGTCAAGGGGACGGGCAGAGGGTCATTCGATTTCCGCGCCTTCCACGCCCCGGGCTCCGCTCCCCTGATTTCGAACATCCCTCCAACTCAAACACCGCATGGTTCTCGCGCCTTCGCGAGCAAAGGGTTATGATGCGGCGCAGCGCACCGGATGGACCGCGACGGGTTGGATCAGGAGGGGATGGATCAGGAGGGGATGGACCGATGGCCGATGACGTCACCATGACTTTCGGCTTAAACGAAGAACTCTCGCGCATCGGCGGGCGGATCCACCCGGTGATCCTCTCCGGCGGTTCGGGCACCCGGCTCTGGCCCCTCTCGCGCGAGAGCTATCCCAAACAATACTGGCCGCTCCTCTCCCCCCGCTCCCTCCTCCAGGAGACCGCGCTCCGCGCCTCTGGTCCCGCCTTCGCCCCGCCGCTCGTCATCTGCAATCAGGAGCACCGTTTCCTCACCGCCGAACAATTGCGCGAGGCGGGGGTCGAACAGGCGCGCATCGTGCTCGAGCCCATGGGACGGAACAGCGGCCCCGCCATCCTCGCCGCCGCCCTGCTCACCGCCGAGGACGATCCCTCCGCCATTCTCTGGATGATGGCGGCCGATGCCGCGATCGGCAACCTCGCCGCGCTCTCCCGGGCGCTCGCCGCC
>KN174063.1:8162-9972 GCA_000759655.1 Acidicaldus organivorans | reverse complement strand
GGCGCGCGCCGCCCGCGCTGGGCATTTCGTCACTTTCGGCATCACCCCAGCCCGCGCCGAGACCGGTTACGGCTATATCGAGCGAGGTGAGCCGCTGCCTGGCGTCGAGGGCGCCTACGCCATTGCCCGCTTCACCGAAAAGCCAGACCGCGCCACCGCCGAACGCTTCCTCGCCTCGGGGCGGCATTTCTGGAACTCTGGCATGTTCGTCTTCCAGGCGGGCGTGCTGATCGAGGAATTCGCCCGCCACGCCCCCGAGATCCTCGAGGCGGTCTCGGCGGCGGTCAGGGAGCGGCGCAGCGATCTCGACTTCATCCGCCTCGAAGCGCAAAGCTTCGCCCGCGCGCCTGCCATCAGCCTCGACTACGCGATTGCCGAAAAGACCGACCGCGCCGCGGTGGTGCCCGCCGATTTCGACTGGTCGGATGTCGGCAGCTGGGGCACGCTCTGGGAGCTCGGCGAGAAGGACGCGGATGGCAATGTGGCGGTGGGCGACGTGGTGCTCGCCGCCGCCCGCAACTGCTACGTGCGCAGCGACGAGAAACTCACCGCCGTGGTCGGGCTCGAGAACGCGGTGGTGGTGGTGACCGAAGATGCGGTGCTCGCGCTGGATCGGCGCCACACCCAGGACGTCAAGACCATCGTGGACAAGCTCCGCGCCCAGGGAAGGCTGGAGGCGGTCACCCACAACCGGATCTTCCGCCCCTGGGGGTTCTATGAGTCGCTGATCCAGGGCGATCGTTTCCAGGTCAAGCGGATCGTCGTCGCGCCGGGGGCGAAACTTTCGCTCCAGAAACATTTCCACCGCGCCGAGCACTGGGTGGTGGTCACCGGCACCGCGCTGGTGACACGCGATGACGAGCAGATCCTGCTTCGCGAAAACGAGAGCATCTATCTGCCGCTCGGCGTGGTGCACCGGCTGGAGAACCCGGGCCGCATCCCGCTCACCGTGATCGAGGTGCAATCGGGCGCCTATCTCGGCGAGGACGACATCGTCCGCTTCGAGGACACCTACGGCCGTAACTGAGCGACCCGCTCCCTCTCGGGCCTTCAGAAGAGGGTGATCAGCCGGGCGGGATCGGTAAGCGTTTGCGGGTCGCCCGCGAAGACGATGCGGCCCGATTTCAGCACCATCGCCCGATCGGCCACGGCGAGCGCCTCCACGACGTTCTGCTCGACGAGGAGCATCCCGAACCCCCGCTCCTTCTGCAACCCGCGCAGCGGCCGGATCAGGTCCTGGAAGGTCTTGGGGGCGAGGCCAAGCGAAGGCTCATCGAGGAGGAGAAATCTCGGCTGCAGGAGGAGGGCGCGGGCGAGCGCCACCATCTGCTGCTGCCCGCCCGAGAGCGTCCCGGCCCGCCGGCCGATGAACCCCCCGAGCGGCGGGAAGAACGCCACCACCTCGTCGATCCGCCGCGCCTGCTCCGCCCCCTTCACCCTCCCCTGCCAGAGGGCGAGGGTTAAAATCTCCCGCACCAGGAGGTTGGGAAACACCCCCCGCCCTTCGGGGACGAGCGCGACCCCCGCCGCCGCCATCGCCTCGGGCCGCGGCGTGATGGGCCTTCCTTCGAGCCGGAGAGTGCCGCGCCAGAGGGGCTGAAGCCCGAAGAGGAGCTTGAGCAGCGTGCTCTTTCCCGCGCCATTGTGGCCGAGCACGGCGAGCGTCTGGCCGAGATCGAGCGCGAGATCGATCTCCTCCAGCACCCGCCGCTTGCCGTAGCCGGTCTCCGCCCCGTGCAGTGCGAGAAAAGCGCTCATGCCGGAGCTCCGAAATAGAGCGCGCGCAGCGCCGGGTCGCCCAGGATGTCGG
>KN174063.1:4090-8086 GCA_000759655.1 Acidicaldus organivorans | reverse complement strand
CGGGCGCGCCTTCGGCGATCTTGCGGCCCTGATCGAGAAAGACGATGCGGTCGGCGAGTTCGCTCACAATGTCGAGATTGTGCTCGATCAGGCAGATGGTGACGCCCCGCTCGCGCACCGCCTCGCGCAGGAGCGCGTTGAAGCGCTGGCGCGAGGCGGGATCGAGGCCGGAGGCCGGTTCATCGAGGAGCCAGATCCGCGCCTCCGTCACCGCGATGCGGGCCAGCGCCAGGAACTTCCGCTCGGCATAGCCCAAAGCGCTGGCCTCTGCCGCGGCGAACGGGGCAAGCCCGGTTGCGGCGAGCACCGTTTCCACCCGCGCCTCGCGGGCGGCCCGGCCCCGCCGTCCGCCCCGCTGCCAGAACCAGGCGGCAGGCTCCAGCGCGGTGCGCAGATTGTCGATCACCCGCATCCGTTCGAAGAGGCGGAGATCCTGGAAACTCCGCGCGATCCCGGCCCGGGCGATGCGATAGGGGGGAAGCCCGGTGATCTCCCGTGCTGCGAGCCGGATCTCGCCGCCATCCGGGCGGAGATGGCCGGTGATGAGGTTGAAGAGCGTGGTCTTTCCCGCCCCGTTGGGACCCACCAGCGCGGTGAGCACGCCCGCCTCCAGATCGAGATCGACCCCATCCACTGCCGCGACGCCGCCGAAACGGCGCGAAAGGCCACGCACGCGGAGCAGCGCGCTCATCCGCCGCCCTCGCTCCGCCCCAAGAGCCCAGCAGGACGGAAGATCATGAGCAGCGTCATGGCGAGGCCGTAGATCAGCTGCTGCACCGCGCCGATCTCGGTCGGCGGCAGATGGGGAATGAAGCTGAGCGCGGCGGGAAGCAGGAGGAGCAGGGCCGCCCCGGCGAGCGGCCCGGCGAGCGTCCCTGCCCCGCCGATGATGACCATGGCGAGGATGAGCACCGATTGATCGAGGGTGAAGCTTTCGACGTTGACGAAGGATTCCTGGAAGGCGAAGAGCGCGCCCGCGGCGCCGGCGAGCCCCGAGCCCAGCGCCACGGCGAGCGTCTTGATGAGGGCCACGTTCTTGCCAAGGCTTTCCGCGGCGCTTTCCGAATCCCTTATCGCCATCAGCGAGCGGCCGAAACTGCCGCGCATGAGACGGTTGATGACGAACTGGGCGAGGATGAGGATGGCGAGCGCGGCGGCGAGCAACGCTTCCCGGCTCTCGAGCGTCCAGCCGAACAGGCTCGGCGCGGGAATGCCGGCAAGCCCGCCATACCCCCCGGTGAGGCCTTGAGCCTCGGTAAAGACGGTGCTTCCCAGCATCTGCAGCCCGAGGCTCGCGATCACCAGATATTCCCCCCGCACCCTGAGCGCCGGAAGCGCGAAGACGAGCGAGGCCGCGCCGCTCAGCAACGCGGCGGCGAGCACGCCGAGGAGGAGGTCGGGGCTCACCGCAAGGGCGAGATGGGCGGCCGTGTAGGCGCCGAGGCCGAAAAACACCGCATGTGCGACGCTGAACAGGCCAGCATAGCCCACCAGCAGATTGAGGCTTGCTGCGAGCAGGCCGAAAATCGCGACGAGCTGCCCAAGATCGACGAGATAGGAGATCATCGCCGGAGCTCCGCGCCGAAAATCCCCTGCGGGCGAAGTAGGATGAAGAGAAAGAGCAGCACGAAGCCGCTCGCCTCGCTCCACGCCGTATCGAGCACATCGACGGCGAGCGTCTCGGTGAGCCCGAGCAGGATCCCGGCCAGGGCCGCGCCCGGCATGCTGCCGATCCCGCCCACCACCGCGGCGGTGAGACTGACCAGCATGATATGCGCCCCCACGCTCGGGGTGAGCCCGGTGGAAAGCGCCCCCAGCACCGCTCCGGGCACGGTGAGCGCCGAGCCCAGGGCGAAGGCAAGCCGGGCGAGGCGCCGCTCGGAGAGCCCATAGGTGCGGATGAGAAAACGGCTGTCGGCGAGCGCGCGTAGCGCAATCCCGTAGGGCGAGAGTTTGAGAAAGAGGGCGAGCGCGCCAAAGAGCAGCAGCGCCGTGCAGAGGCTGATCCAGAAGAGGGGCGCGATGTAAAGCCCGTTCCAGGAGACGGCGCGGCTCAAGGGGCTCGAGACCACCACGTAAGAGCGGCCAAAGCCGAGTTCGAGCAGGCTCTGCACCGCGATCACCACGCCGAAAGCCGCGACGAACAGGGTGAAGAAGGCGCCGCGCGAGCGCTCGATCGGGCGATAGACCGCGCCCTCAATGAAAAGGCCGAAGCCCAGAGCGGCGGCGAGCGCGATGCCGAGGGACGCAAGCGGCCCGAGCCCGAGCCGCTCGCCGAGGATGAACCCGTAGCCGGCGAGCGCGTAGGTCGCGCCGTGGGCGAAATGAAAAATGCGGGTCGCCCCGAAGATGAGTGCGAACCCGACCGCGGTGAGGGCGTAGAGAAAACCGCTCTCGAGCCCGTTGACGAGGAGCTGGAGGAGGAGCATCGGCGGCGGTCAGGTAAGGGGGACGAGTTTTCCCTTCTCCACCCGGTTGACGACGATCTTCATCGAAATGTCGCAGAGATCGTCGAAGACGCCCTCCCCGCCCACCAGCGGAAAGCGGCGGCGGGCGAGAAGCTCGGCGCGGAGCGTGTCGCCATTCACCGGCTTTCCGGCCTTTTCGAGCGAGGCGGTGAGCAGGGCGAAGAGCCGCACCGCGTTGTAGTAGTTCTGGTTGTAGGCGGTGGGGTCAGTTCCGTATTTGGCGCGCCAGTCGCGGACGAAGCGCTGCGTCACCGGATCGTCGGAGGAAAGGGCGGAGGCCTGGGTGGTGAGCACCAAGCCTTCCGCCTCGGGCAGCGTCTCCACCGAGGGAATATTCGCCCCCGAATAGGTGACGAGCGGCAGGGTGATCCCCGAATCGCGGAGCTGCTTGATGATTTCCGCCTGCTGTGCGCCATAGGAGGCGAAATAGACCGCATCGGGCTTCGCATCGCGGATCCGCGCGGCGATCGCTCCGAATTGCTGGTCGGTGGGCAGGATCGCGTCCTCGATCACCACCGACCCGCCCACCTTGGCGAGCTCGGCCTTGAGTGACTGACGCACCCCGTTGCCGAAGGGATCGTTGATGTAGATGAAGGCGAGGCGGCGCAGGTTCTGGCTGGCGAGATAGGGAACGATGGTCCTGATCTCGTCGGGGGCGAGCGGAATGACGTTCCAGTAATAGGGCGAAAGCCCGGCGAGATCGGGCCCCACGCCCCCGCCATTGACCAGGATCACCTTGGCCCGCGCGGCGATCGGCGCCGCCGCCTTGGACACGCCGGTGAAGCCCACCAGCACGTAGATCGCATGATCGACATTGACCAGCTTGCTCATCCCGACCGCCCCGCCCTGCGGCGTGCCCTGGCTGTCCTCGGCGCGGAGCACGATGGGGCGGGAGAGCATCTTGTCTTCGGCAATGTGGGCGAGCGCCATTTGGGCCCCGGCGGTGAAGATGGTGCCGTATTCGGCATTGGGCCCGGCCATCGGGAAGAGAGTGCCGAGGACGTAAGGCTCCTCGGCGCGGGCGCGGCGGATGGCAAAAAGCGGCAGCGCAGCAATCCCGGCGAGCAGAGGGCGCCGGGGCCAGGCGTGGGACTGCGGCATTCATTCCTCCCCTTGGGTCGATCGTCGGTGGATTGATCGTCGATCGGGTCTTTTCAGGGGGAGACAATCGGATATTCTCGCTCCCGTCAATCGCACCGGAGCCAGAACTCGCAGGGGCGTCAAGCAAGAAGGGGGAGACGTGTCGATGTCCGATCTTCGCATCATCGCAAGCGGTCTCGAGTTTCCGGAGGGCCCGGTGGCGCTCGCCGACGGCTCGGTCGTTCTCGTCGAGATCAAGCGGGGCACGGTGAGCCGGGTGAAGCCGGACGGCACGGTGGAGGTGATGGCGCGCCCGGGTGGCGGGCCGAACGGGCTCGCCATCGGCCCGGACGGGGCGTTTTACATCTGCAACAATGGCGGGGTCGAATGGACGGAACGCGCCGGGCTCACCCTCCCCATCGCCCAGGCCAAGGACTATTCGGGCGGG
>KN174063.1:0-4040 GCA_000759655.1 Acidicaldus organivorans | reverse complement strand
CCCGGACGGGGCGTTTTACATCTGCAACAATGGCGGGTTCGAATGGACGGAACGCGCCGGGCTCACCCTCCCCATCGCCCAGGCCAAGGACTATTCGGGCGGTCGGATCGGACGCTTCGATCCGCGCACCGGCGCGCTCACCCGGCTCTATGACCAATGCCAGGGCCGCCGCCTCAAGGGGCCGAACGATCTCGTCTTCGATACCGAAGGCGGGTTCTATTTCACCGATCTTGGCAAGGTGCGCGCCGAAGACCGCGACCATGGCGGGGTCTATTACGCCAAGGCCGATGGCAGTTTCATCACCGAGGTGGCCTATCCGGTGCTGACCCCGAACGGGATCGGGCTTTCACCGGATGGACGCACCCTCTATGTCGCCGAGACCGAGACGGCGCGGCTTTGGGCCTTCGACCTCGAAGGGCCGGGCCGGGCGCGTAAAGTCCCGTTCCCCGACTCACCCCATGGCGGGCGGCTGGTGGGAAGCCTCACCGGGTTTCACCGTTTCGACAGTCTCGCCGTGCTCGCCTCGGGCCATATCGCGGTCGCCACCCTCAATTCCGGCCACATCACCGAATTCGCCCCCGACGGACGGGTGGTGCGGCAGGTCAAGATGCCGGAAGCCTACCCGACCAATATCTGTTTCGGCGGCCCGGACATGCGCACCGCCTACATCACCCTTTCCGGCACCGGCAAGCTCGCCGCGATGACCTGGCCCGAGCCCGGTCTCAAACTCGCTTATGGATGAAGGTTAAAAGCCCCGGTCAGGAAGGCCCCGGTTGAAATTCGCCAGTCAAGAACTGCCAGTCAAGAACTGCCAGTCAAGAACTGCCAGCCAGGAAGCACCCGTCAGGAAGCACCTGCGCCGAGTTCGGCCAAAGCGGCGCGGAGTTCGGCGATCCCCACCCCCTCACGGGCGCTGGTCACATGCACCTCGGGATGGGCGGCGGTGTAGTCTCGCGTCAGAAGGACCGTCTCGCGCCAGCGCGCGAGCCGCGCCTCGGGCGGGACAGCATCCGTCTTGGTCAGGACCAGCTGGAAATTGACCGCGGCCTGTTCGAGGAGGTCCATCACCGCGCGGTCATGCGCCTTGACCTCGACGCGCGCATCGAGCAGCAGCATCACCCGTTTGAGATTGGGCCGGCCGCGTAGATAGTCGAACATCAGCCCCTGCCAGGCCTCCTTGACCTTTTTCGCCGCCTCCGCGTAGCCGTAGCCGGGCATATCGACGAGGACGAGCTCGCCCGCGCCGATGCGGAAGAAATTGAGCTGCTGGGTGCGGCCGGGGCGCGAGGAGACGCGGGCCAGACCGCCAATCCCGGTCACGGCATTGAGGAGTGAGGACTTCCCGACATTGGAGCGCCCGGCGAAGGCCACTTCGGGGGCGAGCGGCGGCGGAAGCTCGGCCAGGCGCTGGGCGGCGTGGAAGAACGCCGCCCGGCCGACCGGAAACCCGGCCGCCTTCAGGTCCGCGCCGGCTTCGCCGAAAGCCGCGCCTGACGCATGATCAACCATTGCTGGGCCATGGAGAGGAGGTTGTTGGTGGTCCAGTAGATGACCAGACCAGCCGGGAAACGGGCGAGCATGAAGGTGAAGATCACCGGCATGAGCTGGAACATCCGCGCCTGCACCGGATCGGGCGGCGGCGGGTTGAGCTTCTGCTGGAGATACATCGAGATCCCCATGATCAACGGCCAGGCGCCGACATGGAGGAGGGGCGAGATCACCGTCGGATCGAAGGGGATGAGGCCGAAGAGATTGAAGACGTTGGTCGGATCGGGCGCGGAGAGATCGTGGATCCAGCCGAAGAAGGGCGCCTGGCGCATCTCGATGGTGACGAAGATCACCTTGTAGAGCGAGAAGAACACCGGCACCTGGATCAGCATCGGAAGACAGCCCGAGGCCGGGTTCACCCCCTCGGCGCGGTAGAGATTGAGCATCTCCTGCTGCTGGCGGGCCGGATCGTCCTTGAACTGCTCGCGCAGCGCCTGGAGTTTGGGCCCGAGGAGCCGCATCTTCCCCATCGACTGGTAGGATTTGTTGGCGAGCGGGAAGAAGAGGATCTTGACGAAGAGGGTGAACAGAATGATGGCGATGCCGAAATTGCCCGTCACCCGGTAAAGCCAGTCGAGCGCGTAGAAGATCGGCTTGGTGAGGAAATAGAACCAGCCGAAATCGACCGCCTTGTCGAAGCTCGGAATGCCGAGCGCGCGCTCATAGCGGTCGAGCAGATGGACCTCCTTGGCGCCTGCGAAGAGGTGATAGGTGAGGCTCGTGCTCGCCCCCGGCGCGAGCGTGGCCGGCGTGGGCGGGGCGAAATCGGCCTGATAGGCATAAGAGCCGTCGGCGCGCTTGATGGCGCGGAAGGCGACCGCTTCCTCCGCCTCATTGGGAAGGACGAGGGCGGTGAGCCAGTATTTGTCGGTGATGCCGAGCCAGCCGCCCCTGGTGGTGGCGGAGAAGGGCACGCCCGCCGTCCGCTCCGCCTCGCTCTTGGCCTTGGCGTAAGTGAGTTCCTTGAGCGTGCCGCCGATCACCCCGAGCAGCCCTTCATGGAGGATGTAATAACCGGAGGTGGGCGGGGTGTAGTCGCGCCGGATGCGGGCCCAGGGAAAGAGGGTGACCGGCGTGGTTCCGGTATTGATCACGCTCTGGCGGAGGGTGAACATGTAATCGTCATCGACCGCGAGGGTGACGGTGAAGCGAAGCCCCGCGCCGTTGTCCCAGGCGAGCGTTACCGGATGCTCTGGAGTAAGCGCCCCGTCAGAAGCCTGCCAGACCGTATCCGGGCCGGGAAGGCTGACCTGCGCTCCCTCCGGCGCGCTCCAGCCGAACTGCACGAAATAGGGGGTGGGCGAGCGGAGCCGGTCGAGGAGACGGACCAGGGGAGATTTGGGATCCGTCGTCTCCCGGTAGTCGCGCAGCACGAGATCGTCGAGCCGGAGACCCCTGAGCGCGAGGCTCCCTTCGATCCGTGGCGCGTCGATGGCAAGCCGCGGGGAGGGAGGAACGGCCGTTTTCCCCTCTCCGCCCGCCGTCTGGGCGGCAGGCGCGGCAGGCGCTTCGGGGGCCTTTTCGCTGAGGGTGGTGGGCGCGGCGGCAGGGTGCGAGGCGGTCTTCGCGCTCTCGGGGACGAGACGCGCATAGAGCGCCTGGAAACCGACCAGGATGGCGATCGACAGCACGATCGCGAGCAGCAGGCGGTTGTTTTGTTCCATGCTCAGGAGGTCCGTTGGGTCGGGGCCGGCGGCACGGGATCATACCCTCCCGCCGACCAGGGATGGCAGCGCGCGATGCGCCGCGCCGCGAGCCAGAGGCCGCGCCCTGCGCCGTGCCGGGTGATGGCCTCGCTCGCATAGGCGCTGCAGGTCGGGTGGAAACGGCAATTCTCGCCGATCAGCGGGCGGATCACCCACTGGTAGAGACGGATAGCCCCGATCAGGAGGGCGCGCATCACGCGGGGCGCCGTTCGCGGGGCGCCCGTCTCGCGGCGGGCGTCTCGTCCTGAAGCCGCCGGAGCGCCGTCTCGAGATCGGCGCAAAGCGCGGCGAAGGGGCGGGACAGAGCAGGGCGCCTGCCGATCAGCACCAGATCGGCCGAGGGCGGAGCGGCCGCAGGCAGCACCTTGCGCACCGCCTCACGGAGCCGCCGCCGCACCCGGTTGCGCTCCACCGCGTTGCCCACCTTGCGGCTCACCGTGAAGCCGACGCGCACGCCGTCATCCCCGGGCAGGCGCCCCTGCAGGACGAAGCCCGGCATCGGCACGTCACGCCGGGCGGCGGCAACGGCGAGAAACTCCTCTCGCCGCTTGAGCCGTCCGGCACGGGCCTCGGGGCGGAGCCCGCTCATCCCGCTCGCCTCACTCCCTGCCCGCCTCACGCGGACAGGCGCTTGCGTCCCTTGGCGCGCCGAGCCGCGAGTACCTTGCGCCCGCCGACCGTCGCCATCCGAGCGCGGAACCCGTGACGCCGCTTGCGCACGAGCTTGGACGGTTGATAGGTTCTCTTCACGTCCGTCTTCCCTTCACCACGACATGAAAACCCGCC
>KN174062.1:3029-6868 GCA_000759655.1 Acidicaldus organivorans | reverse complement strand
GCCGTAGCCCCGCCCCGAGTCCGAGCCCCAGGATCGCCCCCCCGATCCGCCCCGCGCCGCTCATCAGGCCGCGGCGGGAGAGCGCCACCCCTTCCGGGGTGACCGCGCTTTCCGGAAGCTCGAAGCCGCGTTTGCGTCTGATTTGCATGATCCTCTCCCTTACCCCCCGTCCCTCACCCAGAACCCCGTCTCTTCCTTGCACTCTTCTTCCTTTACGCCCGAGGCCGGCCTTTGGATGTAGGCCGCATTGCCCTTTTGTCATCCCCCATCCCCGCGCCCGGCCCTTTGCAAGCGGGGCCGGGCTTGGCAGAGTGCCATCGATCCCGCTTCCTCCCGGCGCCGCTTCGGGGCGCGCGGGGGGATGTGTTTGGGTGGAAACGGAGTGTCCGATGACCGAGAGCAGCAAACGCCGCCTGCGCAGCCGGCGGTGGTTCGATGATCCCCACAATCCCGACATGACGGCGCTCTATCTCGAGCGCTATCTCAATTACGGGCTCACCCGCGAGGAACTGCAATCGGGGAAGCCGATCATCGGCATCGCGCAGACCGGCTCCGACCTCTCGCCCTGCAACCGCCACCATCTCGATCTCGCGCGGCGCATCCGCGACGGCATCCGCGATGCGGGCGGCATCCCGATCGAATTTCCGGTCCATCCGATCCAGGAAACCGGCAAGCGCCCCACCGCGGCGCTCGACCGCAACCTCGCCTATCTCGGCCTGGTCGAGATCCTGCACGGCTACCCGATCGACGGCGTGGTGCTCACCACTGGCTGCGACAAGACCACCCCGGCCTGCCTGATGGCCGCCGCCACCGTCAACATCCCGGCGATCGTGCTCTCCGGCGGGCCGATGCTCGATGGCTGGTGGAAGGGCAAGCTCGCCGGCTCCGGCGCGGTGGTCTGGGAAGGCCGCAAGCGCTTCGCTGCAGGCGAGATCGGCTATGACGAGTTCATGGAGATGGTCGCCTCCTCCGCCCCCTCGGCCGGGCACTGCAACACGATGGGCACCGCGCTTTCCATGAACAGCCTCGCCGAGGCGCTCGGCATGTCCCTCCCCGGCTGCGCGGCGATCCCCGCTCCTTACCGCGAGCGCGCCCAGATCGCCTATGAGACCGGCCGGCGCATCGTTGGCATGGTCCACGAGAATCTCCGCCCCTCCGACATCATGACCAAGCGCGCCTTCGAGAACGCGGTGGTGGTCGCCTCGGCGATCGGCGCCTCCTCCAACTGCCCGATCCACATGATCGCCATCGCCCGCCACATGGGCGTCGATCACACCCTCGAGGACTGGCAGCGGCTCGGCCCCGACATCCCGCTCCTCGTCGATTGCCAGCCCGCCGGACGCTTCCTCGGCGAGGCCTTCCACCGCGCCGGCGGCGTGCCGGTGGTGATGAAGGCGCTCCTCGATGCCGGCAAGATCGACGGCTCGGTGATGACGGTGACCGGGAAGACGCTCGCCGAAAACCTCGCCGTCCGGCTCGGTGATGACGGTGACCGGGAAGACGCGCGCCGAAAACCTCGCCGTCCGGCTCGGTGATGACGGTGACCGGGAAGACGCTCGCCGAAAACCTCGCCTCCGTCCCCGAGCCGGACGGCGAGGTGATCCGCCCCTTCAACCGCCCGCTCAAGGAAAAGGCCGGCTACGTCGTGCTCTCCGGCAATCTCTTCGAGAGCGCGGTGATCAAGACGAGCGTGATCAGCGAGGACTTCCGCCGCCGCTTCCTCTCCGATCCCGAGCATCCGGACGCATTCGAGGCCAAGGTGGTGGTGTTCGACGGGCCGGAGGACTATCACGCCCGCATCGACGATCCCTCGCTCGGCATCGATGAACGCACCCTGCTCGTGATCCGCAATTGCGGGCCGGTCGGCTATCCCGGCAGCGCCGAGGTGGTCAACATGCGCCCGCCCGCCGCGCTGATCAAACGGGGCATCGAGGAACTCCCCACCATGGGCGATGGACGCCAGTCCGGCACCTCGGCGAGCCCCTCCATCCTCAACGTCACGCCCGAAGCGGCGGTCGGCGGCGGGCTCGCCCTGCTTAAGAATGGCGACCGGGTGCGGATCGATCTCCGCAACCGCCGGGTCGATCTCCTCATCTCGCCCGAGGAACTCGCTGCCCGCCGTGCCGCCTGGCAGCCGCCCAAGCTCGTCAACCAGACGCCGTGGGAGGAGATCTACCGCTCGATGGTGGGCCAGCTCGGCACCGGCGCCTGCCTCGAGCCCGCCACCCTCTATCTCAACATCATCGAGACGCGCGGTGAGGCGCGCCACAATCACTGAAGGAGAAACGCCATGGCTGATCGCCTGAAAGGCAAGACCGCCCTCATCACCGCCGCCGCCCAGGGCATCGGGCGGGCAAGCGCGCTCGCCTTCGCCGCCGAGGGGGCGCGCGTCATCGCCACCGACCTCAACGAGGCCAAGCTTGCCGAGATCGCCGGCCCCAACATCACCACCCGCAAGCTCGACGTGCTCGACGCCAAGGCGATCGCCGCCCTGCCCCAGGAGACCGGGCCGGTGGACATCCTCTTCAACTGCGCGGGCTTCGTCCATCAGGGCACAGTGCTGGAGGCGACCGAAGAGGAGTGGCAGTTCGGCATGGACCTCAACGTCCGCTCCATGTTCCGCCTCATCCGCGCCTATCTCCCCGGCATGCTGGCCAAAGGGGCGGGCTCGATCATCAACATGGCCTCGGCGGTAGGCTCGATCAAAGGCGCGCCCAACCGCTTCGTCTATGGGGTGAGCAAGGCGGCGGTGGTGGGGCTCACCAAATCGGTCGCCGCCGACTACGTCGCCCGCGGCATCCGCTGCAACGCGATCTGCCCCGGCACCATCGAGACGCCGAGCCTTGGCGAGCGGATCGCCGCCAATGCCGAGAAGGCCGGCTCGCTGGAGGCGGCCCGCGCCGCCTTCGTCGCCCGCCAGGCGATGGGACGGCTCGGCCGGCCGGAGGAGATCGCCGCGCTCGCCGTCTATCTCGCCTCCGACGAGTCGGCCTTCATGACCGGCCAGACGGTGGTGATCGACGGGGGCTGGACCCTCTGAGCAAGACGGTCGCAGGGCGCACGTCGCGATGACTTGACCGGGAAGGAATGTATGATGCGCGAAGCCTTCATTTGTGATTTCGTCCGCACCCCGTTCGGCCGCTATGGCGGCGCGCTCAAGGACGTGCGCACCGACGACCTCGCCGCCTTTCCGATCCGCGTGCTCAAGGAGCGCCATCCGGAGATCGACTGGGCGGCAGTCGATGAGTGCTATCTCGGCTGCGCCAATCAGGCGGGGGAGGACAATCGCAACGTCGCCCGCATGGCGGTGCTACTCGCTGGGCTCCCGCCCGAGGTGCCGGCGATGACCATCAACCGGCTGTGCGGCTCGGGCCTCGATGCGGTGGGGCAGGCGGCGCGCGCCATCCGCACCGGCGAGGCCGATCTCGTCATCGCCGGCGGGGTGGAGAGCATGACCCGGGCGCCTTTCGTGATGGGCAAGGCGACCGAGCCCTTCCCGCGCCAGGCGGAGCTCTTCGACACCACCATCGGCTGGCGCTTCGTCAACCCGCTGATGAAGGCGCAATATGGCATCGACTCGATGCCGGAGACCGCCGAGAATGTCGCCGAAGAGTTCGGCATCGACCGCGCCGATCAGGACGCCTTCGCCTATCGCAGCCAGATGCGGGCCAAGGCGGCGCAGGAGGCAGGGTTCTTCGCCCGCGAGATCGCTCCCGTCCCGGTCAAGAGCCGCAAGGGCGAGACGGTGTTGGTCGAACGCGACGAGCATCCGCGCCCCGAGACCACGCTCGAAGGGCTCGCCAAGCTGAAGACCCCGTTCCGCACTCCGGGGACGGTGA